>CAYQLG010000016.1:0-52979 GCA_964418235.1 uncultured Planctomycetales bacterium
AACTCGCGCGCAAAAGAAAGCGAGAATCCGAGCCGGCAAAAAGTTCACGAGCTCTTTGGCCCGTGCGTCTGACAGCAAACAACGGCGCTCATTCCACTTCATGTCGCCGGAACACTCTCCGTTCATTCCTCACATTCAAGCGGACAGACTGCCCATTGCGGTCGGGTTCGCGGCACGATCAGCATCTGCAAGAACACCAACGATGGCCGTCGATTTGTCGCGATGATCTCGCCGGGGTGCTGGGCGATAACTCGCGCGATACCTCGCTCCATGTCCGCAACCCGGTGCTGATGCCCGCGCGCCGCGAAACGAGTATCGTGCGCAGCATGAACCTGGCGATTTTTGAAGACCGCGCTTGGCGCGACTTGCTTCCGCTCACCTGGCTGCGGCCGGCGTGTGAGTTGCGCTGTGGCCGCACCCGATTGATCGATCGCATGCTGCAGGCCTTTGGCCGGCAGTTGCACGGCGTGTCCGTCCGACCCGAGCTGGCGGCCGACTTCGTCGAACGCTATCCGCTTGCACCGCCGCGCCCCGAGCAGCCTTGGCTGTTCATCAATGGGCGCGTCTTGCTGCGCGAATTGCCGGCATTGCCGCCGCTTGGCACGGCCTGGGTGCGCGGCGACGTGGTGCTCGCCGCGCTGCTGCCGCCGGGCGAGGCCACGGAGCGGCTGTTATCGCCGCGTGCGGAAACCGGCGGCGCGGTTGCCGGCGTCGCGGGACGACGGTTGGCGGCGGATTCGGCCTTCGACGGCGTCGATCAGGCTGCGCTAGACGGGTTGATCGCTCATACCGCGCCGCCGCCGCCGGGAGTGGAGTTGATCGCACATCCGTGGGATTTGATCCGGGTGAATGGTGATGAGCTGCGCCGCGAACTGCACGAGGGCGGCCGACACGAGGGCGTGATCTATCCCGGCGTGCACATCGTCAATCCCGCCGGGGTCTGCATCGCCGCCGGCGCGCGTGTTAAGCCGGGCGTTGTGCTGGACGCCGAAAGCGGTCCGATTCACATCGACTCCGGCGCCGAGCTGCAGCCCGGCGCGGTCGTGATCGGGCCGGCCTATGTCGGTCCGCAGACGATCATTCGGCCGAATGCGATCATCCGCGAAAACACGACGATCGGTCCGGTCTGCCGGGTCGGCGGCGAGATCGAGGGCAGCATCCTCGATGGGTTTTGCAACAAGCAGCACGATGGGTTTCTCGGGCATAGCTACGTCGGCCAGTGGGTCAATCTCGGCGCCGACACCGTCACCAGCGACCTCAAAAACACTTATGGCACGATCCGCGTAGCGCTCGGTGGAGTTGAGATCGAGACCGGTGAACGCTTCCTCGGGGCGATGATCGCCGACCACGCCAAGACCGGCATCGGCACGATCCTGCCGACCGGAGTCGTGATCGGGACGGCGGCGAACGTCTTTACGGCGGGGCGCGTGCCGCGCTGCGTGCCGAGCTTTGCCTGGCTGACCGACGGGGGCCTGGATGAATTCCGTATCGAAAAGTGCGTCGAGATCGCTCGCACTGTGATGGGCCGGCGCAAGCACGCGCTCACGCCCGCCGCCGAGGCGGCCCTGCGGTCGGCGGCGCGGGTCGCGCCTACGATCGAAAGCGCGGCATGGAAGCGTGGCGGGCAAGCAGTGAGTTCAGAGTAGCGAGTTCAGAGTAGCGAGTTGAGTCGCGGCGGCCGATTCCTGAAACGCGTCGATTGAATCGTCGGATGCAAGCTCGATTGACTCGCTTACTGCCGCAGGTGGCTTACACTGTGAAGCCGGACGCCATGTCTTGCCCCGCCGCCTGATTGCTCGTAGTGATTGAGAATAACCCAACCGGAGTATCGGAATGCCGCAATTGTTTGAACCGTTCACCCTGCGCTCGGTGCAGATTCGCAATCGCATCGGCGTTTCGCCCATGTGCCAATACTCCAGCGTCGAGGGTCGCGCCACCGATTGGCATCTCGTGCACCTGGGCAGCCGCGCGATCGGCGGGGCGGGGCTGATCATCGCCGAGGCGACCGCGGTCGAGCCGCGCGGCCGCATCACGCCGGGGTGCGCGGGGCTATGGAGCGACGATCAGATCGAGCCGCTGCGGCGCATCACCGCATTCATCAAGGCCCACGGCGCGACCCCCGCGATTCAGCTTGCCCACGCCGGCCGCAAAGCCAGCTCGGCCCTGCCCTGGGACGGCGGCGCCTGGCTGTCGCCGGATAAGGGCGGGTGGGAAGCGATCGGCGCCAGTGCGATCGCGTTTGGCGCCGGCCATCCACATCCGCCGCGCGAGATGACTGCCGCCGACATCGCTGACGTGCAGGCCGGGTTTGTGGCGGCTGCGCGGCGGGCGCTCGACGCGGGCTTTGAACTGCTTGAGTTGCACTCGGCCCACGGCTATCTGATGCACAGCTTTCTGTCGCCGCTCTCAAATAAGCGGCGTGATATATATGGCGGCTCATTCGCGGGTCGAACGCGCTTCCTGCTCGAAACGGCGCGGGCCGTGCGGCGCGTCTGGCCCGAGCACCTGCCGCTCGCCGTCCGGCTGTCGTGCAGCGACTGGGTTGACGGTGGTTGGGGGCTGGAAGATTCGGTCGCGCTGGCGAAGCAACTCAAGACCGAAGGGGTTGATTGCATCGACTGTAGCAGCGGCGGCACGACGCCCGACGCAAAAATCCCCGCGGGTCCGAGCTTTCAAGTGCCCTTTGCCGAAGCCATCCGCCGAGCCGCCGAGCTGCCGACGATGGCGGTCGGCACGATTGCCGACCCGCTGCAGGCGGATGAGATCGTGCGCAATGGACGGGCGGATATGGTGCTGCTCGCGCGCGAGTTTCTTCGCGACGCCTATTGGCCGCACCGCGCGGCGCGTGCGCTGCGCAAGTTCGACCGCGGCCAGCAGCCCCGGCAATACGCGCATTGGATTCGAGATTAGGGCGTTTTTTATTTTCTTGTAGCGTCGGGTGTCTCTGCCGATGGCGAATCGAAGCTGATTCGCCGTCGGCCACGGAGGGCCGACGCTACCGATCAATCGACACGGCGATCGGTCAAAGGTGGGGCAACCGCGCCGCGCTGCCGCGATCGCATTTCTGTATCGGTTTCCGTCACGATCAATGCCGTCGCGCCGGCTCAGAGCTTGACGCACACATTCTTAGGCTCGGTAAAGAACCGCAGCGCTTCGTCACCGCCTTCACGGCCCAGGCCGCTTTGCTTCATGCCGCCGAAGGGCACGCGCAAATCGCGCAGCAGCCAGCAATTGACCCAGACCGTGCCGGCTTCGAGTAGCTCGGCCAGCCGGTGCGCCCGCGACAAATCGCTTGTCCACAGCGACGCCGACAATCCATATTCGCTGGCGTTCGCCAGGGCGAGCGCCTCTTGCTCGTTGTCAAACGGCTGCACAGTGACGACAGGGCCGAAGATCTCCTCTTGATTGGTGCGGCATTGCGGCCCGAGGCCGGCGATCACGGTCGGTGGATAAAAGTACCCGCCGGCGCAGCGCGCGTTGGGCGGCGCGGCGCGCGCGCCGCCACAGAGGATTTCGCCGCCCTCTTCGCGGGCCAACTCAACGCAGCCGGCGACCTTGGACAGATGTTGCGCCGAGACGAGCGCTCCGAAGGAAGTGCTCTCATCGAGCGGGTCGCCAATGGCCAGCTCGCGGGCCGCCGCGATGAGCGCCTCGACCGCTTCTCGATAGACGCGCCGCTCAATCAGCATGCGCGAACCACACAGGCAAATCTGCCCCTGATTCGAGAACGCCGCCCGGACCGCCTGCGGAACGGCCTCGCGCAGGTCGGCGTCGGCGAAAATGATCGTGGCGTTTTTGCCGCCCATTTCGAGCGCGAGCTTCTTGAAATGCGGCGCCCCGGCGGCGGCAATCGCGGCGCCCGTGCGCGTGCTGCCGGTGAACGAGAGCGTGCGCACGCGCGGATGCTCGGCCAGCGCCTGACCGATGCGCCCGCCCAGGCCATGCACGATGTTCAGCACGCCCGGCGGCAGGCCCGCCTCGATGCACACCTGTGCGAGCAGGTGGGCCGTCATCGGCGTGATCTCCGAGGGTTTGGCGATCGCCGTGTTTCCCGTCGCCAGCGCCGGCGCGATCTTCCAACTCAGCAGATAGAGCGGCAGATTCCACGGCGCGATCAATCCGCAGACGCCGCGCGGCCGCCGCAGCGTGTAGTTCAACGCGGCGTGATCCATGACATGCGCATCGCTGCGCTCATGCAAAATCGCCGTGGCGAAGAAGCGGAAATTCGCGACGGCGCGCGGAATGTCCATCGCTCGCGCCAGCCGCAGCGGCTTGCCCGTATCGATGCACTCGGCGCGGGCGAAGGCCTCCAGGTTTTGCTCGATGCGCGCGGCGAGGTCGAGCAGCAGACCGGAGCGCTGCCCCGCCGGCATCCGCGACCAGCCGGCGAAGGCCCGCTCTGCCGCGGCGAGCGCCCGCTCGACGTCGCGCGTGTCGCTTGCGGGCGTCTGGGCATAGACGGCGCCGGTGGCGGGATCAATGTTGTCGAGATAGTCGCGGGAGTCCGGCTCGACGAGCCGGCCATCGATGTAGTTGCCGATGAATTGCATCATGGGAAATGATATCGCGAGCGGGCGCAGCCTTATGCACCGGGCTGCGCCGCATGGGTAATGGTCCACCACGCCGGCGCCGCCCGACGCGGTGGGTGTGACCAAGGGGCGGGCTGGCCGGCAAGCGCAGGCGCGACGGCCCCGACCAGGCCCGGTGCTATACTGCCACTTCGGCCGTTCGGGATCATGAACGAGGAAAATAGCTATGTCGCGCGCTGAACATCTGGGGCCTGCGGTATCTTTGAGAGCGCCTGACTCTCGCCGCGTGCGCGCGTGGGAGGTGGTGGCCGGGCTGCTCGCGGCCAGCGCAGCGCTGACATTGATCGATGCGCCGCTGACCCACCAGATCGGTCAACTCTTTCCCGACGGCTCGCCGCAGCGACAGGCGATCAAGTTCTCCAACTGGGCGCTGGATTGGACCACCGTGGCGCTGTTGCCGATCCTGCTGCTTCTCTTCCGCAACTGGCGTCCGCTGATCATCGGGTTCGGCGTTTACTTCGTCAGCGTTGTGGGCTTGTTGCATCTGACGAAATTCATCGTCGGCCGAGCGCGGCCTCACATCGGACTGGGGCCGTTCTACTTCTGGCCGCTGGGTGATCAGGCCCGCGGCTTTGATTCCTTCCCGTCGGGGCATGCGGCGGCGGCGGCGCTGCTCGCGTTTTTACTGGGGCACTATTGGCCAACGCTGCGCTGGCCGCTGGTGGCCGTGGCGGGGCTGGTGTGCGTGGCGCGCGTCGCGCAGGCGCGGCACTATCCCTCTGACACGCTGGCCGCGCTGGGGATGACCCTGGGCGTGTTCCTTCTTTGTCGCGGATTTTTGGGGGCGCGCTACTATCCACGGCTAACCAGCCCGCGCGGGCCGCTGGAACAACGGTAATCATCAAATCTGCGCGCTAGTTGTTCGAGCGCAGGCGGCGACTTTCCGGCGCTTCGAGCCGGCTTCGCGCTGAATCTATCGGCAGCCGGATGCGACCACGCAGCCGATGAATCCGTCGATGTCGTCGGCGTTGATCGAGCCATCTTGATTGATGTCGTTGGCGCAGCCAAACGCTTGTGACGCCGCATCATGTCGATCTGAGCAGGTCCGCCAGACCCGTTCATCGACGAGGGCCGCGACGAAACAGTCGATATCGGCGAAATCCACCGCGTCATCGCTGTTCGAATCGCCCGGCGAACCCGGCGAGCCGTACCGCGAAAGGTAGGATTCATATCCAGCGCCATCGACGATGCTTGTCGTATTGACAAACAGCGTGTTGTCAAATTCGATCCCGGCGGAAACGAAACAGTCTCCGAAGCGGCGCCAATCGCCATCTTCCCAGCGACACAGCGCGCCGTCGGTACAAGCCAGCAACTGCTCTCGGAATGTGCTGAGGCCGCGCGGATAAAAGTCATTCAACGTTCGCCCGCGGTAGCGGCCCGGCTGGCGCTGTGCGCCATTCCAGGCAATCAGACCGACTTCCGGCTGACGAAACTGACCGCCGATGAGCAGCAGATCGTCGTGGACATGCAGCACGGTCACATTGCTCCATTCGAGTCCGTGATGGGGCGAGAGATGGCCGCTGACGCCGGCTTCGATCGGAAAGACATTGACGCCATCGGTCGAGAAAACGTGGTTGACAAGCTGCCCGTTGGCCCACGTGAAATCGCCGCCGACATAAAGCAGCCCTTGATATTCCTGAAGCGCCGCGACATGACGACCCGCAATCGTGAAACGCGAGGTATCCCAAGTCGTTCCATCCCATGAGAGCAGATAGCGATAGATAGCATCCGGCGGCAAGGCAGGATCGTATTCCGCGCCGGCGTAGAGCTGTCCGCCATACGAATACAGCGTACGGAGGCGCTTAAAGGGCAGACCACGGTCAATCGCGACCCAGCGGACGCCATTCCATTTGGCGATCCGCGGAAATTTTTCGGGGCCATGATATGTTCGGCCCGTGACGACAATTTCACCGAGATGCTCGACGACGAGACCAACGGCATCGTGCGGAAAAGCCGTGGCGCCTTCACCAATGCCGCGCCAGCGTTGCCCGTTCCAGCCCGCGACCAGCCACGCCGGGACATCGCCGATGCGCGTGAACGTGCCGCCCACAACCAATTCGTCGCCGATTCGCGCAGAGGCGCTGACGTTCGAGTCGAAGCCCGAACGCCCCTCCGGCGTCATTCGAACTGGGCTTTGGTCACGGAAGGCGACCAGGTTATACAGGTCTGGGTCGCAAGCGGTATTGAAGTATCCGCCGATGAAGCGCATTTGTTCAAAATCTACAATACTGCGAATCCAACTGTGGCTACGAGTTTCAACGCACTCGACCGGTTGCCAGCCGTCAGGTTTCAAGACGCTCAACGTGGCGGCCCCAGGCTCGACGGTTCCTGACAGATCGCGCGAGGCAAAGAGCTCGTCGCCGGCAACCAGGAGACGGTCGGCCCGGATGGGTGGAAAGTCGGGGAGGCGCCACGCCGTCCCATCCCAGAGCGCCATGTCGAAGGTCGTTGTGGATGTGCTCTTCAAGCGAAAATTGAGTCGACCGCTGACCAGCAGCCCGCCCTGATATTCCGCGATCGCGGTGATTCGCTGAGCTTCGGGAAATGGGTCCTGCGAGCCGAAGCGTTGCCAGGCGCTTCCGTTCCACGCCATCACTTGGTCGCTTGGAAAAAGCCAAATATCCGTTCGCGCGGTCGCGGCGATCAAGAGGTCGCGATAGTGCGCGAATGAAAGGACCGCGCTCCAACGCCCCTCATGTACGGGGTTCCAGGTCGTCCCATTCCAGCGCATGATGTTGCGCGCTTCGACCGGACTGGTCAGGTTGAACTGACCGCCGACGTACAGCTCATCGCGATAGACTGCCAGGGCGTTGATCTGGCCGATGCCCATAACAAGAAAATCGAACCATTCCGTTCCATTCCACCGCCGCATGAATGTGACGGTCGAAGAAGTCAGGTCGCTGGCGCTATACGTTCCGGCGACAATCAGTTCGCCGCGGAACTCGATCATGTGCGTTACGCTCACGATTCGTCGGCCATCGAAGCGATCCTCCCAGCCGGGGGCCTGCTCCCATGCCTGTTGACGCCGGCGCCCCACCAAACCAACAACATCGACGCCTACCAGGCCGGCGTTTGAAAAGTAGAGCGCCGGGCCGGTTCCATCATCGAAGGGCAGCATCGCCGTGATCCCGCCGGCGGCGCCCGGTATCGAATTGCTCACGAGCCATTGATCGGGACACGCCGCACCGGCCGTGACGGCGGCGTTGAGCAACAACACCCATCGAGACACGCGCCGAGAAAAGCCGCCCATTGTATACCTCCGCAACCCAGTAGATCGGTCCATGGAATTCTTAGCTATTTGCCAAGCAATCCGAGTATGAAAGTTCATGATATCTTGGATATGTCGCAGCGGCAATGGGTGTGGTTGTAATGGGACTGGCATCGGTCGGCTTCTCGTTTGTAGGCAACCATTCATTTCGAGCCTTCCGATTCATCGCGAAGTCCGATTTTCCCGGCGCCATCCTGCTTGGCCCGGCCAGTGCCGACTTCGCCCGGAGGGCAAACGAACCGTAGCCAGGGCCTTTCAGGCCCTGGTTGGCGAGCGCTCTGTTTTTGACCGGAGTGCGCATCAGAACCGCACTCGCCCTCCGCGCGATCGATCGAGGCAGGCCCAAGGCCGGGGTCTGAAAGGCCCCGGCAACCACCGCGCGCCCGATCGGGCGAAAACGACAATTCACGGTTTCTGAGTATGTACCCACCATTGTGTCGCCTCCCTATCTTTCGAGAGTGTCTATCCACAAACATGCCGTTGGCAAAACGGCATGACCAGTCACGGCGCAAGCGAATTCTGGGGGATCATGGGCTTTTTCATGCTGCATCGACCTGGTCCCCTGATGAAGCCCCGCCCAATCGGATGACCAGCGCGGAGGGTGTGCCGCAGCCGCGCGGATGACGCCAAGCTGCGCCAGCCGCGGCGGGGCCGCTATAATGGTGCGATTCACGTTTCCGAATCGAGAAACGAGTTGTGGGCGGTTGTATCCCGCAAGCCCGTTGTGACGACGCGCGTCGGCCGGCGGGGCCTGCACCGGCCGTGCGAAAGTGAGCAGCAACGTGTCGTCTGGTCTTCATAGCAGCAGCCTCGAGTTTGTCGAAGAACTTTATGCCGCCTGGCTGGCCGAGCCGGGCGCTGTCGATCCTGAGTGGCGACAGTATTTTGAAGGGCTGAATCAGGCCGCGCCGGCGACCAGTCTCGCCCGGACCGGCAACGGCCATTCAGCGCCGGCCTCCGCAGGCGGCCACGCCGCGCCGCGGCGCTCCGTGCGGCGGCTGCGGCCGTCGTTTGAGCCATTTTCGCTCTTTAATCCGCCGGTCTATGTCAACGGCGGTCATGGACATCCGACGAGCACGATCACGGTCGCAACGCGGACGGCGGCGACGGGCCTCTCCGAGAAGCAGCACGCCGTCGAGATGCTCATCCGTAATTACCGCGTGCGTGGTCATAACCTGGCTCAGATCAACCCGCTGGGCGGCAAGAAACCCGAATTCCCCGAACTCACGCCGCAATTCCACGGCCTGAGCGAGGCTGATTTTGATCGCGAGTTCGTGGTCGAGACCGGCAGCGCCCGCAAGCCGCGCACGCTGCGCGAGATCATCGCGCAGATGTACAACACATATTGCCGCTCGATCGGCGTGCAGTATATGCACATCGACGATCTGCCCGTGCGGAAGTGGCTGCAGGAGCGCATGGAGGACAGCGAGAATCACGTGGCGCTGACCCGCGCCCAGCAGATTCACCTGCTTGAGCGGCTGACCGACGCCTATATTTTCGAGCAATTCGTCGCGAAGAAATACATCGACAAGAAGTCCTTCAGCCTCGAAGGGGCCGAGAGCCTCGTGCCCCTGCTCGACACGGCGATCGAGAAGGCCGGCCGGCTGGGCAATCAGGCGATCGTGCTGGGGATGGCCCACCGCGGCCGGCTGAACGTGCTTGCCAACATCCTCGGCAAGAGTCCGCGCGAAATCTTCCGCGAGTTCGAGGACAAAGACCACGAGACCCTCCGCCTGCGCGGCGACGTGAAATACCACTTGGGCTATAGCAACAACTATCACACGACCGCTGGGCATGATCTTCATCTGACGCTCTGCTTCAACCCCAGCCACCTTGAGTTTGTGAACCCGGTGGCGCTTGGCCGGATGCGCGCCAAGCAGGATCGCGGCGGCGATCAGACCCGGCAGCGCGGCTTGGTGATTTTGATCCACGGCGACGCGGCCTTCGCCGGTCAGGGCGTCGTGCAGGAAACGCTGAACATGAGCCAGCTCCCCGGCTACACGGTCGGCGGCACGCTGCACGTGATCGTCAATAACCAGATCGGCTTCACCACCGGTCCGGAGAGCGCGCGCTCGACGCCTTACGCGACCGACGTCGCCAAGATGCTGCAAAGCCCGATCTTCCACGTCAACGGCGAAGACCCCGAGGCGGTCGCAGCCGTCGTGAATCTCGCGCTGGACTTTCGCGCGGCGTTCCAGCGCGACGTCGTCATCGACATGTACTGCTATCGCCGTCGCGGCCACAACGAGCAGGACGAGCCGGCCTTCACACAACCGCTGATGTATGACGCGATCCGCAAGCGCAAGAGCGTCCGCGACGGCTATGTCGAGCATCTGCTCAAGCTCAAGGGCATCACCGCCGAAGAGGCCGATCGCATCTCCGAAGAGCGCCGCGCCCGGCTGGAGGCCGAATTGAGCGCCGCGCGCAGCGAGGAGAAGCCGCGCGCCGTCGCGCTCGCGGGCCGCTGGACCGAGTATGTCGGCGGCGACGATCACGCCGTGCCCGACCCGACGACGGGCGTCTCGAAGGGCCGTCTGGTCGAGTTGCTCAACAAGCTGACGCAAGTCCCCGACGGCTTCCAGCCGCACAAAAACATCACCCGCTTTCTGGAGGCGCGGCGCGAGATGGCGGCCGGCACGCGCGGGCTGGACTGGTCCGCGGGCGAGGCGCTCGCTTACGCCACGCTTGCGACGGAGGGCTATCGCGTCCGTCTGACCGGGCAGGACTCGGGCCGCGGCACGTTCAGCCAGCGTCATGCCGTTTTACGCGACGTGCTGAATGAGCGGCAATTTGTCGCGTTGCAGCATCTCGCGCTCGATCAGGCCCCGGTCGAAATCTACGACAGCCCGCTCTCGGAGACCGGCGTGATGGGCTTTGAGTATGGTTACAGCCTCGAAATCCCCGATGGCCTGGTGCTCTGGGAAGCTCAATTCGGCGACTTCGTCAACGCCGCGCAGGTCATTATTGATCAGTTCCTCTGCAGCGCCGAGGTGAAGTGGAACCGGCTCAGCGGCCTCGTGTTGCTTTTGCCGCACGGCTTCGAGGGGCAGGGGCCGGAGCATTCCAGCGCCCGTCTCGAGCGGTTCCTCAACAACGCCGCCGAAGACAATATTCAGGTCGTCTATCCGTCGAATGCGGCGCAATACTTCCACGTCCTGCGGCGGCAGGTGCATCGCAAAATTCGCAAGCCGCTGATCGTCATGACGCCCAAGAGCATGCTGCGGCTCGATGCGGCGGCGTCGCCGCTTACGGATTTCACCGCGGGCGGCTTCGCGCGCGTGCTCGATGATCCGGATTTTTCGGAGGCCGGCGCCGCCGGGCGCAGCGCTGTCCGCCGGATATTGCTTTGCGCCGGCAAGCTCTATCATGAGCTGGACGCACGTCGAAAACAGCTCAAGCGAAGCGACGTCGCGATCCTGCGGCTCGAGCAGCTCTACCCGCTTTCCAACGCGGCGCTCGAACAGGCGCTCGCGCATTACCCGACTGCGGCGCCGGCGTACTGGGTGCAGGAAGAGCCGGAAAACATGGGCGCGTGGCGCTTTCTGCGGGCGCGGTTGGGCGATCGGCTGCTGGGCCGCTGGGCGTTTGAGGGCATCAGCCGTCCGACCGCGGCCAGCCCCGCAACCGGCTCTTACTCGAGCCACAAAGTCGAACAGGAGGAGCTGCTGCAGCAGGCTTTTGGCAAGTAGCCGGGTCAGCGCAGCCCGCCGCCGCGTGGCTCATCCGTTTCGGCATTCTTGAGAAAATCTGAGGCGACGGCGGCGATGAGGTTCTCTTGCGCGGTCATCGGCGAGATTGGCTCCGCCATGTTTGCGGCATTCGTCGCATTCGCCGGCATCGCCAGGCACACATGTAGTTCCAGCGCCTTTGCGGCTGCCTTGAGCGCCGCTTCGCCGGAAAACCCATGGCTGCCCGCGAAGGCGATCACCGGCTTACCTGCGGCGCGGGCGGCGGCGGCGACGTGGCTGATCAGCTTGCCCGCGGCGGAGGTGGCATCAAAGCGCCCCTCGCCGGTCAGCACCAGATCCGCCCAGCTCAGCCGCGCGGCGAAATCAACCGCCTGGAGGATGTACGGAGCGGCGGGCAGGAGCCGCGCCCCCGCGGCACAGGCGAGCCCGAAACCAACGCCGCCGGCCGCTCCGGCGCCGGGTTGGTCGGCATATGCCGCGCCATCCAGCACGCGCACCAGATTCTCCAAGCCGACCTCCAGCGCCCGCGCGGCGGCGTCCCAATCCGAGAAATTCGGTGCGAATTTCTGCCGCCCATACATCGCGACCGCGCCGCTCGGTCCGAGCAACACGTTCTCCACGTCGTGATACACGGTCAGCACCGGTGCTGCGACGGGCCGGTCCGTGATCGATGCGAGCGGCGCTATGCCTGCCGGGCTTTCCCCGAGCGATGGAGCTTTGGGGGGCGCGACCCGCGCGATGGCCGCAAGATCGCCGCCGCGCATAGGAGCGGGCATTTCGCGCCCGTCGCGCGTGAAGTAGCGCCAGCCGAGCGCTTGCAAAATTCCCGCGCCGCCATCGATCGTGGCCGATCCGCCGACAAAGAGCCGGATTTCGCGCGCCCCGCGTTGCGTGGCGGCGGCGATCAGTTCACCGGTTCCGTACGAAGTGGCGACACGGGGGTCGCGCTCCGCCGGCGTGAGCCGCTGCAAGCCCGAGGCCGCAGCCAGCTCGATGAAGGCCAGCGCGCCATCGCCGGAGCGCCACCAGGGTGCGGGTCCGGGTCGCCCGAGCGGATCAAGCGCGACGGTGGTCTCACGCAGCAGGCACAGCGCCGCCGCCAGCACGTCGCCGCTGCCCTCGCCGCCGTCCGCCAGCGGGCAAAGCTCCAGTTCCGCCTGCGGCCTGACGCGGCGCACGCCGACGGCGATCGCGTCGGCGGCCTCGGCGGCGGTCAGCGTGCCCTTGAATTTGTCGGGTGCGATCAGGATTCGCATGGCGTGATTACGGTATCCGAGACCGACGCCAAACCGAACCGCCGCCACTGGTCTGGGAAGGAGCGTCCGCTACGATGCACCGCAGGCGGATTCGCCGCTGAATCGGGAGATGGATGAATGACGCGCTACCTCTGGCTGACATGGATCGGGCTGAACGCGGTGAGCGGCGCAATCGCGGCGGAGATCGTCTTGCGCGACGGCGCGAAGATCACCGCCGAGGTGCTGCGCGAAGATGCCGAGCGGGTCGTCGTCGACCTGGGCTTTGACCTCTTGAGCATCCCCCGGCGGGCGATCGTCTCGCTGCAGCAGGCCAGCGCTTCTCAACCCGCGGCGGCGGTGCGCGACACGGCGGATTTGTACAGCACCGCCGATCTGCCGGCGGATTCGGTCAAGAATCTCGCTCAGCGCTTTGGCGAGGCGGTCGTCCTTGTCAGCGCGCCGAGCAGTCAGGGCAGCGGCTTCTTCATCAACGTGCAGGGCTACGTCATTACCAATTTCCACGTGATCGAAGGCGAGCGCAAGCTGACCATCACCGTGTTGCGCAAGGATGGCGGCGACTTTCGCCGCGATAAATTTGAAGCCGTCGATATCGTCGCGACCAATCCGTTTCTCGACCTGGCGTTGCTGAAAGTGACGCTGCCCGCCGGCTATGCACCGACGATCACCTATCTCTCGGCGGATGATGCGGTTCGAGATGGCGACCCGGTCTTTGCCATCGGCAACCCGCTTGGGCTGGAGCGCAGCGTGAGCGAAGGCATCGTCAGCCGCCGCAGCCGCGCGGCCGAGGGACAGCTCTACATCCAGACAACGGCGCAGATCAACCCGGGCAATTCGGGCGGGCCGCTCTTCAACGCACAAGGCGAAGTGGTCGGCGTGACCAACATGAAGGCGATCTTTGGCGAGGGCGTGGCCTACGCGATCCCGACGCGCTACGTGATCGATTTTCTGAAGAACCGCGAGGCTTTCGCCTATAACAGCGAAAGCTCAGAGGCGGGCTATCGTTACCTGCCCGCGCCGCAACGGTTCAATCCAGACGCGCCGCAACTCGGCGAGAGGAAGTAGGCGCGCCGGCCGCGACCTGCCGTGCGGTTGGATGACGGAGCCGCGACCGTGAGGTAGTGGTCAGGCATTGCCCGGTGTTCGGCTCCGTCACGGTCGCGGTTATGGTGTGGGGGGCATCGTGATTCGGTTTGATTACGGACGCACGGGCCGGAGGCCCATGCTACCCGCGCGATTGCGAGAGAAGCGCGATGTGAGTGGTCTTACCCTTCGTCGCTCCAGCTCTATTCTCAAGCTTTTGCAGCCTCGAATCGCTCCCTCACGGTCGCGGTTCGGTTATGAAGACCGCTCCCTCACGGTCGCGGCTCTGCTTGAGGCCGCGTATTGCGATTCGGTTTGATTACGGACGCACGGGCCGGAGGCCCATGCTACCCGCGCGAAGCGGGAATGGGGTGATGTGAATCGTCTACCTTTTCGTCGCTCCGTCGGTTCGTCGCTGCGTGGCTATTCCGAGGCTATGGAAGTCTCGAATCGCTCCCTCACGGTCGCGGTTCGGTTAAGAAGACCGCTCCCTCATGGTCGCGGTTAGGTTAAGAAGACCGCTCCCTCATGGTCGCGGTTCGGTTAAGAAGACCGCTCCCTCATGAGGCTGTCGAAAAACTCCGGCGACGGCGCGCCGAATGCTTGGCGCAGCATCAGACCTGGGGTTTGGATGCCAAGCCAGGCGATCGGCGGGCTGTCGAGCTTGATTTTGACAAGTATTTCGACAGCCTCTCATGGTCGCGGTTCGGCTGAGAAGACCGCTTCCTGACGGTCGCGGCTCTGCTAAGCGTCGCGGCTCTGCTAACAGACGACACGTAAAATCTGATATGCACTACGCCGCGTTGCCGCCATTCTGGGCGTCGCTGTCGGAGGCGGAGGGCGGCGCCAGCGGCGTGATGAGAACCTTGTCGACGCGATGGCCGTCCATGTCCATCACCTCAAAGCGCAGACCGTTGGATTCGAGCCGATCGGTCGTGCGCGGAATGCGGCCCAGCTCGCGCATGAGATAGCCGCCGATGGTGTGAAACTCGCCGCGATCTTCGCCGGGCAGCGTCGTGATTTCGAGCACGCGGCGCAGCTCGTCGATCGTGACCATGCCGTCGACGAGCCACGAGCCGTCGGCCCGCTGCACCATCGGCAGCTCCTGATTGCGGTCGCTGCGCGGCACGTCGCCGACGATCGCCTCCAACACGTCGTTGAGCGTGACGAGGCCGCAGATGCTGCCATATTCGTCGATCACCAGCGCGATGTGCTTGCTGTGCTCCTTGAAGGTCTCGAGCGCGCGAAAGACCGGCATCGTCGCGGGCATGAAGAGCGGCGCGACCAGCGTGCCGCGGATGTCGGGCGGCTGGCGATTGACCATGCGCGCCCATTGCTCCTTGACGGAGGCCATGCCGGCCACGTCGTCGATGCTGCCGCGGCAAACGGGATAGTACGAGTGTCCGCCGGAGATCATCGTGCGCATCGCGTCGCCGATCGGCTCGTCGATGTCCAGCCAGAGAATGTCGGTGCGCGGCGTCATGAGCGCGCTGACGCGGCGATCGCCGAGGCTGAAGACGCGTTCGACGATGTCCTGCTCGGTCTCCTCAAAGACGCCGGCCGCGGTGCCCTGCGCGAGCAAGATCTTGATCTCGTCTTCGGTGACGGTCGTGTCGGCGGCGGGGCGGATGCGCAGCAGCCAGAGGACAGCGCGGGTCGAGTGCGAGAGCACCCAGACGGCCGGCGCCGCCAGCCGCGAAAGCAGTGCAACGGGCTGGGCGACGGTGAGCGCGACGGTTTCAGAATGAGCCAAACCGATCTGCTTGGGGACGAGTTCGCCGATGACCAGCGTCAGATAGGTCATGGCGACGACGACCAGGCCGACCGCGAGGATTTCCTTGTAGGGCTTCAGCAGCGCGATGGATTCGAAATAGGCCCTGAGGATATCGGTCATTTCAGATCCGCTGATCACGCCGGCGAAGATGCCGACGAGCGTGATGCCGACCTGGATGGTGGAGAGAAAGCGATCCGGAGCGTTGGCCAGTTCGAGGGCTTTGCGGGCCTTGGGGTCGCCGGTCTCGGCTCGTTGTTGCAGGCGTGCCCGGCGCGCGGAAACGATCGCGATCTCGGCCATCGAGAGCAGGCCGTTGATCACGGTCAGCACCAAAATCAGCAGAATGGACCACAGCACCGTGTTCATCACCCGCCATTATGGGCGCAAACACGGCGCGCGGTGAGGGGGCTTGGGGCGAAACTCGGGCGGCGCGGCGGCTTTCTCGCTTCGCACTTCTTTTGATGTGCCTTCGCCCGCGTGCGCGGCGGCACGGACGACGCTCGCGTTAACGGCGCCGGTTGCGCAGCGCCATGCTCGCGCCCAGCGCCGCGAGCACCAGGCTGTGCGGCTCGGGAATAATGGCCGGAGTGGTCGCAGCGAGCGGGTCCGGGCCATCCGAGCGCGCCGGCGGAGCCGCCTCGAACTCGTATTCAGCCACGCCGAGCAGCCCGCTTGACGCGGCTTCGATCCTGGGTACAGGCTTCGAGAGCGGAAGGCCGGTCAACTCGTCGGCGATCGGGGCGTTCTGGCCAAACGCAGCGACGCAGCACGCCAGCCCGATACAACCGGCCGATAGTTTTCCAACACGTGTCATAAGCAGACTCCTATCTGACTGCGTCTCTATCGGCACAGAAAATCCGGGGCTTCGTGGAAATCGGCGGCGCCATCGACGTGAGGCGCCGGTTCGTATAATTCCGACATGGCCGGTCCGCCCACAAACATGCTCACGCCCCAATCGCCCCCGGCGATGGCCGCGGCGGCTTCTGTGCCGGCGAATAATGTTTGCGAAGCCGCTTCGAGCGCGGGCGTGAACCCCGCCGCCGCCGCAGAGCCGGTCCGAGGTCGGCGAAGTTTGCGCGTGGTGGTGGCGGCGGCTGTGCTGCTGGGCGGCGTCGCCGTCGGAACGGCGCTCTTCCCGCAACTGCGAGTATGGGAGTGGTACCCCAAGCGCTTCGATGTCGTCGCCGACGGGAAGCTCTATCGCAGCGGCACGGTGACGCCGGTGCAACTGGAGCGCTTGCAGCGAGAGCGCGGCATTCGCCGTGTGATTTCGCTGCTGAACCCGACCGCGCCCGAGAGCGTCGCGGAGCAGACCGCGGCTGCGCGGCTCGGTCTGCGCTGGGAAAATGTGCCGCTGACCGGCGACGGAGCCAGTACGCCCGCCGATCGCGAGCGGCTGATTGCCCTCCTGCGTGACGAGCAGGCGGGGCCGACATTGGTGCACTGTGCCGCGGGAGTCAATCGCACCGGGCTGGCGGTCGGTTTGTACCGGCTGCATGTGGAGGGCTGGCCGCTGGAGCGCGTGATGTCTGAGCTGCGCGCGCATGATTTCCGCGATCGACCTGAACATGAGAACCTGCGCGCGGCGCTGCGGACCGAGGCGGAACGGCCAAGCCGGCCCTAGTGCTTCGTCAAACTTGAAATTGCGGGTTCGAAACGCGGGTAGCATGGGCCTCCGGCCCGTGCGTCCCACTACAAAGATAGGCACGAATCTCATGCCGTGACGTCGGAGCTCCTTTCCGCTTCATCCGAAAATTCAAGTTTGACGAAGCCCTAGCCACCCCTAATCCCGAGAGATAATCGTTGAACCGCGCGGGCGCCGCTTCCCGCGGCTTCGCTTTTTTTTGCCCCTTCCGCGACAATTTTTTCCATGAGGCGCTATTTACGCTCCGATCTTGCCATCGCTGTTGGCGCGCTGCTGGCGTGCGCGATCAGCCGCGCCGAAGAGCTGCCGTCCGTGCGCGCGGCCTTGTCTGAGGCGCGCGCGGCGCTGCTCGATGAGCTTGATTTTCTCCCGCTGACGGCATCGAGCAGCGTGTTGTCATGGGCGGCGCGCGACGAGCAGGTCGCGCGCGAGCTGCGCCGCTGGGTGTTGACGCTGCCGGCGGCCGGCCCGCCGCGGCTCTTTCGCGACGGCGTCTGCGAGGTCGATGTGCGCGTCACGCCCGGCGAGTTACGCGAGGCGCTGCGCCGGCTGCGTCCGCTGTTTGCGACCGCTGATCCGGAGCGTATCACGGATGAACTTATCGCCGAGTCCGCTCGACACTGGCCGAATCGCTGGTCCAGCGGCGTTGTGCGCGCGGGCGAACTGCCGGGCGAACTGCCGCCGCCCGGCTGGGAAGATCTGGCCGAGGAGCAGATCGAGCTGGCGCGGCGCGCCGCGGCCGCCGAGGCGCGCCAGATGCAGTTTGAAAATGCCGCCCGGCTGAAAGTGACGAACGCGCGCCTGTTGCGCGACTTTTTCGAGGTGTCGGCGGAGATCACCGCCGCCGTGCGCGAACGGCTGGAGGATCTCAGCGCGGTGCGCGTGGCGTTGCTGCCGGAGCGCATCGCGACGGCCGAGGCGCGGCTTTCGCTGGAAGAATTGATCGACATCCTGATCGAGGTGCGCGGCGAGCTGTATGCGGGCGAGGCCTTTACGGACGAGCTATTACGCGAAATCCCGCTCTATGCGGCGCGGGAGGAGCTGGTCGGCCTCGGGTTGGCCGTGCCGCCGGGCGCTGCGCCGCCGCCGGACGACTGTGCCGAGCCGACCTGGAGCGCGTCGTCGTTGCGCGCCATCGGCGTCGGCGGGGCCGGATTGCTGCTGATATTGCCGGAGGCCGCGCTGGAGTCGCTCACGTTTGAACATGGCACGGCGGGATTGTGGGCGCTGGTCGAGCGCCTGCCGGTTCGCCCCGGCTGGACCGTCGGCGAGCTGGTCTTGGAGCGCCCGGCGCTGCGCGACGATCTGAAGACCTGCCTGGCCGCGGCGCGCGCGTTGCGACGGCTTCGGCCTAGTGAACATGGCGCGGTGCGTGTGGAATATGACCTGCCGCTGGCCAGTGTGTGGCGCTGTGTGCGCGTCGGCGGTCCATTGCCGCCGCCGCGTGAACCCGCGCCAACGCCGGCGCCGCCGGTGATGAATCCGCCGGCAACGACCGCTCCCGCGGCAAGCCAGCCGGCGGCGCCCGGTTCACTGCCGCCTGATGCGGATATCCCTTCGGAGCAGATTGTTGGTTAGGGTGAACTCATCAGCTTGGGTGATGCGCCCGATCATCGCGGTCGCCGTTGAATGCTGCTGCGTCGGCACGGATGCGTTTTCCACCGCGCTTGATCGTTGAGCGGAAGAGGTTCTCTCCGCGGGCGGCGGCGTTTCCGTGAGTATCGGCGTCTTTATCGCCGACGGTGTCGCTCGAGGCCGTTGCGATGAATACGTGTAGGCACTCCGATGCGTGCCCTCATGGGTTGCGGCACGCACAGGCCGGAGGCCCATGCGGAAACTCGCATTCGTACCGTGACGCTCGGCTAGTGGAACAGAAACACCGCCGCCGCCACGACCGTCGTCCACAGACCGTTCTTGTCGCCCTCGGCGGTCTGGACGATGTTGCGCGTGGTGACGATTTGACCGCTCATGCGATAGATCTCGCGGCGGCTATCGTAGCCGGTATTGGCATCGAACTCGATGCCGAGCGTTGTGGCGAGCATGCTGGCGGCCATGTCCTCGACAAAGTCGCCGCACTTCTTCTCAGTCAGGCCATAGCCGTGATGTTCGGAGATATAGCCGAACTGATCGCCGCGCGCGGGGATCGCCAGGCCGATGCCTGCGGAAACGAGCCGATTCGGCTCATCCGTGCGCGCCTCGGCCAGAACCACGTGGACAATCTGCCCGCTGTCGAGCAGCGGCAGGCCGACCTTGGGGCTGATGATCTTGCAGCCCGGTGGAAAAATGCTGGACACCTTGACCAAGTTGAAGCGGGCAATGCCGGCGTCTCGCAGCGCAGCCTCGAACGATTCGAGGTTGTGGCGATGCTTGCCCACGCCCTTGGTGAAGAACATGCGCTTCGGAACCATCTGATCCATCGCAGTCAAGCCTCCAGCCGATTTGCCGGCAGACCCGAGCCGCGTGCCCAGCCGGCGCGACACGCGAACCTCTTCATCGGGCTATCACGACAACCGGGCGCCCCGGTCGCAGGTACGTTTCCAGATTCGTGTGCATGGCGCCATCTGAGCAGCGGCTTCCGCCGCATCCGCAGTCGTTCCGCTGATCAGGTCGTCGCAACCGCTTGAGCCGCAACCGATTGGGTGAGTCGGCGTCTCGCTCAAAAGTCGCGGATTATAGCGAGCGCTAGCGCCGGCACAATACATTCGCGGCGGCTGTCAAGAATTCTCGTGAAATTCTCTAACTGAGTCGCCGGGGAGCGAATGCTCGCACTGGTCGCAGTGGGGCCTGGCGAGCGCGGCAACTGACGTGCCCGCGACCGGATGAATTCGCTCACAACCCATTTCATGCTCCCGCCGCCTGTGGATTGCGGCTGCCGGCCGGCCCGGTCCGCGAACAACCGGCCGCGAGACGGAAAGCGGCGATAATCGGCTTCGCCACAACCACCCGCGCAGATATTTCATCCGGATTTCACCGACCGGCCGAGAACGAACTTGCCTCCCGGCCCGCTTGATTGCCATCTTTGCATTGTGGAGCCGCGGCGGATTCGACTCACGAAACCGCCGTTCATTTCAGCCGCGCGATACGGCGGGAGCGGGAGCGGCCGCCGTGTGCGCAGGCCGGCGGTCTTCGGACGCGCCGGCCTTTTTTTTGCCATAAGCGCCCGCTTGGCTCGCAAGCCGCGGTCTGGCTAAGCCGGCCGCGGATCACAGCTAATTTTCAGGCGCAGGCATTCAGGCTGACCGGGGCGGCCGCGCCGCCACGCGCGCCCAACCGATGAAGTCCGAGCGCTACTCGCGCGCCAGGCGCCGCAAAACCGTATGCAGTACGCCGCCGTTACGGTAGTAGTCAACTTCGACCGGCGTCGCAATCCGGCAGGTCGTCACGAACTTGACTTCCTCGCCGCTCGGCTTGCGGGCGGTGACGGGCACGCTGCAGCGCGGCGTGAGTGGTTCGGGCAGATTCAGATCAAAGACCTCTTCGCCGGTCAGGCCGAGCGACTCGGCCGTTTCGCCCTCCTTGAATGTCAGCGGCAAGACGCCCATCCCGACGAGATTGGAACGGTGGATGCGCTCGAAGCTCTGCGCGATCGCCGCCTTGATCCCCAGCAGCATCACGCCCTTCGCCGCCCAGTCGCGCGAGCTGCCCATGCCATAGTCCTTGCCGGCGAGCACCACCAGCGGCGTACCAGCGGCCTGATAGGCCATGCTGGCGTCATAAATCCAGGCGAGCGCGCCGGGCAGGGGCGCTGTATTCGGCGCGCTCGATGCCGCCGCGGGTTCGCTCGACGCGCCAGCCACAGCCGGCGGGCCGAAGTATTTCGTCCAGCCGCCCTCGCGAATCTTGCCCGTCGCCGGGTCGTGCGCCAGTTTGTTCTTCACGCGCACGTTCGCAAACGTGCCGCGCGTCATGACGCGGTCATTTCCACGGCGGCTGCCATAGCTGTTGAAGTCGGCCTTCGCGACGCCGAGGCTGATCAGGTACTGACCCGCCGGGCTTTTCTCGGCGATGTCGCCGGCGGGTGAGATATGGTCGGTCGTGACCGAGTCGCCGACATAGACCAGGCAGCGCGCCCCGCGGATCGGCCGCGCCGGCGGCAGGTCGCGCGTCATGCCGGTGAAATAAGGCGGATTCTGGATGTACGTGCTCGCGTCGCTCCACGCATAGCGCTGGCTCTTGCTAACGGGCACCGCGTTCCACGTCGGGTTGCCGGTGAAAACGTCGGCGTACTTCGAACGGAATTGCTCCGCCGTGACCGCTCCCTCGCGCACCGTCCGCACCTCGCTCAGCGACGGCCAGATTTCGCGCAGATAGACATCCTTGCCATCACTGCCCCGACCGATCGGCTCGGTCGAAAGATCAATATCGACCGTGCCGGCGAGCGCATAGGCCACGACCAGCGGCGGGCTGGCCAGATAGTTCGCTTTCACGAGCGGATGCACGCGCCCCTCAAAGTTGCGATTGCCGCTGAGCACAGACGCCGCCACGAGATCGCCCTGCGCGACGGCCTGCTCGATCGGCTCGGGCAAGGGGCCGGAGTTGCCGATGCACGTCGTGCAGCCATAGCCGACCGTGTGGAAGCCGAGCGCTTCGAGGTCTTCGGTCAGGCCGGCCTTGTTGTAATAATCGGTCACGACCTTGGAGCCGGGCGCCAGCGACGTTTTCACCCACGGCTTGCTCTTCAGGCCGCGCCGTCGGGCGTTTCGCGCAAGCAAGCCTGCGGCGATCATGACGTCCGGGTTGCTCGTATTCGTGCAGCTTGTGATCGCGGCAATCACCACGTCGCCATCATGCAGCGCGAAGCTTTCGCCGTTCAGGCTGGTCTTGACGCCGGTCCCGTTGGTGTGCGGCGGATGGTTTGGCGATGCAGGAACGGGCTTACCGAAGCCTTCGCCCAGTTCCTTGCGCCAAGCGGCTTTGACGCCGGTGAGTGCGACGCGATCCTGTGGGCGGCGCGGGCCGGCGAGCGACGGCTCGACCTTGCCCAGGTCCAATTCGATCGTCGTCGTGAATTGCGGATCGGGGGATTGCGGCGTCCAGAAGAGGCCATTTTCCTTGCAATACGCTTCGACCAGCGCGATCGTGGCGTCGTCGCGCCCGGTGAAGCGCAGGTAGCCGAGCGTGACATCATCGACCGGGAAGAGGCCAACGGTTGCGCCGTATTCGGGGGCCATGTTGGCGATCGTCGCGCGGTCGGGCACGCTCAGCTCGGCGACGCCCGGCCCGTAGAACTCGACGAACTTATCCACGACGCCGAGCTTGCGGAGCATCTGCGTCACGGTCAGCACCAGATCGGTCGCGGTCGCGCCCTCGGCGAGGCGGCCGGTGAGGCGGAAGCCCACCACCTCGGGCGTGACCATGAAGTAGGGCTGGCCGAGCATGACCGCTTCGGCCTCGATCCCGCCGACGCCCCAGCCGACCACGCCCAGGCCGTTGATCATCGTCGTGTGACTGTCGGTGCCGACACAGCTATCGGGGTAGGCGAGCGTTTCGCCGCCGGCGGCCTGCGTCAGGACGGCCTTCGCGAGATATTCGAGATTGACCTGATGGACGATGCCGGTCGCCGGCGGCACACAGCGGAAGTTTTGCAGCGATTGCTGCCCCCACTTGAGAAACTCGTAGCGCTCGCGATTGCGCGAGAATTCCTTGTCGCCGTTGATCGAGAGCGCGGTCCGCGAGCCGTAGGCATCGACCTGCACAGAGTGATCGATCACGAGATCACAGGGCACGAGCGGGTTGATTTTGTCGGGGTTGCCGCCGAGCCGCGTCATCGCGTCGCGCATCGCGGCGAGATCGACGAGGCACGGCACGCCGGTGAAATCCTGCAAGACGACGCGGGCGGGTTTGAAAGGCACCTCTTTGTCGGCGGGTTTGGCGGCGTTCCAGCCGGCGAGGGCGGTGACGTGCTCATCGAGCACGCTGAATCCATCGACGTTGCGCAGCAGCGATTCGAGCAAGACCTTGATCGAGAAGGGGAGCTTATTCACGTGTCCGACGCCGGCCTTTTCAAGCGCCGACAAGCGATAGATCGTGTATTCGCCGTGGGCGGTTTTCAGGGTTCCCTTGGCGCCAAACGTATTCGGATTCGCGGCCATGATCGACGGATTCTCCTATGAATTATTCTGTGGAGAATCATAGCCGAATCAGACGACTTCGTCGCGCGCCGGTGCGTCGGTCACCCGCGCGACCACGCGAAAACGCGCACTCCGAGCGCGAAGCATCCGATGCCGATCGCCACGAGGATCAGGCATGGCTCGGCCATCATCGCCGGCGTGAAATCGCGCCATAGCGCGCCCTCCAGCGCGAGAATCGACCACTTGATCGGGCTGACGCTGGCCGCCGACTGCATCCACGGGGGCATCATGAAATAGGGCAGCATGCCGCCGCCGATCATCGCCATCAGCGTCAGCACGGCCCAGCCGATGCCGCCGGCCGATTGCTCGGTGCGGCCCAGCACCGACAGCACCATCATGATGCCGACAAACGCGATCGCGATACTCAACACCGCCGCGCCCAGCAGCGGCCACGAGGTCGGCCGCACGCCAAAGCCAAGCGTCGCCAAGGCCAGCAGGAAGAGGATCACCGCGACGATTGTGCCAAAGCACGCCAGCGCCTTGCCCGCCAGCACCGCCGTCAGCGTCAGCGGCGAGACCAGCAGACGCCGGAGCGTGCCGCGCTGCCGCTCGATCACAAGCGAAATGCCGAACGCCGCCGCCGCCCCCATCACTGCCCAGACAATGCCCTGAGGAAATGAGATCGCATAAGCGTTAGTCGGTCCTCCGCGCTTCTTGCGCTGCACGTCGAGCTTCTCGATGCGCACCGGTTCGAAACCGGCGAACCCGCCGCGCCGGCCCGCCGCGACCGCCTGTGTAGCGGGCTTGGCCGCGGACGGCGTCTCACCGGGCTTGGCCGCCGCGCCGTTGCTGTTCTCCCTGTCGCTGACCCCCTCATCGAACGCCGGCATCTGCGTGACGAAGCGATCCAACTCGCCGAGAAAGCGCTCCAGCGTGCCGCGTGTTGTGCCGGCCTCTTCCGGTATTTCCCGCGTGCGATCGAGCGCGCGTTGGATTTGCCCGCGCATCAGCGTCGTATCGGTGAAGGCGCGCTGCAAGTCCTGCACCATGTATTTCGTCAAAACCCCCTGCAACATGCCCGCCTCCGCGGCCCGTGACGGGTCCGTCGCGATTTGCAGGACCGGCGGCGTGCCGGAAAAAATCCCGCCGCGGGACGCGCCGAACCCGGCCGGCATGACCACCGCGGCGCTACGCTTACCGCGCTGCACCTGCTCCAGCGCGGCGGCGCGGTCCGCTTCGGCCACGTCAAATTCCGGCGCTTCTCGCAGCGTTTTGAGAAAAGCGGCGGATTGGGCCGTGCGATCTTCATCCACGACCGCGATCGGCAGCTTGGACCCGCCCCCGTCGCGCCCGCTGGAAACGCTCGCAAAAATCGTCCCGAAGAAAATCGCATAGACCAGCGGAAAGCCGAAGGTGAAGAAAAACGCGGCCTTGTCGCGCAGGAGGATTTTCAGGTCTTTACCGGCTAGTGCCAAGATCGCGTTCATGCGTCGCGAAGGCTCCTTCCCGTCAGGTTCAGAAAAACGTGTTCGAGACTCGGACGCTCAACGCGGAAATCACGCAGCCCGCCGCGCTCCTGCGCTCGCTGCAACTCGCCGAGCGGGTCATCGGTCTCGAACTGATGCTCGTCGTCGCCGTGCGTGGTGACGACACGGCTGCGCCCGCCGTGCTGACGGATCAGCCCATCGATCGTATCGAGCGCGAGCAACCGCCCATGATCGATGATGCCGACGCGGTCACAGACGCGCTGCGCCTCCTCCATGTAGTGCGTGGTGTAGATGATCGTCTTGCCCTGCTTTTTGAGGGCGACCACGCCCTCGAGCAGGGCGTGCCGTGATTGCGGATCGACCCCCGCCGTCGGCTCGTCGAGAATGACGCAATCCGGATCGTGCACCAGTGCGGCGGCCAGGTTCAGGCGCCGCTTCATGCCGCCCGAGAACGTGCCGGCCGCGTCGTTGCGGCGATCCGTCAGACCGACGAGCCGCAGGACGGCATCGACCCGGGCCGCCAGCGCGGCGCCTGCCAGACCATAGAGCTTGCCGAAAAAAAGCAAGTTCTCAGCCGCGGAAAGCTCTTCGTAGATCGCCAACTCCTGCGGGGCGACCCCGATCCGGCGGCGGACCGCCGATTGAGCCGGCGGACCGTGGCTGCCGACTTCGATTCGGCCGACGTCCGGACTCAAAACACCGCAGCAAAGATTGACCGTGGTCGACTTGCCGGCGCCGTTGGGGCCGAGCAGGCCAAAAATTTCGCCGGGCAGGATGTCAAGCGTGAGGTCGGCGACTGCCAGACGCTGGCCGTAGGCCTTGCGCAAGTTGGCGATAGATATCATGACGGCTCGTATTCGTTGGGCAGACCGGGCTATTTTCTGTCGGACGATTTCGCACGCATCCTATGCGAAGGCGCTTCCTCATGGCAGGGTTTGCCCGGCAAGGGTCTTGTCAGCCCAAGGGCAACCGCATTCTGGCATCAAGTTGCTCGTAGCAGCCGGGTGGGACAGGCTTGCAATTGGGTGGGACAGGCATGCATTTGGGTGGGACAGGCTTGCAATTGGGTGGGACAGGCTTCCAGCCTGTCGATGGCAGGCAGTATGCCTACCCCATCCTTGCCATCAGACTCGATCTGCGAGAATGGGACTGAATCGCCCGCGCCCGCGTGGCGCCATGGTCACTGTGCAACCCGCCATCAACATCAGCATCCACAAATGCACTCCATAGTGCCGGGCCGCCGGCATCGTCCACCCGATCATCCCGCCGGCCCACAGCGCTAGCGAGATGATCGCCGCTTGCCGGGGGATCCCACGACTGGCAAACGCCGCGCTAAGGCAGAGCGCCATCGCCGGCCAGGCCCAGACCAGGTAATACGTCCGCACGAGCGGCGAGAGCGCCAACATCACGAGCAGGAATGCCGCGGCGTGGCGCTGGGCAGTCGCGCGCGGTTCGCCGCGACGTCCCCGCGTCAAAACCAACAGAGCTATCAGCACACAGCCGGCGATCGCCCGCGCATGATTCGCCGCCGGCGCACCCAGTTGGAGCGACGTGGGCGTCTGCCCGCTCAACCGGGTGAGGACCGCGGCGAGCGACTGATTGCGATGATCGAAAAAATGCTCGACCGGGCGCGCGGTAGCAGTGCCGCCGGGTGGGGGCGCGTCGGCGCCAAGCTGTACGGACGACTCCGCTTGCTCATGCGGCGCGCTGTGCGTGATGTTGTGCTGCCACCACTCCACGTGATAGCGCCAGGTCTGATCCCAGCCGAAGACCAGCCACGGCGGCAAAAAGAGGATGATCGGCAGTGCGAATAGATAAACCGCCAGCGCGGCCCAGCGGCGCTTCACGACCAGCCACAAGACGAAGAGCGCCGGCAGGAGCTTGAGCGCCGCCGCCGCTGCGAGCGCCACGCCGCCGGGCCACGCGCGGCGCTGCACGACCATTTCGACGCCGAGCAGGCACAGCGCCAGCGTCACAAAGCTAAGCTGGTTGAACTTCGCGGCTTCGAGGATCGCGCCGCCGCAAATCAGTGCGGCCAGATCGACGATTGCGCCGGCGGACGGGGGCTGCGTTGCATGTCCGTGATGCACGGGATCGCTCGCGCTCGTGTCAGCGTCGCGATCGGCGTGTGGAGCGCCGGCCCACATGTAGACGCGCAGCGCCGCGCGGCACCAGCGCCACACGATGAGATAGCTCAGCGCCAGCGCGGCGCCCTGCATGACCGCCCACAGCAGCGCTGCGGCCTTGACCGGCACGGCCCCGATCCAGAAAAGCAGCACCGTCACCGTCGGCAAATAGAACGGCAGTTGCCGACGGAGCGATTCATCGGGGTTGTCGCGATCAGGGTTGAGCGCGCCATGCTGCCAGAGATAGGCCGCATCGCGCTGAAAGTGGTGGAAATCGAACTCGAGCCGCGCAGCTCGTTGATAAGCACGCACAACGCACGCCGCCATCAACAACACCACGAGCGCGCGCAACAGCCACGCTAAAGCGGCAGGGCGACGCGGTGCGGCAGGGGCGGCCATGCGGGAGCGGATTGTGGCATAGACCGGCGGTTCGTACATGGGGCAGGGGGAAGTCGCGTGAAGGCGGGAAGGGAAAGAAGCGCCAACACCAGCTCGTGCCGCCGCCGCAAAGGCTGCGTGATAAAGTGATAACGTGATAAGGTGATAAGGCATCGCGCTTCTCGCGCAGATCGGATTTCGCTCTTCTTCCCCTTTTTCTCTTAGCCCTTCGCGCTTCGAACTTCTTCACCTTTCGCTCTTCGCACTTCTAACTTCTAACTTCCCCCTCCCATTCCGGTTACGCTATCGCGGCATGGCGCGGTCGGGTTCGCGGATCGGCATGTGGCTCACCGGCACCCTGCTGCTGGCGATGACGTGGCGCGTGGTGATGGCGGCACTCCTGCCGGCACTCTCGCGCGATGGCGTGAATTTCTGCTGGATGGCTCGCGACCTCGGCCGCCGCGGCCCCGCTTGGCTCGCCACACCCGCCGCCCGGCAGCATCCCCTGCTGTCCATGCTCATCCTTGCGGCTGAGCGCACTACGCGCAGCCTGACCGGCGCCGCCGAATCGCCGCTGCTCTGGCAGCGCTGCGGTCAGGGTGTTTCACTCGCGGCGGGGCTGGCTGTTGTCGTGCTGACCGGGTTGTTGGCGCGGGCACTGGCCAGGCGTCTCGACCGTCACAATTGCACATTCGCGCCGGCTGCCGCGCTGCTATTCGCAGCGCTGACGCCGTTAAACATCGAGCTTTCCGCCGATGTGATGTCCGACCAGCTCCATCTGGCGTTTTATCTGGCGGCGCTGCTGTTCATGTTGCCGGCGACGGGCTTGGCCGCGACGGGCGTTGGGCTGTGCGCGGGGCTGGCCTATCTCACCCGGCCGGAGGGCGCAGCGCTCCTGCCGGCGGGGGCGATCGGCCTATGGATACAGGGCTGGCACGCGCGCCGGCAGATGTCGGTGCCGTCGCCAACTGAGCCAGGCAAGCCCCAGCCCGTTGCGCCGCGCGAACGAAGCGCCATGGCCGTGCTCGCGCTCCAAACGTTAATCTTGATCGTTGCTTTCCTCTTGCCCGCCGGGCCGTTCTGGCTGGCAAGCGGAAAGATATCGCTCAAGAAAACTCCGCTGGACGGGCTGGAAAAGGTCCGTGCCGCACAGCTGGGCGCCGGTCATGAGATGAGAGACATCGACGGCGGATTTGCAGACCAGCCGGAGATGAAGAGTGCGTCGGTTGCCGCTGGTCTGTCGAGAAAGATGGTCGCGGCGCGGCTGCGCATCTATGACGTGCCGCCGCACGAGTTGCCGCTGTGGGTCTCGGAGCGCGTGCTGCATGCCGGCCGCTATGCGTTGCCGATCGCGGCGATCGTGACGGTCTGGGTCTGGCGGCGGCGCCTGGCACAGGCTGCGCTGGCCGGGCCGTTGATCGCCTTCGCGCTGCATGCCGGGCTGTTGTTTTACCTGCTGCACAAGCATGGCTATCTCGAGCCGCGCCACACGCTGCCGTTGCTGGCGCCGCTGACCGCCTGTGCCGCCGTCGGCATCGGCGCCTTGCCGCCGGGGCGGCGCGGCGCGGCATTGCTGGTGTGCTGCGCGCCGCTGGCGTTCTATTCGCTCCGCGTTCCGAACGGAGATCAGGGCTACCTGCGCGAGGCGGCCGCCTGGCTCAGCCGGCACGACCCCCACATCGGCGACAAGCTCATCACTGGCGGCAATACGCACATGCGCGTCGCGTTCTATGCCGACGCCCAATGGCGCTACTTTCTCGAAGAGCCGGAGGACTTTCCGCGCATTCGCCATGAGCTGCTCACGGCTCGGCCGGACTACTTCCTTTTGGAGACCGGCGACGAAGCGCACTATGAACGCCGCGGCAACGCGCGCCTGCTGGACCGGCTGCGCGAAGAACCCGAACTGGGGCCGCGGCTGCGCGAAATCGGGACAATGCCGATCATCGACGCATGGCGGCCCTTGGCGCGCCGCTCCGCGCCGCCCGGCTCAACTGCGCCTTTGGTCTCAAGCGCGCCGGCTGTCTCAACTCAGCCGCCAGCCGCGACCGCGCCATCCGCCGCGGGAAATCAGCTCCACATCTTCGCCCTGGTGCCGCCATGAAAATCCTCCTGGCGACGATGCAATATGGTCGCGGCTATCACCAGGGAACAGAGCGCTATCTGTCGATCTTGCGGAGCGGGCTGCGCGCAACGGGCCACGTCGTGGATGTATTAGGCGGCGACCCAGAGGGCCGGCGCGCGCCGTTGCCGCTGGGCGCGCCAGTCTCCGGCGAAGACGACCTTTGGCATGCCCCGACGTGGGGGCGGATGGCCGTCGGGGGCGTCGCGCTGGCGGACTATCGCGCCTTTCTTGAGCAACATCGTCCCGACGTTGTGCACCTGGCCAGCCCCGCGCATATCGGCGTCGACGTCGCGCAGGCGGCGCTGGAACTGCGCATACCCGTCGTCGCGTCGATTGTGGATTTCTGGTGGCTTTGCCCCAAGCATACGCTGTGGCGCTGGGATCAGACCATCTGTGACGCCAATGTCACCTGGCGCGACTGCCTGCGTTGTGACGCCGCCACGCACCCGCGCGCCGTACTGCGCGTATTGGGGCGACTGCCGCTGCCGGTCGATGCCGCGCTCACGCCCGCCTATCGACGCTGGATTGAGCGGCGCACGCCGGCGGACCAGCGTCGCGACCTTTGGCCGAGCTGGCAATCGCGGCAGCGAACGTTGCTCGACTTGCTGGCGCGCTTCTCCGCGGTGATTTGCCTCTCGCAAGCGGGCATGGAACTGATCGGCCGCCGCCTGCTGCCGGGCCGGGCGGTGCGCATCCAGAACGGCCTGGAGCCGCACTGGTTCACAGACGCCCCGCAAACGGGAGACGCGCAGCATCCCGACGCGCCGGCGCGCGGGTCCACGCCCACGCTCGGCTTCGCCGGGACGCTCGCGCCACACAAAGGCGCGCATGTGCTGCTGCAAGCGCTGCGGCGACTCGGCTGGCGCGATGTGCACGTCCGGCTGGCGGGCGGCGGGACCGACGCCGGCTATCAGCGGCGGCTGCGCCGGCTGTCGCGCGGGCTGCGCGTCGAGTTTGTCGGCAGCGTGTCGCCCGCAGAGATGCCGGCGTTTCTGCGCGGCTTGGATTTGGTCGTCACGCCGAGCCTGTGGATCGAAAACCTGCCGATGATCGTCTTCGAAAGTCTCGCGGTCGGGCGGCCTGTGCTGGTCAGTCGCGTCGCCGGGATGAGCGAGCTGACGCCGCCTCAGTATTGCTTCACGCCCGGCGACGATGCGGCACTGGCTGAGTCGCTGCAACGCTGGCGGTGCGACGAGCTAGGCCCATGTCGCCCGCTCACGCCGATCTTGCCGGCGGACGACATGGTCCGCCGCACGCTGGCGGTTTACGAGCGGTGCTGCGCCCCTGCCGCCAGCTAACCCCATTGGCTTCGCACGTCCGTGCGCCGGCTCCGTTGCCACGAGGCGAGTTTTTACAGTAGATTCCGGCTTGTGGCCGGCCAGGCCGTCAAAGGCAATGGCCGCGCCGTTTGACCAACCACCGCCGGCCGCGTGAACCGTCGGACGGCTTGAACCCTAGGGCGATCCCGCGCAAGGAGCCGTGAGATGGAACGGACGCTGATCATCTTCAAACCCGACGCAATGAACCGGCTGCTGGTCGGCCGCATCCTCCAACGCTTCGAGGACAAGGGCCTGCGCCTGGCCGCGCTGAAGCTGCAGAAGTCGCCGCGCAGTCAGGTCGAGCAGCACTACGCCGTGCACAAAGAGCGGCCGTTTTACGGCGCCCTGGTTGATTTCATGACCAGTTCGCCGGTGATTGTCGCCGTGCTGGAGGGACCGGGCGCGATCGGCGTCGTGCGCAATCTGCTCGGCGCGACCAACGGGCGCGAGGCGGCGCCGGGTACGATCCGCGGCGATTTCGGCCTCGACAAGCAGTACAACCTGGTGCATGCCAGCGACAGCCCCGAGAACGCCGCGGTCGAGATCAACCTCTTCTTCAAGCCTGAGGAGCTGGTTTCCTACACCCGCGCGCCCGATTCGTGGATTGTGAGCCAGTAGCAGCCAACGACCGCTGGTCGCCATTCGCGGCTAGGTCGTGCGATCCGCGCGATCGGCAGTCAGCCGTCGAAGGTTGTTCGTCGTCCGGGCCGACGCGCGGCTTGTCGGTGCACGAAACGGGCATGCGCGGCCTGGCGGCTATTCCGCGGGCTTTCCCGCGCGATAGCGCGCCAAGCGCTGCTCGATGTCGCGCGCGAGCTTTTCGGCCCCCAGCTCGCGGGCCGCTCGCTCACCCTCTTCTGCCGTTCGTACAGCATCCGCAAAGCGCGCGTTGGCCGCGTACGCCGCCGCGAGCGTGTCATACGTCAGCGGCGTGCGCGGGTTGGCCTTGGCCAGCGAAAGCTCCGCCAGGCGCAGCGCCTCCGGCGGATCGCGCAGGGCCGAATCGGCCGCGGTCGCGAGGATCCACGCCAGTTTCTCGGCCGAGCCGGCATCGTCGGGCTGTGCCGCGAGCGCCCGGCGAAACGCTGCCGCCGCCTCCGCCACGCGCCCGGCCAGCTCAAGCACGATGCCGCGCGCATGCAGCACACCGCTGTCGCGCGGCGCGGCCTGCTCCGCTGCATCAAGTTGCTGCAGCGCCTCCGCCATGAATCCACCGCCCGCCAGCAACAGCGCGAAGCCCCGCCTCAACGCGGCATTCCCCGGCTCGGCCGCGAGCGCCGCCGCATAGCTCTGCACCGCCTTCTGCGGCTGACCGGCGGCGCTGTAGGCCTGTGCAAGACGCGCATCCAAACCGGGCAGGCGCGCATCAAGCTGCTGCGCCGCCTCAAGCGCGACGACGGCTTCCGCGGGTCGTCCCGCCTGCGTCAGGCACAAACCCAGATCGGCCCGTGCCCGGGCATTCTGCGGCAACAACTCGACCAGCCGCTGATAGGTCTGTGCCGCGTCGGCCCAGCGGGCCTGCTTGCCGAGCGCGACGCCGAGATTTTGCAGCGCGACCGTGTGGCGCGATTCCAGCTCGAGCGCAGCGCGCAGCAGTTGCTCGCCCTCCTGCAGCCGGCCCTGATCCAGCTTCAACAGCGCTAGCGCGATTCGTCCGCGCTGCGTCCCGGGCAGCCGCTCGATCAGCTCGCGCCATAGTTTCTCCGGCTGGGCGAAGTCGCGATTGCGCACGGCGGTCGTCGCCGCCAGTGCCAGCGTCGGCAGCAGCACCACCGCCGCGCCCGCCCAGCGCCGCGCCGCCGCAGATGACCATGACGCTCGCGCCAAGAGCGCTCTGCCGATTGCACACAGCGCAATGGCGACGCTGATCAGCGGCAGATACATGCGTCGATCAGCGCCGATCTCCGTGATCAGCGGCACAAAACTTGACGAAGGGCCAAGCATGATGAAGAAAAACGCCCCGACGACACCAAGCCAGTGCCGCCGCGCCAATGCGGCCAGCGTGCCCACCCCCAGCGCAGCCAGCAGCAGGAACTGCGGCAGCACAGGCAACAGGCTGCGCGCGATCGGCCAGCCGTCATAGTCGATCAAGAGCGGATACGGCCAGAGCGCCATCCGCAGGTAGTAGACGATCACGCCAAACTGCGTGAAGAGATAGTCGTGCCAGGGGATCAGGGCATAGTCGAACGTAACCGAGAGGCTGCGCGGCTTCGTCGCCAGCAGCAGCGCCAGCAGAATCCCATTGGCGGCAAGCCCCACATAGAGCAGGGCGCGCCGCCGCAGCGCACCGAGAAATGAGCCGGCGAGAAACGTGCGGTCGTAGAGCCAGAAAACGAGGCCGACCAGAATCGCTGATTCCTTGCTGGCGACGCCGAGCGCGCCACTTGCGATGGCCGTCAGCGTCCAGCGTGTGGCGACGGCCGGCGGCGCCGTCGCCGCCTGAATCGCGGCGGAGATTGTGAGCAGCACAAACAGTCCGGCCAGCGCCTCCGTGCGCGAGCTGATGTAGGTGATCGACTCGGTGTGCAGCGGATGCGCGCACCAGAGCAGCGTCACCGCGAGCGCAAATGCCTCGGCCGGCGGCGCCCGCTCGGTTGAGGCACGAGCCGCCGATCCGTCGCGCGTTTCGGCCCGCGCCGGCACAGTCGCAGATGCCGTCCAATACGACAGCTTCAGTGTTCGTCGCAACAGGCCATATAACGCCAGTGCAGCGGCCAGATGAATCAACCCGTTGGTGACGTGATACGACCAGACGTGATAGCCGCTGATCGCGTAATCAATCGCGAGCGTCAGGCACACCAGCGGCCGGCCCGCCGGCGCCGTGTCGGATGGCGCCCCAAGCGCGTTCCAGATCGGCCAGAGCGAGCGGACGTGGGGGTTTTCCAGAATCGCCGGCTGATCATCAAAGATGAACTGGCCGTCGAGGCTGGTCGAGTAGGCCAGCAGCACCGTCGCCAGAATGGCCAGCGGCGCCAGCCACGCCGCAGCACCAGTGGATTTACTGGGTTCAGCGACCCGCGAATCGCCGCGAATGCCGCCAGCCCGGATGCGCGGTTCGTTCGCGCCGGCGTGCTCATGTCGGCGATCAAGCTGGTCTCGGGCAGGTTGACGCGGCATGCCCGGCACAATAACGCCGAACAGCGCGAGACTGGAAGATTGCGCGATGAAATCAGTCGGCTGTAAATGGCGAGTGAAATCATGCAGTTGCGCGACTTTCGCGATAGCCGAGATTGCCGGAAGCTATCTCGGCCCACCGCAAAAAATCGCAGTGTGTTCTGTGGCGTCGGCCCTTCGCGGCCGACGGCGGACGTAGCCGACAATCAAGCGCCCGCCCGACCCGGCGTTGGGCACGCAGTCCCAACGCTACGGGGCGTCACTCCGTGACCGACGGCAAAACCAGTGAAGAATTCCGATGACACTCGGACGCCTACGGACAGTACACCACGCTCTAACGAACGATCTCGATTCGCGCCAGGTCGACACCTGCGCGGCGCAGCTCTTCCTGCAGCGCGATGACGTCACATGGCAGCGCGCGTCGTGCGTCAATTTTGAATGCTCGGCTCGGTGAACATTGGAGCTGACTGCGCAGCCAGGCGATCAAAGCCGGGCGCGCCGCCCACGCGCCATCCCGCCTCAGATCGCCGCGGAAATCAAGCGTCAACGCTGCATCTTCGGCGGCTGGCGGCGTTAGCACCACCCACACGCGCGTGCCGGTCGGCGGAATGCGCGCTGTATGCGCGACCGCCCACAGCGCGCTGTTGTCGCTGCTGGCGGAGCGACTGAGCGAAAGCAGACTGTCGCCGAAATCGACTAGCGCGGCGCCGGCGCCGCTCTGCTGTGCGGCCAGATCGCCGGCTGCGGTCGGCCGGGAGCCGGCAAAGACCCACGGTTCGGCCGGCGGCGGACACATGTACTCCGCTTCCAACAGCCACGCCGCCGCCGCGGATTCAACGCCAGCGTGGAGCACGCGCAGCGCGATGAAGTCGCCTTCCGCCGGCTCAAATCGATTCTGCAGCTCTTCCCAGCGCGGCGGACGGCCGGGTGTGCGGCCGATGAGACCCAGGGCCTGATAGACGTGCACCGCCGCGGCATCGATGCGCAGGATGCTCTCATGCTCCTTGCCGGGAAAGCAGGCGAAAAACTCCAGCAGCCCCTCGCGCAATACAACCGTTGCGGCCACCCACACCGCCGGCGTCTCCCACACAATATGCACGCCAGGCTGGAACTTCTTGCCGGGCGCGGGAGGCAAATCACCTGCGGCGGCTCCGGTCGTGGCAGGTGCGTTCAGAGCTGCCGCCGGCGCGGTTGCGGGCGCGGTCATCGTCGCACGGCCCGTCGCCGCGGGAGGATTCGTTGCTGGTGGATGCGTCGCTTGAGAATGAGTCGCTGGAGATCGGCGCGGCTCGGTCGGCGGAAACTGGGCCAACCCGTGCGCGGCGATTAAGCCGAGCAGCGCGCCAGCCCCCAAGATGCGCGGGCGTTGCGCCGGCATGGGCGATCGTGTCATGAGCGTGGACTTGCGCTGGGTCAATTCTGCCGCCTGCCGCCCGCTTGGGGCCGATTGTCCCGGCGCGGCGCTGCGCTGCGCACGCCGAAGTGCGTCCTACCCACTCCATCCGCCCCCAGCTTGCGCCGTCGCATACCGCTTTCGTTACTTCGCACCACTGCGCGCTTCTTCAATCGCCCGCTTGAAGCCCGGCAGCGCGCCCTCGACGACGCGCCGCTCGACGCAATACGAAAGCCGCATGTGGCCGCCCCGGCCAAAACCCGTGCCCGGCACCGCCAGAATCCGATGCTTGAGCAGCACATTCACAAACACGCGGTCGTCGGCGAGGGGCGTCCGCGGGAAGGCGTAGAGCGCCCCCTGCGGGATAGTCAATTCGTAACCGTAATCGCGCAGCGCATGACACAGCAGGTCGCGATTGCCGCGATACAGCTCGACATCGCAAAGCGCCGTGGCGCAGCGCGTCAGCACGCGCTGCATGAACGCCGACGCGTTCACGAACCCCAGCGTGCGATTCAGCATCGTCAGCGCCCCCATCAATTCGGCCCGACCGGGCATCAGCGGCGGCAGCGCTACATACCCCATCCGCTCGCCCGGCACGCTGAGATCCTTGGAATAGCTCGAGGTGATCACCGCCCGCGAATAGCGCCCGACGGCCGTCGCGACGCGCCCGCCGCCATAGGAGATTCGCCGATAGACATCGTCGCAGATCAGGTAAAGCGGCCGCTCGGGCCGATCATGACGGGCGGCGATGTCGGTCAGCTCCGAGCAGGCCGTCGCCGAATAGACTGCCCCGGTCGGGTTGTTGGGCGAGTTCACGAGAATCGCGCGCGTCCGGGGCGTGATGGCGGCCTCAAGCCGGGCCAGATCAGGCTGAAATGCCGCGTCGGTCTCGACGAAGACCACGCGCCCGCCAGCCTGCTCGATATAGAAGCGATACTCGGGAAAGAAGGGGACGAAGACGATCACTTCGTCGCCGGGATCGAGCAGCGCGCGCAGCGTCGTATTAATCGCGCCGGCGGCCCCGCTGGTCAGCAGCACGTCGCCGCCCGCAAACGCGACGCCATACTCGGCGGAGAGAAACGCCGCCACCGCGGCGCGGGCCTCGTCAAAGCCGGCATTGGGCATGTAGCGGTGCAGGGCCGGCTGGCGTTCCGCGGCACAGGCCCGGAGCGCCGTGAAGAACGCATCGGGCGGACTCGCGTTGGGATTTCCCAGCGAAAAATCGAAGACGTTCTCTTCGCCGTGTTCGGCCTTCAGCCGTCGGCCGACTTCGAACATCTCGCGAATAAACGAGGCCGACTTCATGTCGTCGGCGACTTTGGCGGCAATCGGACCGCGCGTCATGATCAGGCTCCTCGCTCACGGCCACAGCTCAAGCCACGGCACGCCGCCCATGCATTCTAGCGCAGACCGAACCGCGATCACATGCCGAACCGCGCCCGTATGCCCGACCGTGACCGCTAACCGAACCGCGCCCGCAAGCGGCCGTCGAACTGCCTGGTGTCGGTGGTGGCTGAATTGGGCTTGCGAGTCTGGCAAGTGTGATTTTCAACATGTTTGTCAGCTTTTCTTGCTGCTTGCTTCGTTCATCGTCTCGTTGTATTCCCGCTCTTCGTTATTCCTCACTTCGCTTTTCCTCACATACTGTGGACGGTTCTGTTCGCGATCCGGGAGGCTGGGCCGCCGCGCGGTGCAGGTGGCTAGGCCGCAGTACGGTTAAGGTGGCTGAGCCGTCGCGCGGTGCAGGTGGCTTCGCCGCCGTGTGGTCCGAGCGGCTTCGCTGCCTTGTGGTTCGGGTGGCTGGGCTGCAGCGCTTGCTGTCGGTCGCATTCCGCGTGCTCGCTGGGTAGACGGATCGATCGCGATTGGGGGGTTGAGCGCTGATATGGACCGGCTTCAGCCGGTCGGTCTCTGCCACCAACTTCAGTTGGTGGTGAGGGCGAAGCGAGCCGACCTTTGTGATTGAGAGTGTTCTTCAGCCGGCTTCAGCCGGTCTTGCGGCTCCGATCGTGCCGCGACGCTCTCCGCTGCTCAAGTCCGGCTGAAGCTGGCTGCGCAGACCGCATTGCGCCAAGAGCAAAATGGACCGCTCGCCCGCCCACCACCGGCTGAAGCCCGGTGGCAGGGACCAGTCGGCTGAAGCCGACTCAGCTCGACAGCACGAACGGCTCGCGACTAGACTCGACAGCACGAACGGCTCGCGACGCAGCTCGACAGCACGAACAGCTCGCGACTAGACTCGACAGCACGAACGGCTCGCGACGCAGCTCGACAGCACGAACAGCTCGCGACGCAACTCCGGTTGTCGAAAACCCGGCCAGCCGACGTTCCGCCATGAACCCAGGCCGACCCTCGCGCCCACACTCACTAATGAAAAAAAGGCAGGCAAGAGCTCCCAGAGTATTTCGACAGACTCGTAAGGAAGCGGAGATTCTCGGCGAATCTAACCACTCCCTCACGGTCGTGGCTCCGCCTAGTGCAGAGCCATTCTGATTATGCGCTTTGCGGCTGGAGGCAGGCGGCGGGCGGAGTTCGCGAGCAACGGCGACGCGAGCGATTGCGCGTGTCGGCGCCCCCTCAATCATGCTGGCGTGTATCGCCGGGATGGGGCCGCCGGGTGTAATCCCCCACAAACTCTTAACGCCAATTTTGCACTTGCAAAAGCGTTCATGTCTGGCTAAAGTCTTGCAAACTTGGTGGTAGCGGTCTAGCCATAGGTCGCGATCAGCAGGCATCCTGAGAGCGGTACCCCCCGACGTGGGAACTCCAGGACAGCGGGTATCGTAAATCCCGGCTAAATAACACGTTGCATTCGTGAGTCGGCCCCGCGGCTGGTATGAGCGGGCAACCACTTCGTCGAAGAACGTGTTTCCGGACGAATGAACAGGCTGACGATTTTGGGCCTAACCCCATTCTCAGCCGATGATTAGGAAAACTGACAGGCACGACTATGAATCCGCTTCAGATGTTCCGCAACATCGGGATCTCCGCCCACATCGACTCGGGCAAGACCACGCTCAGCGAGCGCATCCTCTTCTACTCCGGCCGCATCCACAAGATCGGCGAGGTGAAGGGCAGCGGCGACGGCGCCACCATGGACCACATGGAGCTTGAAAAAGAGCGCGGCATCACCATTACGTCGGCCGCCACCACCGTCGGCTGGCTCGATCACCACATTAACTTGATCGACACCCCCGGGCACGTCGATTTCACGATCGAAGTCGAACGCTCACTCCGCGTACTCGACGGGGCCGTGCTCGTGCTGTGCGGCGTCGGCGGCGTCCAGAGCCAGTCACTGACGGTTGACCGTCAGATGAAGCGTTACGGCGTGCCGCGGATCGCGTTCATCAACAAGCTTGACCGTGTCGGCGCCGATCCGGGGCGCGTCGTGTCCGAAATCGAGGCCAAGCTGGGCCTCGTCGCGGTTCCGCTGCAGGTGCCGATCGGCGTCGAAAATGATCACAAGGGCGTGATTGACCTTCTGACGATGGAGGCGGTTTACTTTGACGGCGAGAAGGGGCAGAAGGTTCGCCGCGAGCCGATCCCCGACGACATGAGGGAGACTGCCGAGCGCGCCCGACATGCGATGCTCGACACGATCTCGCTCTATGACGACGAGATCATGGAGATGCTCTTGTCGGAGCAGCAGCCGAGCGTGGAGCGGCTCAAGAAGAGTATTCGCACGTTGACGATCGGGCGCGAGATCGTGCCCGTGATGATGGGTTCGGCGTTCAAGAACAAGGGCGTGCAGCTCCTGCTCGACGGCGTGGTCGATTACCTGCCGTCGCCGCTCGATCGCGTCTATTACGCCAAGGACAATTCCAACGAAGGCGCGGAGATCGCGATTACCTGCGACCCCGACGCGCCGGCGGTTTGCATGGCGTTCAAGCTGGTCGATGAGAACTTCGGCCAGCTCACCTATACCCGCGTTTATCAGGGCACGGTGAAAAAGTCCGACGTCTTGATGAACTCCCGCACGCGGCGCACGGCGCGCATCGGGCGCATGGTGCGCATGCACGCCAATGATCGCGAAGACGTCGATGCGGCCGTGGCCGGCGACATCGTCGCGTTTGTCGGCGTCGACTGCGCGTCGGGCGATACCTTCTGCAATGAAGATCTGAATTATTCGCTCGAGAGCATCCACGTGCCGGAGCCGGTCATTTCGCTGGCGATTCAGCCCGCCAAGACCGCCGACCGCGACAAGCTCTCCAAAGCGCTGGCGCGCTTCATGCGCGAAGATCCGACGTTCCACGTTCGCACTGATCAGGAGAGCGGCGAGACGATCATCAGCGGCGTCGGCGAGTTGCAGCTCGAAATCTACACCGAGCGCATTCGCCGCGAGTATAAGGCGGAGGTCGAAACCGGCGCGCCGAAGGTCAACTATCGTGAGTCGCCGACCAAAACCGCGAGCTTCAACTATAAGCATAAGAAGCAGACCGGCGGCTCGGGACAATATGGCCACGTCATCGGCCGTATCGAGCCGCTTCCGCCGGACGCCGGCAAGGATTTCGAATTCGAGAACGCCGTCTTCGGCGGGCGCATCCCGAGCGAGTTCATCCCGAGCTGCGAGAAGGGTTTTGCCGGCGCCAGGCTGAAGGGGCCGCTGGCCGGCTACGAAGTTGTGCGCGTCAAGGTTGTGCTCGAAGACGGCTCGTCGCACGCGGTCGACTCGTCCGACATCGCGTTCCAGATTGCGGCGCGCGACGCCTTCAAAGAGGCCTACATGAGCGCCGGCCCGGCCATTCTTGAGCCGATCATGAAGATCGAAGTCGAGGTGCCGACCGAGCATCAAGGCCCCGTCGTCGGCGACCTGACCAGCCGCCGCGGCATTGTGCAGGGCACCGAAGCCAAGAGCGACGTGACCGTGATTCTGGCCGAAGTTCCGCTCGCGGAGATGTTCGGCTACGCGACCGACCTGCGCAGCATGACGCAGGGCCGCGGCACGTTCAGCATGGAATTTGCCCACTACAAGCAGGCCCCGCGCAGCGTGCAGGAAGAAGTCGTCGCCAAAGCCAAAGAGGCCGCGGCGAAGCGCTAGGTTTTCGGCTGCGAGATTGAGGCGAATCACTCGATGGACGGAGCGCCGCGGCTTTGGCGCTCCGTCCATTTTTTTGTTGGGCGTGAGAGGCGATTGTACCTCGCAGGCGCAGCTAGCAGCGAGAATAAGTGCATATCGCCGAAGCGATGCGGGACGGGAATGGCACGAAGTTCTCCCGCATACTCGGGCGCCATCGAGCGCGCCGTTGCGTCGGCCCGCCGTGGCCGACGGCGTCTCCGTGACCGACATTGTTTTTGCGCCTCCCAGGCTTCATGACCAACCTGGCGTTGGGCACGCAGGCCCAACACTGCAGCGCGTTGGCTTGCTCTGGCGGGGGGCTCGCTCGCGCAAAGCGCCGATGCGGGCAGAGCCGATGCAGAGACGGGGCGCGCAACGCGCTGGCGGCGGCGACGGCGCGAGCAGCTTCGCCCTCAAGCGCCCCCGCGCCATCCGCTATCATTGGCGCGCATGACCACACCTGCCGTTCAGCTTGGGCCGCAGCGCGTCGGACCAGGGCAGCCGTTGCTGCTCATCGCCGGTCCGTGCGTGATTGAGTCGGCGGAACACTCGCTACGCCTGGCGGAAGAAATCGCGGCGATCGCCCGTCGGCTTGAATTTCCCTATGTGTTCAAAGCCAGCTATGACAAGGCCAACCGCTCGAGCATTCAATCTTTCCGCGGGCCGGGGCTGGAGGCGGGGCTGCGCATCCTCGAACAAGTGCGTGCGGCGGTCGGCGTGCCGATCTTGACCGACGTGCACACGCCCGAGGAGGCCCGCGCCGCCGGGCCGCTGCTGGATTGCGTGCAGGTGCCGGCATTTCTCTGTCGGCAGACCGACTTACTGGTCGCCTGCGGACAGGCCGGGCGCTGCGTCAACATCAAGAAAGGTCAATTCCTGGCGCCCGAGAAGATGAGCCTGGCGGTGGAAAAAGTGCGTGCGGCCGGCGGGGCCAACGTCATGTTGACCGATCGCGGCACGATGTTCGGTTATGAGCGGCTTATCAACGATTTCACCGGCCTGGAGGTGCTGCGGGCCTACGCGCCGGTCGTCTTCGACGCGACGCATTCGGTGCAATATCCCGGCGGGGGCGGCCACGTCACCGGCGGGCGGCGCGAGTTCATACCGACGCTGGCGCGGGCCGCGGTCGCCGTCGGCATCGACGCGCTCTTCATGGAAGTGCACGACAACCCCGCCGCCGCCAAGAGCGACGCCGCGACGGTGTGGCCGCTCGATCAGCTTGAGCCGCTGCTCAGGCAACTCGCGCGCATCCGGGCGGCGGTGAGCGGCGCGGCGTGAGAGACGATGGGTAGGCTGCAAAGAAGCGGAGCCGCGACCGTCAGGAAGCGGAGATTCTTGGCGAATCGAACCACTCCCTCACGGTCGTGGCTCTGGCAAGCGACAGAGTCATCCTGAAATTGCGCTGGAAACATTCATTTTCGACCGGCTGTCGATCGCCGGGCGCGGACTTGACGGCCAGGATGTTGCATATACAATCAAATGCCCGGAGGCAAGCATGGCCGCGACTCTCGACACGCTGATCAACACAATTGCCGGCCGCTGCATCGCTGTGCGGCTGCGACGGCTGAATCGTGCGATCACGAATCTCTACGACGACGCGCTGCGCTCCGTCGGCGTGAAGGTCAGCCAGTTGAACATTCTGATCGTGACGGCCAAGCTGGGGCTGGCGCGGCCCGCGGCGGTGTGTGACGCGCTCGACCTCGACGCTTCGACGCTCAGCCGCAATGTTGAGCGCATGATCGCCGCCGGCTGGCTCGAAGCCGTCGCCGAAGAGGACGCCCGCACACAGCCCTTTCGCCTGACCCGTGCCGGCCGGCGCTTGGTAGAGAAGGCCTATCCCGCGTGGAAAAGCGCACAGCAGCAGGCGCAAGCGCTGCTCGGCCCGATGGGCTGCGCGTGGATGGCCGAACTGGGCCGGGCGTGGGGCTTCCCGACGGCCGCGGAGGCGACATGAGCCGTGGCCGATTGCGACAAGATCGTACAACGCTCGGCCTGACAAGCACGGGCGACGCGCAGTTGATCGGGTGCTCGCTGTCCGGCGAGGTCGAGCGCGCGTGCGGCGTCTCCAGTTTGTCAACTACTGCGCACGATCAGGCTTATGCATGTTTTTTTCTCCAAGTGAGCAGGTTGGAAGCCAATTCCGCCCGAATTGACTCATTGATCAAGCTGAGACGATGAGCCTTCGTGCAGACGAGCGCCATCAAGAGTTTGTAACGCCATAAACTTGCATATACAAGGAATACGCCGTGACTCATCTACCGCTCAACGTTCTGCAAGCTCCCGCCGATGCCGCGGCCGCGCCGGCGGCGCCGATGAATGCCAATCGTTCGGACATGGCGCAACCCGACCACGCCACGCGCGCCGAACACCCCTCGGTGCGGCGCTATCGCGAGCGCGACGCGGCGGCCGATTCGAGCGCCGCCGCGCAAAACGCCGCGGCCCCGCCCGCGGCGCTCGATGCCGACGAGCTGCGGCAACTCTGCCTGGCTGCCGGCGCGGCCGATGTCGGCTTTGTCGAGATCGAGCGGCCCGCGCTGGCCGACCAGCATGCTGACATCATCAAACACTTTCCGCCGACGAAGGCGCTGATCAGCATCGTCTGCCGGATGAACCGCGAGCCGATCCTCGAACCGTCGCGAGCGCCCGCGAATCTCGAGTTTCATCAGACCACCGACGAGACCAACGCGGTGGCGCGGAACATCGTCACGGCACTGGCCGGCCGAGGTGTGCGGGCGCTTAACCCGGCGTCGGGCTTCCCGATGAACATGACGGCGTTTCCGGGCAAAGTCTGGATCGTGTCGCACAAGCCGGTGGCGGTGGCGGCGGGGCTGGGGCAGATGGGCATTCATCGCAACGTGATTCACCCGCGCTTCGGAAATTTCATCATCCTGGGCACGGTCTTGCTGGATCGGCCCGTGTCGCGTTACGGCGCGCCGCTGGACTACAACCCGTGCCTGTCTTGCAAGCTCTGCGTGGCGGCGTGCCCGGTCGGGGCGATTTCGCCCGAGGGCGACTTCAATGTTTCGGCCTGCATGACGCACAACTATCGCGAGTTCATGGGCGGCTTCACCGACTGGGTCGAAAGCATCGCCGACAGTCGCGACGGCCTCGACTATCGTCGCCGGGTCAGCGACACCGAAACCGCTTCGATGTGGCAGAGTCTTGCCTTCGGACCGAATTACAAAGCGGCGTATTGCCTGGCGGTTTGTCCGGCGGGTGACGAGGTGCTGCCGCCGTTCATCGACGACCGCGCGGCCTATGTCAAGAACACATTGCGGCCGCTGGTCGAAAAGCCCGAGACCATCTACGTCGTGAAAGGCTCCGACGCCGAAGAGCACGTGGCGCGCCGCTTTCCGGCGAAGCGTGTGAAGCGCGTGCACAATGGGCTGCGGCCGCGCAGCATCGCGGCGTTTCTGCGTGGGGCGCGCTTCACGTTTCAGCCGGGGCGATCGGCCGGCCTGCGGGCGGTCTATCACTTCACGTTCCGTGGCGCGGAACCGTGCACGGCAACCATGACGATCGCGGAACAGAAGCTGACCGTCGAGGATGGACACGTCGGCGAGGCCGATTTACATATCTTGGCCGATAGCGCCACCTGGCTGGGTTTTCTCGCCGGTGAACGCGGGCTGCTGTGGGCGCTGCTGCGGCGGAGGATCTCGCTCCGCGGGCCGGCAACGCTGCTCGTGAAATTCGGCCGGTGCTTTCCGCGCTAGGAATGGCGGGTTGAAAATCGGCGGCGGTCAGCCATCAGACGAGGCCCAGTCGGAACATGAACACGCGACTTCATGCCAGCGGTGCGCTGTGGCCGTTGGCTTCCAGAATTTTTTGGGGGCACGGACCATTTTTTTCGCTTAGTAGAAGAGAGGCGGCATCGCTACCGCAGGCAGTTTGCCAGGAGGCCAAGATCGCAAGTTGGGCGGACTTCCGGCCTGGCGAGATGTTTGCCTCAGAGCTACTAACAATACGCCGGGCTGGGAGAGGCATCCTGCCTGTCCGAGCAGGCTGGAAGCCTGCTCCACCCGGATTTGTCAGGCGTTCTAAGCCAGGCAGATCGAGCAGCTTCTGAGTTGATCGATCATATGGCAGCGCCACGAACGTAAGGCGAGTGGTGCGAATGTCCGTAAATCTCCGCGTCCTTATCGTCGCGGATCCACTACGGGAGACAACCCCGGCTTGAGTCCGCTCGAAGACTGCTGGCGGCTGAATAAGGATGCCAGGATTTTCGGCAGATAATTTGGCGAAATGGTCGCACAGAGCGGCCGTCGCACTGGTATAATTCAGAGGCTGCACTCAGTGGCCTCGGCGTAACAAAGGAGTCGTTCATGATCAAGATTACACGCTCCGCCCTTAGGCTAACCGTCGCAATGCTGGGTCTGCTGACGATTCCCGCATGGGCGGGCGGGTTTGACATCGACTGGTTCACCATCGATGGCGGTGGGGGCACATCGACCGGCGGCGCATTCACGCTATCCGGCACGATCGGCCAGCCCGACGCCGGCGTGACCATGACCGGCGGCTCGTTTTCGCTGACCGGGGGATTCTGGGTTGTCACGGGCGTCGACCCCTGCAGCGGCGACACGCGCGGCGACGCGAATTGTGATGGCGCGGTCAATTTCAACGACATCGACTGTTTTGTCAGCGCCCTCGTCGGCAGCGGCTCGTGGACCGGCTGCGGCGCGGTCAGCGCGTGCAACTATCAGTGCGTCAACGACGTGAATCGCGACGGCAGCGTCGATTTCAACGACATCGGCGATTTCGTGACGTGTCTGGTTGGATCGGGCTGCCCATAAGACCAAGAGCGGCGGTCCGTGCGCGGCGCGCGTGTGCCGCGCTAACCGAAGGCCCCCCTTCACTCAGCATGTTTGCAATGGGCCGCAAGCATGCTCCCGCATCCTTAACTCCTACAACGTATTCATCTTCATCGCGCCGGCGCGACAACGCACCGGCGCGTGTGCGCATCAACACAGTCGCGCGCGGCGAGAAGCTCAGACGAAGCTCAACGCGTATTCATTTTTCCTGTTGCGTCGCGCGTCCCTGCCCGACGGCGTACCGCAGCAGCTTCGCCGTCGGCCACGCTGATTCGTCGTCGGACACGGAGGGCCGACGCTACAGTTCAATCGAAACTGCGATAGCCGCGTGCGTCCGACAGCAACCCCAGCGCGTCATCGCCGCTGGAACGGGCCATCCTCAGCCGCTGTTCAAGCAGCATTTCTTGTATTTCAGACCGCTGCCGCACGGGCACGGATCGTTGCGACCGATGGCGCTGCCTGGGCGGCGGATGGGTTTGACTTTTCCGGCATGGGCCTCCTCAAAAGCCGGTCGCAGCGCGCGGCAATACGCCGCCAAGCTGCGGCCGCCGCCGAGCCGGCCCTGGTCTTGCAGCCATTCCAACAGCCCCGCACAGAGGTTCGGCGCCTGCCGTGCAGCCGCTTCCGGGAGCTTCAGCCGGGCGACATGATCGAGCAGCGCCCGGCGCACGTGACTCTCCTCAATCTCAGCGGGATGGACATCAGGCTCGCAAGCAGTGCACAGAAATTGCGTCAGAACGCCGGCGGCGCCATCACGGGTCTCGGCGGCGAAATCGTGCAGCGCGTCGGTCTGAACAAAATCGGCGACCCAATCATCGATCAGTTCACGCGACATCGGGTTTAGCATCTGTCACCTTCTCAAGCGATGGCTGGATCGGCGCCGGGATGATCCAAACGAACGTCGCGGCGAACGTCTCATGCCGCGCACATCGGGCGCGGCGCGCCGGCGTATCGTATCACTTTGAGCGCTCGGCCCGCGGCGCTTTCAGGCCTCGGTGCGCGCCTCGACCAACCCATCGGGCAAGACCACGAAGACGCGATCACCCCGCGCAGGCACAATGCGATGACCGCCGGTGAACGACCCGAAAGCCGGCAATGTCGCACAATCCGGTTGAAACCAAAAGCATGGCGCTCTCAGTCCGCCGAATCGGCCCTGCAATCTCACCACCGGATGGATGTGTCCGGCAAATACCGGCTCGATGTGCCTTGAGCACGGCTGATGATCGCGCTGCAAGGCGTCACGATCACCCGTGTGTGGCCGGGCGGCAGCCGCGCGGCGCCGGGCCTGACGCCGCTTGCTCCGAGCCGCCGGCAGCGCTGCGGCGGGCTTGTCGCGGCCATTCAGTTTCGTCAACGGCGGCTGGACCGCAGGCGGCGAATCATCGTCGCGGCTATCCGACGCTGCGACCGGCACGGGCGGCTCGTGCGCGAACCGAAACAAGCCCTCGACCCAACTTTCGCCCGGGCAAGCGAAACGCCATTCGTCCGGCGGCGCCCCTGCCAGACGATCGTGATTTCCTCGAATCAGCACGATGTCCAAGCGCGCGTGTTGGCGACGCCAAGCGCCGATCGCCGTCATTGTTTCAATGGAGCGGCCGCTGCGGGCGTGAAACAAATCGCCAAGAATCACCAGGCGGCTGGCGCCGACCCGCTCGATCAACCGGGTCAGCCGGGCCAGGTCCGCCGCCGTGCCGCCATCCGGAACCGGAATTCCCGCCGCGCGAAAGGCGGCGGCCTTGCCGAAATGCGGATCGGCAATCAGCAGCGTCTGCCGCACGGGCCACCACACGGCGCGCTCGGCACACAACTGCAAGTGCTCGCCTTGCCAGCTCAGCCCGACATCCATACGGCGTGAGATTCCTTGTCCGCGACGATCCGCTTGCAGACCATCTGCACCACGAGCGAACATAACCCAAACACACGAGCCGTCAATGGCGACCGCGCTGAGAATTCCGCTTACCGTCACGGGCTGCTCCGGCGTCGGGTTGGGGGCGGTGCGCTCGTGAACAGCTCCGGCTCACCCTATGATCTCTTGTACGGCTAGCGGCCCCGCCGCCTCGGGAAGGACGGCCGGCCGATTCGGTTGCGGATTTCAGCCCGACGGCTCAACCGCGGAGCGCACGTTTTGACGAAGGTTCTGTCACACCTGTCGCACGGCCTGCGCCGGCTGGTCGTGATCTCATCCGCGGTGATTCTCGTCTGGTCGTTTTTGTGGGTAATGACGCGGCCGTGGCGAACGACTGCGGCCCGCACGGGGCAGACCGTGCTGCGCGTCGTGCATTGGGGCGAAAAGCAGGAAGATCAGATCGTCCGGCAACTGATCGAGGAATTCGAAAGCCTGCCCGAAAACCGCGACATCAAAGTCCTGCGGATCAACCCGGGGCAGGCCGCCAACGTCAACACCAAACTCCAAACCATGTTCGCCAGCGGCGAGCCGGCGGATGTCTTTTACCTCGGCGCTGAAAAGGTCGCTGATTTCGCCTCCAAGGGATTGCTGGCGGATATCGAGAAACTGATGGCGGCGGATGCGGGAGGAAGCAGCGACGAAGCGACGGAGCGACGTAGCGACGGAGGGGAGCAAGCCGTCGCGCGAACTGTCGTTCGGCCCGAAGGTAACGCGGATAATCGCTCGCGCGAAATGAAGCGCGCCGGTTCGTCCCCGCTGCGCACTTCCGACTTCTTCGAATCTGTGCTGGCGTCGTTCCGTTATGACGGCACACAGATCGGCCGCGGCACGCTCTATGGCCTTCCCAAAGATTTCACGACGGTCGGCTTTTATTACAACAAAACACTCTTCCGCCGGGCGGGGTTGCCCGAGCCGCCGACGTCCGGCTGGACGTGGGACGAGTTCATCCATGCGGCCCGTGAGATCGGCAAGCTGCCCGGCTGTCATGGCGCCGATTTTGTCACGTGGGAGGCGATGGTCCGCATTTTTCTCTGGACGCACGGACACGATTTCTTCTCGGCTGATTTTCAGGAGTTCTATTTCGATCGCCCCGAGGTCGTCGCGACCCTTCAAAAGCTCGCCGATTGGTTTCACCGGGAAGAGCGCACGCTGCTGAGCGCCAAGACGCAACTCGAAACGTATCAGGAGCCGTTTCTCGCCGGCAACATCGGCCTCGCCGGTCCCTACGGGCGGTGGAAGGTGCCGATCTATCGTGTCATCACCGATTTTGAGTGGGACTTCGCGCCGTTGCCGCACGCCGTCGGCCGGCCGCCGGTCAATGGCGTCCTGACGGTCGCGTGGGCGATTGCCGAGCAGACGCCGCACAAAGCCGCGGCGTGGCGGCTGGTGAAGTTTCTCTGCGGCGAGCGCGGGCAGCAGCTCAGCTGCGCCCCGGGGCTGGCGATCCCATCGTTGAAGTCGGTCGCATACAGCCCGCTCTTTGCCGATCCCGACAAAAAGCCCGAGCGCGACCGGGTCTATCTCGACATGGCGGAGGTGGCGCGGCCGATCGATTGGCCGGCCAATCCGCTCTATATGCATCAACTGCGGGTCAGGCTCGAAGGCATCTTCAAGATCGACGATCCGGTCTTGACGGCGCTGAGCCAGGTGCAGCGCGAGTGGACCAAGACCCGCGACAACACCGCGCTCAGCAGCCGCTATCCGCCCGCGCCGTGGAGGCGCATTGTCGTGTGGATCGCCGGACCGCTGGCGTTGCTTTGCGCGGTCGCGGCGTGGCGCTGGTGGCGCGGCCGCCCGGCGCGGCTGGAGCTGCGCGAAGAGCTATCCGGTCTGGCGCTGATCAGTCCATGGGCGCTGGGTTTTCTCGCGTTCTGCGCGTTTCCGATCGTGATGTCGCTCTTGCTGGCGTTCATGAAGTGGAGCGGCCTGAGCACGCTGTCGCACGCGCAATGGGTCGGGCTGGACAACCTGCGGCAGCTCTTCATCTACGACGGCGTCTTTCGTCACACGCTGTGGATCACGGCGTGGTACGTCCTGCTGGCGGTTCCGCTGACGCAGATCGCGGCGCTGGGGGCGGCGCTGCTGCTCAATCGCGATTTTCCCGGCATCGGCATCTTCCGCGGCATCTGGTACCTGCCGAGCGTACTCGCCGGCGTCGGCATGGCGATCATGTGGAAGTGGGTCTTTCATCATGAGTACGGCCTGCTCAACAGCGCTCTGCGACCGCTGCTGGCCTGGAGCAGCCCCTTCTTGCAGCCGCTGCTCGGATTGTTCGGCTGGCACAGCGACCTGGCGCCGCCGGCGTGGCTGGAGAAAGACGCCTATCAATGGGGCGTTCCGGTCTTTGCCTTCATCGCGGTTTGGGGCATCGGCGGAACGATGATGATCTACCTCGCCGGACTCAAGGGCATCCCGCGTGATCTCTACGAGGCCGCCGCGATCGACGGCGCGCCGGCCTGGCGGCGCTTTCTGAATATCACACTGCCGATGCTCAGCCCGGTGATTTTTTTCAACGTGATCATGGCGATCATCGGCTCATTCCAGGTCTTCACGCAGGCGTATGTGATGACCGGCGGCGGCCCCAGCGACGCCACGCGCTTCTACGTCATGTATCTGTACAATCAGGCCTTCGACATTCATGACATGGGCTATGCCTCGGCGATGGCGTGGATCTTGCTGCTGATTATTCTGGCGCTCACGTTCACACTGGTCCGTGCGAGCCGGCGCTATGTGTATTACGAAGGTTTGAAGTCATAGGTGCGCCGCCCATGCGCTACGCGCGGCGCGACCCGGTGACGAATTGTCCTCGCGGACGGCCACGGCTTTCTGACGGCGTTGATCTTTCGCTTGCGATGACGTCGGTCTTGTCTTGGAGGCTAGACCATATTTTCAACGCCTAACAGTCGGTTGAAGAAGTCCGTTGGGGTCATTTCCGACCCCTCCGGCGCTGTCGAAAACACGGTTGATGGGAGCCGCGGCGACATTATCAACAGACTGCTAACAAATCCGGGTGGAGCAGACTTCCAGCCTGCTCGAACAGGCAAGCTGCCTGTCCACGCCCTGTGAGTTGTTAGTCTATCTTAGAATTGCACGTCGCATTGCAGCGCCACGACCGCCAGGGAGTGGTTAGATTTACAGCGAATCTCCGCATGCGTACGGTCGCGGCGCGGCGAGAAAGCGACTGATCTATCTTCCTCCGGCGGTTAGACTCGCGCGTGCGGTCTCGCGCGGTTCGAGCGGCTGGCACGATTCCGGGTGGGACAGTCATCTTGCCTGTCTGAGCGGCTGGCACGATTCCGGGGGGGGACAGTCATCTTGCCTGTCCGAGCGGCTGGCACGATTCCGGGGGGGGACAGGCATCTTGCCTGTCTGAGCGGCTGGCACGATTCCGGGTGGGACAGTCATCTTGCCTGTCCGAGCGGCTCGTTGCCTGAGCAGGCTGGAAGCCCGCTCCACCCGGGTTTGGAAGCCTGCGCCAACCGGATTTTGGAAACCAACTGCACCCAGAAGTTTGATGCCTGCGCCAGCCGGTTTTGTCAGGAACACATTGTAGACTAACTGAGCAGCCTATCCGAAAGCGGCCGCGATCGGAAAGCTACCTTCTCCGCCGCGCCGCCAATGCCCCGACAGCCAGCAGCGTCAGCGTCGCTGGCTCGGGGATGGCCATGCCGAATCGGCCCGAGAAAGTGTACGCCGCCGACCCTCCCAATTCCGTGCTGATCCGAAGAGTTCGTATAGCCGGACCCGTGGGGTCGTTCTGATAAAAGCCGAAATAGTTGGGAGAACCAGCGAAAGAGCCTTGCCTGACGAATGTCCCGTCGTCCGCAGTTACACGGATGACGCGCCCGGAGAAGAAATTGGAGCTGACATATAAATAGAACGCGCGTGTGTCTGGCGGCAGCGTTAGCTCCACCGGATCGCCTGGGATGCTGCCGGGCTGGTCTGAATCATAAACAGGCCCGGAATACGGCAGAAACGGCCAAGGACCTGCCCCACCTAATCTTTGCTGCAGCAACTGCATTGGCAGGGAGAAGCCGAGCGGATTACCGAATGGCCCTGGCGCATCCTCGACAGTTGCGTACATTTCGCGCGGGTCTTGCGGAAACGGCGACATGGTATACGGACCGAGTGTCGCCGGCGGAACTTGCAACGAGCCGCCGGCGACGCCGATGATCGTCGCCGGCGCAGCCAAGGGCAGCCAGTTCAGCAGGAACAGAAACACGATGAAGTTTTTCATATGGAGACTCCTGTGAGAATACATCATTTGAGTGCTCGAAGTAATTCTTTTTCAGTTTGCGGTAGTGCTCTAGTTTACCAAACGCGGGCCAAAAACCACTCCCTTACGGTCGCGGCTCTGCTCAAACGTGACCACTACCCATTCTGCGAGCCAGCTCACGGTACCGTTCGGGTATGTCAACCGATTGTTTCCCGCGCCCTCAGAGCGCTGCCCGCAGGCATTCCAAAAACTCGTGCGTTTCCGCCGCCGCCGGGTCATCAGCGCACAGACGCAACCATTCATCAAAGCGATGCACCAGCGCCGCGGTCGAATCGGGAGCTGCATAGGTCACGAAAGATAACGCCAGTTCACAGCCGCGCAGCCGGGGTCTTTCCTGACGGCTTGATGCACCGGAATCACCGCTCATCATGCCGTATGGATAGCCGTTGCAGCCCGGGTCGGTCTGGCAGGGGCCGTGGCAATTGGGCATCGAACCGCTGAAGCGCTGGTCGAACAATGAGATGTCGTTGATGTTCAGGTTGCCGTCCTGGTCCATGTCCAGCAGCTTGCTCTCGCATTCGGGCGCGGCTGGCATCGACATGCAGTAATAGAATCGGTCGTCATTACAGTCGACATCGAAGTCGCCGTCGTAATCGCCCAGCGCACGCACGAGCACTTTGAACGCGTGGATGCCGATCTTTGACTGACCGCTCGCTCTTCCCATCGCCAGAACGCAAAGGTCGGATGTCCCGTGCGTCGCGTTGGTTGTCATACCGCTGTAGTCACCTACGTCATCTCCGATATAAAGGAAATAGGCTTGTTGAGTCTGGCTCCATGGCGGCTCTCCTTTTGAAAGCCGCACGTCCGTCCAGCTCTGTCCGCCATCCATGCTATAGGCGGTGTACAGGTCGTAATAAGGATCAAGATTGTCTATTTGGCTAGGAGAGCCGACCACAGTGCCATCCTTGTAACGCGTGTCATACCATGACACAAATACTGTGCCGCGTCCGTCGGAACGCACTCGCGGGTACACCTGCAGGGAGTCGGAATGGCTTGTATCCGGGCTCACGGTCACCGGCGTGCTCCAGGTATCACCGCGGTTGCAGGACCAGACAAGCTTGACACGTGCGGATGAAGTGGGCGAACAACTGGTCCGCTCGGAATAGACAACATAAATCCGCCCAAAATAAGTACCAGGCTGACTCCCTATGCGCGATTGATCAATCGCGATCGATGGAGCACTGTATTCGAGAAAGCCGGCTGGAAAGCCAGTTATTGTCCACCCCGTGTAAGTGATCGGCAGGCTTTGGGCATCGCGAATGGTGCCGGGGGTGGGGTTCGTCAAAGGGGGCTGCCAGGCACCTTGCGTGTTCCGCCATCTAAACCGCAGCGTCGCTAGCGTTCCGCAATCACGGTCGGCGCGATATGGCCAGACGATGAACAGGTTCCCTTCGGCGTCAGTCGCACCCGCTGGCGCGTACATAGTCTCATCAGGACTAGAGAGGGGGCTGTCCAAAAGTTCAGGTGCGTTGAACGTAGATCCTCGATCCTGTGAGTGAATACATCGAATCCCATTTTGGCCCGTGTCCCAATAAATGAACACATCATCGCACACTGGGCTGGCCGCGATCGCCGGTCGATCGAAGGATTCTCCGATGAGTGGTATTCCGCACACATGTTTG
>CAYQLG010000017.1:0-1823 GCA_964418235.1 uncultured Planctomycetales bacterium
CGGCGCTGCTGCGCAGCGATGCGCTCGCGACCGAGACAAGCGGCGAAGCGTGGCGCGCGGCGCTGCGCGATGGGCGCGTCCGGGCGGACGTGACGGATGACACGCGCGGGGTATCGCTGGCGCTGCGCGCGGCCGATCCGGCGGTCGCCGCGGCCGACCTACAGGCGGCGCTGACCGCGTATGTGCAGCGCGTGCAGCAGAAGCGCGAGCATTCGGTCTTGCCGGCGGAGGCCCGCGCGCTGGCCACGTGGCGTGATGAGCTGCGCCGCCCGCTGGAACCGCAAGCGGAGCAGATGCGAGCGCTGGCCGCCGAATTGGCGATTTTGCCTGAGCCGGAGGCGGCGACGCGCTTGATCGAGGAGTTGCACGGTTTGAAGACACGGCTGCTGGATAACACGCAGGCGCTGACGGGTCGCCGGGCAGAGCTGAACGCGCTGCTGGCCGAGGCCCGGCCCACGGCGACGCTCGCGCCGGGCCTGCTGGAAAGCGCCCTGGCGGCTGATCTGATTTTCACGGAGGACACGACGGAGCTGCGCAGCGTCTCGACGCGCTATCGCGATGAATTGAAGACGGCGCTGCTGATGCTGGTCGATCCGTTGCGCGAGACGCGCGCGGCGCTGGAAAAATTCGCCGCGGTGCTGACCGAGCAGGGCAATCTCAACCCGCCGGCCCCCGTGCAGGCGGTGATCGAGCAGATCAGCGGCGCCGCCGCCGAGATGTTGCAGCGGACGCGCAGCCTGGAACCGGAATGGCGGCGGCTGCACGCCGAGGCGGATGAGGTGAACATCGACCTCGACGCCGCACCGTTGGTTGAAATCCAGACCTTGGCGGAGCGACAGGCGCGCGGCTGGTTGGAGTCGCTGCGCGAGCAACTGGCCCGAATGCGCGGAGCGCTCGACGAACTGGCCGGCAACACCGACGGCAAGCCGCGCGAGGTGGTAGTTTCCGCGGTGGTGCGGGGCGAGTTGGCGTTGCTCGACAGCGCCGCGACCCGCGCCGAGGAGGCGGCCCGCGCGATCGAGCCGCGCACGAATGTCGAGCTGAACACGCTCGACCGGCAGTTGCGCGGGTTGCGCATGCGGCGAGAACAGCGGCGTGAGGCGATTCGCATACAGTTGCAGACGGAAGCCGACGCCGTCGCGCAACTGACGCAGCGTGAGCGACTCGATGCGGCGCGCACCGCCGTCCGCGCGCTGGAGGGCGAGCGCGAAGAGCTTGTGATCGAAACGCTCGAGCAGATGGACGCGCGGCGCCGCGTCGATGAGGCCATTGCGAAACGTGCAAGCCTCGCGGGGCAGCTCGCGGCGCTACGGGCTGATCAGTCCTGGCGCGAGCGACAAGTGGCCGAACTCGACCAGCGGCTCGACGCCGCGCGTGAGCGGGCTGCGCCGGATCAATTGCAGCTCGCCGCGGTCACGACGACGGAGCTGACGCCGGCGCGCGGGCGGCACGCGGCCCTGGCGGCGGCTGGAGCCTTTGGCGCGACGTTGCTGGTGTGTTTGGCGATGTTGGTGAATGTGCGGGGTGGCGGATCTGATCGCGCGCCGCGGCAGAAGAGCGCGCAGACGCACTAGAGTCGTGCACAGTCTAGATGCGTATCAGATGCTACTCGCACGCGTCGACGGAGGCCGGTTGGGCATCGGCCGACTTTCCATCATTATCGCTGAATTGCAAGCTTGGAGCGGGCAGCTTGTTTGCACTCGACAGGCTGGAAGCCTGTCCTACCCGTGCTCAGCGAGTGCCACGCGAGTGAAGCTTGTTCCGCCGGGCTTGTTTGCACTCGACAGGCTGGAAGCCTGTCCTACCCGTGCTCAGCGAGTGCC
>CAYQLG010000017.1:1923-26035 GCA_964418235.1 uncultured Planctomycetales bacterium
CCGTGCTCAGCCTGTCCTACCCGTGCTCAGCCTGTCCTACCCGTGCTCAGCCTGTCCTACCCGTGCTCAGCCTGTGCCACCCGTGCTCAGCCTGTGCCACTTGCGCGGAGCCTCTCCACCCATTCTCGGCATGCACCGTTGGGGGCTGACGGGTATGTCGTGATGAGTTGCTCTCGCGACTATCCGGTTTCGTCGGCGGGCGTCGAACCTTGTCGGATCACGGCGACGGCTCTAGCCGCTGGCCCCATGCTTGTGTTACAACTGCCTCCGTGCAAAACGCCCTCGAAATTCATGAAATCAGCAAACGATACGGCGATTTTATCGCGGTCGACCGGTTCAGCCTGAGCGCCGGGCGCGGCGAGGTGCTGGGCTTTCTTGGCCCTAACGGCGCGGGCAAGACCTCGACCATCCGCATGATCATGGGCATCACCCGCCCAGACAGCGGCACGCTGCGCATCCTCGGCGCCGCGCGGGCCGAAGACGTGCGCGATCGCGTCGGCTATTTGCCGGAGGAGCGCGGTCTTTATCGCAAGATGACCGTCGATCAGACGCTGCGCTATTTCGGCAAGCTCAAGGGACTGCGCGGCGCGGGGCTGACCCGCGCGTTGGAAGAACAAATCGAGCGCGTCGGCCTCGGCGAGTGGCGACATAAGCGCGTCGAGACGCTCTCGAAGGGCATGTCGCAGAAAATCCAGTTCATCTGCTGCATCCTGCATAAGCCGGACTTGCTCATTCTCGATGAACCCTTCTCCGGCCTCGACCCGATGAATGCCGATCTGCTCGAGCGGCTGCTCCGCGAATTGCGGGCGGCGAACGTCTCGGTCCTCTTTTCCACCCACCAGATGGAGACCGCCGAGCGCCTCTGCGACCGGCTGGCGCTGATCAACCGCGGCAAGTTGCTGCTGAACGGGACGCTGGCCGAAATCAAGCGCGGCATCGCGGCGCGCGTGCTGGTCATCGAGGGCGCCGGCGAATTCAACGGCATGCTGAAGACGCCCGGCGTCTGCGGCGGGCACGTCACCGATGGGCACGCCCGGCTTGATCTGACGGCTGACGCCGACCCGCAGCAAATCCTGGCGTCGCTGCTGCCGCACGTTCGCCTGACTCGTTTTGAGGTGGTTTCGCCGACATTACAGCGAATCTTTGTCGACGCGATCGAGCGTGACGACGCCTTGCGGGCGTCGTCGCCGGCGGACGCGACCTGATGCCCAGCGGCCTGCCGCGACCGGCGACCGTCGAAGTCGTGCCCGAAGCCGCAGCGCTGCCGGCCGCGCCGCACCCAGATAGCGGAAGAGAACCATGAACAAGATTCTGATCATCGCGACGCGCGAATTGCTGGAGACGGTCAAGACGCGCACGTTTTTCTTCAGCGTGGTGCTGGTGCCGATCCTTATCAGCGGCGTGTTGTTTGGGATGGACAAAATCTATAACGTTGTGAAGACCGAACAGCGCCCGGCCCGCAAGATCGTTTTGCTCGACGGGACCGGCCAGCTCGGCGCAGCCTTCGCGGCCCAGGTCGAACAGTTCAACAAGGAGAACCCGTTTCGCCCGTTTGTGATCGTTCCGGCGGAGGCCGAAGGGCCGGAGGAACTGCGCGCACGGGTCTCTCCGAGCGGGCTATACGGTGTTGTGGATGTGCCGGCCGAGGTCTTGGCGGTAGCGACGCCGACCGCGCCTGCGGTCAAGATCATTCGGGCCGACAGTCAGTTGGAGATCGGCCAGCGGCTGGAGCGGCTGGTTCAGGAGTCCATCGTCGCGGTGCGCTTCGCGCAGGCTCAGCCGCCGGTGGATTGGGCCAAGGTGCAGATGCTCCAGAGGCAGGTGCAATTCTCGAATCTCGACGCGCGGACGGGGGCGCCGTTTGCGAGTGACAAGCTGGCGCGCGTGATGACGCCGTTCGTTTTCATGTTTTTGCTATGGATGGGGACGATGGGCATGAGTCAGGGTCTGCTCACGAGTCTGATCGAGGAAAAAAGCTCGCGGATCATCGAGGTGCTGTTGTCGGCGGCGACGCCGACGCAACTGATGGCGGGGAAGATTCTGGGCATGGTCGGCGTGGGTTTGATCATGATGGGGATCTGGGGGCTGGTGGGGCTGGCGACGGCGCGTTCGTTCAAAGCCGATCATCTCGTGACCGGGTCGCTGCTGTTTGTGACGATCATGTATTTCATTCCGGGATTTTTGTTCAGCGCCGCGTTTCTTGGCGGGCTGGGGGCGGCCTGCAATACGCTTAAGGACGCGCAGACGATGGCGACGCCGCTGTCGCTGTTGAACATGATTCCGATCTTCTTCTGGTTCCCGATTTCGCAACTGCCTGATTCGACGTTGGCGCTGGTGCTGAGCTTCATTCCGCCGATCACGCCGGCGATCATGGTGTTGCGGGTCTGTTCCGATCCGAATACGCCGCTGTGGCAGATCGTGGCGACGCTGGCGCTGTTGTGGGCGACGGTGTTCGTGACGATTTGGTTCGCGGCGAAAATCTTCCGCGTGGGTGTGCTGATGTATGGCAAGCCGCCGACGCTGGCGGAGATGTGGCGCTGGGCGCGCGAGGCGTAGTGGCTGTGCGGCGTTGAATGCGTGGGCAGATGGGAAAGTGGGAAGGTGGGAAGGGGGGAATGCTCAGGGTGAATTTCGACCTTGATCGCGCCCGGAGAGCATGGGTAATCGCCCTATTATGCTTCAATCACGAGCTGTGCGGAGAGCCGTGCGCGGGTCGCGCAAAATCAGCCGCGGCAGCGTCAAGTCCGCCGCGGAGGCACGCCGATAAATGGGTTGGCTATCTTGCGTCTGCCGGCGCTGAGTGTGCGCGTTGGATCGTCTGGCCCGCCGATTCGCCATGGACGGCGTTGCTCGCCTCGACACACGAAAAATGAACCCGGCATAGAGACTATCATTACGGGAGAGCGCCCGGTGCGGATCTTGCTGGCCGAAGACAATCATGATCATCGTGAATTGCTCGAAGTCGTCCTGACCCGCACCCACGCCGACTGGGAAGTGCGCAGCGTACAGACCGGCGATGAATTCCTGCGCCGGCTGATGAGCAGCGATTTCGACGTCGGCCTGCTCGATTATCACCTGCCCGATCGTGACGCCGCCGAGGTGCTGGCGTGCGTCGATCAATTGCCGGAATGCCCGCCGATCATCGTGATCTCCTCCGACGATGACAGCGAGACGATCATCTCGACGCTGCGCAGCGGCGGACGCGATTTTCTGCCGAAGTCCGAGGCCTTCAACGCTCAACGGCTCGCGTGCCGCATTCAGCAGGTTCATCGCCGCCGGCAGATGGAGCATGGCGTCATCCAGCGGCAGAAGGAGGAGTGCATCTCGGTGCTGGCGGGCGGCATCGCGCATGACTTCAACAACATGCTTGTGGGCATTTTGGGCAAGGCGTCGATGCTGGAGGAGCTGCTGCCGCAGCAGGGCACTTCACGTGAACTGTGTCAGGGCATCCAGCGGACCGCGCACCGCATGTCCGATCTGGCCAAACAACTGCTGGCCTATGCGCGGGGCGGCAAGTATCACCCCAAAGCGCTTAGCGTCGATGATGCCATTCAGGACACGCTGGCCATCCTGGCCGGCTCGGTCAAGCCGGGAATCACGCTGCGCACGGCGCTCGATGCCGGCGCGACCTATGTGGAGGCCGATCACTCGCAATTGGTGCAGGCTCTGCTGAATCTGTGCCTGAACGCCTGTGAAGCGCTGGATGGGCACGGCGAGCTGCGCATCGCGACGCGCGCTACCCACAAAGACGCTCCCTGGAACTGCGCCCTCGGGCTGCGACACGGCGCGGGCGATTTCGTCCAGATCGAGATAGCCGACAACGGGCCGGGCATCGCGTCGGCGGTGCAGGCCCGGATGTTCGAGCCGTTCTATTCCACCAAGGGCGCCGGCCGCGGGCTGGGGCTGGCTGCCGTTCAGGGGATTGTACGGAATCATCACGGCGGGCTGCTGGTCCGGTCGAGCGCGGCCACGGGCACGACGTTTCAGATTCTGCTGCCCGCGCACCGGGAGGCCGCGCCGCCGGCGCCGGCGCGCAGCGTGCCGGCAGCGAAGCCGCACATGGAGCGCAGCACGGTCCTGATCGTCGAAGATGAACCGGAGGTCCGCGAAGTCGCCGGAGATATTCTGCGACGGGCGGGGCATCGCGTGCTTTCCGTCGGCACCGGGGCCGAGGCGCGCGAGTTGCTGCGGGCTTCGGCCCGTACGATCGACGTCGTGCTGCTCGACATGCGGCTGCCCGATTGCGGCGGCGAAGAGGTGCTGGCCTTCGCCCGGCGGCAGCGGGCCGATCTGCCCGTGCTGATTTGCAGCGGCTATGACCGGGCGGCGGTCATGCGCGACGTTGTGACCGATGATCCGCGGGTGGCGTTCCTTCCCAAGCCATTCATCGCGGGGCAATTGCTGGAGTCGGTGACGGCGTTGGTGCTGGGGGCGCGGTCGAAGGCGACGGCTGAATAGAAATGCCGAAGTGCGAATAGCGAAGCATGAAGGGGATGGCGCGAGCCGCAAGCGCCTGCCACGAGCCGCCCCGGAACCCTGCGTCAGGGCCGATGACCACGTTCATCCCGCCGGACGAATAAGCCGCCGCAGAACCTATCCCTCGGGGGTGACGGTTGAGCCTTCACAAGGCGGCAAGGAACTCGAATCGGGCTGGGCGGGCTGTTCGGTTTGACCACAGCGCGGCGGTGAAAATCGTGATTGCATGCGCTGCTCCTGACCGAAGCGGTTGAGTGGGCGGGCCACTGATCGGTACAATCGCTCTTGCCAGTATTTTATCCTCTGAACCGCGGACAACCGAATTCGCCGGTGCTTGACGGCATGCGAGTGCCGGATGAGCGGTGGATATCGTCAGAGGCAACGCAGCAGAAACCTTGCGACACGGCGTCATACGGATCGAAGTCGATGCGGTGGCGGTTATTGTGAGCATAGAAGGAGAGAGGCAATGCAGCGCAAACACGTTTCGGGCCTAGCGGACGGAGCTCGTAGGTCGATTATGACGGCGTGGAGCAAGCGCGTCGGCGGCCTGTCGGCGGCGGTGGGCGGGGTTGGGCTGATCCTGATGCTGGCTGCGCCCGCATCAGCCGAAGTGCGCATGCGTGTGTGGATGGCGCCGCACGCAGTGACCTGGAGCGGCGGCGCGACTGACCTGACGCCGGTGCACACCCCCGCCACGATCAGCCTGACCGGGCTGGGAGCCGTGCCGGCGCCGGTGGTCGGACAATACCCGCTGGGCACGCCGTCGCTGGGGATCTGGGTGCGATTTGACGAAGCCACGCGAGAAGGCGCGCTGGTGCGCGGCATCAATCTGGCGGTCAGCGGCCCCGGTCCATCGCCGCTGTGGTATCAGTATCGTCAGCCGGCGACCGGGGTGGCCACGGCGCAGCGTTGGGAGACCGGCTCCGATTTTTCCGGCTCGGAGGCGACGCTGGTCGGCGGACTCGGCGGCGTTAGTCGAGGCTTCCGCAATGCCGCGACCGGCGATGACCGGCTCGACGCGTTTGAGCCGTTTCCGACGTTGCCGGATGGTACGCGCGTCGGCATCGCCTCGATGTTGCTCGGCGTTGTGCCGACGCCGGAAGTCGGCTTCACCAACATGGAACTGGGCGCCGCCGGCATAAACATCCCGGGCGAGACGGATGTGAAGGTCGCGTTTGGCGATGAGGATCTTTGGTATCCCGCCGGCGAGGTGGCGCCGGACGTGCGGCGCGAGGGCATTTTGTCGGCGTCCTATGTCGGCGGGGCCCCGCCCAAGGGCTTTCAGCCGCCGACTTTCACGACCCAGCCAGAGTCGCGCCTGACGTGTGACGGCGCGACAGTGACGCTGACGGCGGCGGCGACAGCTTCATGCGCGGTGCGCTATCAATGGTTTAAGGGCAACGTGGCGATTCTCGGCGCCAACGGCCCGACGCTGACGCTGAACAACGTCACCCCCGCCGACGCCGGCACGTATGTGTGCGGCGCGACCGGCTGCTTTGGGGCGCTGAGCGCTCCGGCGGTGGTGCGCTTCGCACGGCGCGCCGACACCAATGGCGACGGCATCATCGGCTTTGATGACATTCAGTGCTTTGTCTTGGCGCAGTTGCAGGGCTTCGCCGGCTGGGCTGAATGCACGGTGATACCCGGCGATGAGGCGGCCTTCGTCTGTGCGAACGACACCAACGGCGACGGCATCATCGGCTTTGACGACATCAATCCGTTTGTGCTGTGCGTGTTGCAGGGTTGCCCGGAGTAGCGCGAGCGTCGTCATCACGGCCGGTTGCCTCTGGTGGAAATCCCTGGGTGCAGCCGGATGCTTGAGCACGGTCGTATGGCAGTGCCGCAGTCCTTGTATGGCAGAGCCACGACCGTAAGGGAGTGGATGGAATTTCCATGCAGCTCCGCTTCCTTACGGTCGCGGCTCCGCTGACGGTTGCGGCTCTGCTGGAGGCGATAGTCCAGTGCGGATGTCGAGGCCTGACGGCGCATCATCAAGAATTCATCGCCGTTCATAGTGTGCGGCCGATTTTTGGGGTGGGGGGGCAGATCGGTCCGGATGTCTTCATTCGTTCTTCGCTCTTCGAAATTCGCAATTTCTGATACGCAGTCGGCCACGGAGGGCGTGAAATCGACGTGATAAGGTGCGAAGGTGAGAACGTGATAAGGTGAGAGCAGCGGGGAGTTTTTGCTCAGCTGGGGCCGGCTGATTTCATTCGTTCTTCGCCCTTCGAAATTCGCAATTTCTGATACGCCGTCGGCCACGGAGGGCGGTGAAATCGACGTGATAAGGTGCGAAGGTGAGAACGTGATAAGGTGAGAGCAGCGGGGAGTTTTTGCTCAGCTGGGGCCGGCTGATTTCATTCGTTCTTCGCTCTTCGAAATTCGCAATTTCTGATACGCCGTCGGCCACGGAGGGCCGACGCTACAGGGGTGAAACCGCGTTGTGCGATCAACTGTAATCGTCGCTGAGCGTCTCGCGGACGACCTCTTCGAGGCTGGTGACGCCGTCATAGATCGCGAGCAGGCCCGCCTCGCGCAGCGTGCGCATGCCGCGCTTGCGCGCCTCGGCCCGCAAGAGCGCGGTTGAGGCGTTCTGCATGATCATCTCGCGCAGGTCGTCGTCGAGCACCATCAACTCAAAGAGCGCCTGCCGCCCCTTATAACCGGTGTTGTTGCAGTAATCGCAGCCGCGCCCGAAATAGAATGTGCGTTTGCCGACATTCTCCAGTCGCAGGCCCAGCTCCATCAGTTGCTGCTCGGTCGGCTCATACTCTTCCTTGCAGTTGGAGCAGATTTTTCGCACGAGCCGCTGGGCGACGACGGCCTCCAGCGTCGCGGTCAGCAGGAACGGCTCGATCCCCAGGTCGAGCAGACGCGCGATCGAGCTGGGCGCGTCGTTGGTGTGCAGCGTGGTGAAGACCAGGTGGCCCGTCAGCGACGCCTGCACCGAGATCTGAGCCGTCTCCAGGTCGCGCACCTCGCCGACGAGGATGATGTCAGGGTCTTGTCGCAGGAATGAGCGCAACAGCCGGGCAAACGTCAGGCCGATCTCGGCGCGCACCTGGCACTGCACCAACCCGTCGATGTCATACTCGACCGGGTCTTCGGCGGTCAGAATTTTCGTATCCGGCGTATTCAGCGCGTTGAGCGCCGAGTACAGCGTCGGGGTCTTGCCCGAGCCGGTCGGCCCCGTCACAACGACGACGCCGTGCGGCTTATCGATCAGTTGCTTGAACGCGCTGACCTCTTCCTCGCGGAAGCCGAGCAGGGCGATGTTCAGATTCACCTGCGTCCGGTCGAGCACGCGCAAGACGACGCTTTCGCCGAACATCGTCGGCAGGATGCTGACGCGCAGATCGACCGGGCGGCCGCCGACCAGCAGCTCGATGCGGCCGTCCTGCGGCAGACGCCGCTCGGCGATGTCGAGGTTCGACATGACCTTGATGCGGCTGGCGACGGCCATCGCGACGTACTTGGGCGGCGGCACCATTTCGAAGAGCACGCCGTCGATGCGATAGCGCATCTTGTACTCGTCCTCGAACGGCTCGAAGTGGATGTCGCTGGCCTTGTCGCGGATCGCCTGCAGCAGCACGAGATTCACGAGCTTCTTGACGGCGTTGCTTTCCGCCATGTCCTTCAGCTCGTCGAGGTCGATGCTCTCACCGCGGCCCTGGAATTTCGCGAGATCCTGATCGCCGGCGATTTCGCTGATCAGGTCGTTGATCGACTCGACCGCCTCCTCGGGGTAATAGCGATTGAGCGCTTCGGTCATGTCCTCGGCCGGCGCGATCCGGGCGATGACGTTGAAGCCCATCAGCGTCTTGAGGTCGTCGGTCGCGTGGAAGTTGTTGGGGCTGTCGAGCGCGACGCCGAGCGTGTTCGATTCGCGGTCGTATTCCGTCGGAATCACGCGATAGGCGTGCGCCATCTGGGCGGGAATCATCGAGATGACGTTGACGTCAATGTCGATGCCGCTGAGATTGATCAGCTCCATCCCCACTTGGGCGGCGAGGGCCCGGTTGACGTCGCCTTCCTCGATCAGGCCCATCTCGACCAGCAACTGACCCAGCGGTCCGCGCTTGGTCTTTTGCAGCTCCAGCGCTTCGGATACCTGGGCGCGCGTGAGCTTGCCCATCTTGATCAGAATTCGCCCCAGGGGCCGGCCCTTCAATTGCGAGACCGGCGGCATCGCCTCTGCACTCATGCCCACGCTCCCATCGGCGGCGGCGGCGCCGCCGTGCTCTGCGAGGCATGATAGCCGACAGATCATGCTTGCGGGCAAGGCCGCGCCGAACAGCCCGCCGGCACGCGGCGGTGGGCGTGGCCGCTTCTGGCAACTCCGACGGGCATCGCCGATACTTCCGGAGGAAAATCATGCTCCGAGAACTGCTGGACATTTCGCTGCTCGAGGATTTCGTCCGCGGGCTGTCGCGCTCCGCCGGGCTGAGCATCGCCACGTTCGATTCGCGCGGGCATTTGATCACGGCGTCAGAGGCGCAATCCGACTTCGCCCGGGCAACCGGTTGGCGGCTCGATCAGTTGCCGCTGCCGCTGAGACTGGTGCCCGTCCCGGCCCACGACCCGCCCGGCGCCGTCGCCTATGTCGGGCATCAGGGCCTCTGGCACATCGCCGCACCCGTCTACGTCGATGACCGCCTGGCGGGCTATGTCTCGTTGGGCGAGTTCCGCGAACACTCGCCCTCCGGCCAGGACTGGCAGAACGCCCAGCAGGCCACGCTGCTCGATCTGAATCAACTCATCCCGCTGTGGGAGCAGGTCCCCGCGCTTGATCGGGGCGGGCAGACCCGCGCTGTCGTCACGGCGCGCTGGGGCGCACGGCTGCTGGCCGACCTATGTCGGCGCGAAACGCGCCTGATCTCCGCCGCCGAGGAGATTTCACTCGTCGGCGACATTGCCGAGCTGCTGACGGGACAGACCGAACTGCACCGAATTCTCGATCGGATCGTGGCCGAGACGGCCCGCGTCATGCGCTGTCGCTTTTGCAGCCTGCGGCTCTTTGATCAACAGACCCAGGAGCTGCGCACGGTATCGGTCTACAACCTTTCGCAGCGCTACCTGAACAAGGGCCGGCTGTTGCGCCAGGACAGCCCGATCGACGACGAGGCCCTGCGCGGCAACATCGTCTATGTCGAGAACGCCGCCAGCGATCCGCGCATCCAGTATCCTGAAGAGGCCGCCGAAGAGGGCATCGTCAGCATGCTCACCGCGGGCATGATCTATCGCGGCAACCCGGTCGGCGTGATTCGCGTCTATACCGATCGCAAGCAGCGCTTCCGCGCGGCGCAGCGCAACCTGCTGCGCGCGGTCGGCTATCAGGCCGCGACCGCGATCGTCCATGCGCAGCTGGTCGAGGAGCGTCTGCGCGCCGCCGAGACCGACCGGCAGCTCGCCCTCGCGGCGCAATTGCAGAAGCGCATGGTCGCGCAGCCGCCGCGCGAACATCCCGCGGTCGAGGCCGCCGTCATTTTTCAGCCGAGCTATCGCGTCGGCGGAGACTTTTGCGATTTTCTGACGCTGGCTGATGGCCGGCTGGCGGCGATCGTCGCCGACGTGGTCGGCAAGGGCATTCCCGCTTCGCTCATGATGGCGACGGTGCGTGGCGCGCTGCGCGCCCTGGCCGAATCCACCACCGACCTGGGCGAGCTGCTCACCCGGCTGAACCGCTTTGTCAGCCGCGAGACGACCTCATCCGAATTTGTCACGCTGGCCATCGTCGCCATCGATCGCGATGGCCGGCGGCTGACTTATGCCAGCGCGGGGCACGAGCCGCCGCTGTTGCTCCGCGCCGGCACCGTGCACACGCTCGACGAGGGCGGCGCCGTGCTTGGGCTGGGTTCCCAGGAGTGCTACGTCGAATACGCCCGTCCGGCCCAGCCCGGCGACGTGCTGCTGCTGTGCACCGACGGCTTGGTCGAGGCCGCCGATTTTTCCGGCGCCCACTTCGGACGTGAGCAACTGCACAACCGGCTCGCAAACTATGGCGGCCTCAGCGCCGACCAGGTCGTCCGCAGCCTGATGTGGGACGTGCGCCGCTTTGTCGGCCTGGCCGAACAATCGGACGATCTCACGCTGGTCGCGCTGCGGCTGCGCTAAAGCGACCGGCGCATGGCAGAGCCGCGACCGAAGCATGGCGGAGCCACGATCAGGCGTTTGGCAGAGCCGCGACCGTGAGGGAGTGGACGGGATCTGCCCAATGCTCCGCTTCCTGACGGTCGCGGCTCTGCTGAAGACGTTCCGCTTTCTGACAGTCGCGGCTCTGCTCGAGCTGATCGTCTGGCACATCGCTGGATCAACAGACGATCGCGCCGCGCGTCAGCCGGTCGATCAGCCGGGTGTTGTAGCGGCTGATCAGGCCGGGCAGCAGAATGGCGTCGAGCAGCAGCCACGCCACCCACAGCCAGATCGTCAGCAGCCCGATGCCGAAAGGCAGCAGCGCGAGCGAACCTCCCAGGAGCGCCAGCATGAGCACGGCGCTTCCCGTCCGGCCGGCGTAGAAACGATGGACCGCCGCCACACCGAGAAAAAACCACAGCAGATAGGCGATCAGCAGCGACCTTTTGTGAGCGTCGTAGAGCAAGTGCGCGCGGGTGTTCGTCATGGGTGCATACTCCTTTCTGCACGGCTTCCTGCCGGCGGCGGTTGGATTTCGCCCAACACAGGAGTTGCATTCAACGCCGCACGCTGGATATTTCGCGCGCTCAAAGAAAATCCTGATGGCGAGGCGAACATGAGCGCGCCTGAGCGCGCATGGTCTCGCTGGTGGATTTTTCAATTCAGAACCAACCCAGCAGCGCGCTCACCTTCGCGCCGCTGTTGGTTGCAGGACGCACGGGCCGGAGGCCCATGCCACCCGCGCGATCGATGTCTTCGATCAAGCGAAGGGCTTGCCCTTCCCACGATCCCTCCGTCCACCCTCTGGGCAGCCCGTGCGAGCGGGGTTTGCATCGCGCGTTGCGGCTATCACTTCGTCGCTCCGAAGCTTCATCGCTTTTCGCCCAGTCGCTACGTCTTAAAGACGATCGCCGGCTCGAGCCGAATGACTTTGATCATGCTGACGGCGGCAGAGAGCATGCAGACGACCGTGACCGCCGCACCCGTCACGAGCAGTTGTTGCCACATGAGGCGGAAGGCCAGCTCGGTGTTGCGCATCGACCAGCCGAAGAACGCCGCTCCGCCGATGCCAAGGCCGAACGAGATGACGGCGACGACGAGGGCCTGCAACAACACCATGCGCAACAGCGTGACATTGGTCGCGCCCATCGCCTTCATCGCGCCGAGATAGCGGAGGTTGTCATGCGTGAAGTTATAGAACGTCTGGCCGGTGATCGCGGTGCCGACGAGAAAAGCGAGAATCACGGCAAAGCCGAAATTGATTGGAATGCCGGTGTATTTCATGAAATACTGGACGGTTTTCCAGGCAAACTCCGGCCCGGTCAGCGCGAGCAGACCCGTCTCGCGCTCAATCGCACGGCACAGCGCGGGGATGTCCTGGTCGGCGCGGGCTTTCACCAGCACGAACGAAAGCAGCTTTCGCTCGCGCGGGGCAAAGGTCGTGGCGCGCGAATAGGTCGTATAGAGCACCGGCTGCGTTTGAAACGTTCGCGACGAGTTGCAAAAGCCGACCACGGTGGCGCGGTGATCGTTCAGCTCGAGGCTGTCGCCGATTTGCAACGGGCGCGTCGTGCCGTCGGGGTTGAGCTTGGTCAGGCGGCGTGTGGCGCCGTTGATGTCGACGATGACGCCGTCGGTTTGGCGCAGATCGAGCAGCGCGCCGGTGACCATGCGGGCGGGGCCGCCGGCGAGCGTGGTGTCATCGACGCCGATGACCACGCATTGCTGATAGTTGCCGTCATCCAGGCGCACGCGCAAGAGGCCCTTGTAAAAGGGCATGGCCCATTCGACCCCGGGCACGCCCCGCACGCGCAGCAGCATGGTGTCTTGCAGCGGCTTGAGGTCATCGATGAATTGCACCTTGGCATCCATCACCCAGATGTCGACGATCTGTGTATCGGTAATCAGCCCGAACGTGCGCGACATGATGCCGACAAAGATGCTGCCTTGTTGCGTGATGAGGAAAGACGTCAGGGTGGTTCCAAGCAAGACTCCGAAGTACTTGGCCCGATCCCCCATCAGCATCTTCAATGCGATCTGATTCACGTGCGGCGGTCTCCGACGCCGGAGAAGCAGCGGGCCGGCGCCACCTTCATCATATCCGCCTGCGCGCGTTTCGGCGTCCGGCGCGAGCCGCTCGCCGCCGCCGTTGATGGCAGCGGCCAGTCAAACCAGGCCGTGCTAACGCGAACCGACCGGCTGCGTCGCCGGCGCGCTCGCCGGCGCCGCGGGGCGGGTGGCCGGTTGGGAGGCCGGCTCCTCTTCGGGAATGAGAAAGCCCGCGATGACAGCCTTCGGCCAGGTCTCGCTGACAACACGTCGCTCGATCTTCTTCGCGGCGAAATCCAGCTTCGCCACGACGACCGCCGCCTTGCCATCACCTTGATTCGGCGGCGGCGCGGACACAAAGCAAAGCTCGTCGAGACCCTTCCAACTCGGCCGGCTGCGCATGTCGCCCGCGGTCATGCCGTATTTCTGCAGGCTCCACCAATCGCCCGTGGCCACCGTCACCACCCCGATGGATTGATCGCCCGCGGCGACCGCCACATATTGGCCGTTGGGGCTTGGCTCAAAAAAGCACAGTGATTCGGCAAAATTCGGGCCGAGCATCTGCTCATCGGCGATGACCGGCCGCAGCTTCTCCGCCGCGGTGGCGTCGAACACGAACAGCCCCATGCGCGGCGGCATCGCGGATTTCTCCGCGGGCAGCTTGGCCGCACGACACGCGATCAGGATGCGCTGATCGGGCAGGGTGCGGACGCGCACCTCGCGGTGAAAGAGAATGCCGGCCAGGTCTTCCGGCTCGGGCAGATTCTCCATGTAGGCGCCTTCGTCATCGCGGACAACGCGCTGGGCCAGCACGCCGACGCGGATTTCCTCTTCATCGCTGGAAAACCACCCGCGCGTCGCCGCGAAAATCAGGCCGCGCCCATCCACCGTCCAATCAAACGAGAACGAGACATAGTCGATCACTTCGATCGGGTCTTCGAGCGAGCGCAGCGGCATCGCCAGCAGGCGGGTCGCGTTGTCGCGGCCCTTGCGCGCCGTAACCCACGCGATCCAGTTGCCGCCGGGGTTGAGCCGCGGCTCGATCATGTCGTCAAAGCAGCGATAGACCGGTTCCAGCTTGCGAACGTTCTGCCCCGCCAGCTCAATCCGCGACAGCTCGAAGTATTCGCACTTGAAGGCATCCAAGGCGCGCCACTGATCGGCGTATTTGGCGGCCAGCTCGGGGTCTTGTTGAGAGCGCAGATAAAGCAGCGCGGCGGCGCTTTCCCCGCCCGTCAGCTCCTCGGTCGCATCGGGCGGCAGCTCCTCCAACTTGCCGGTATGAGCCAGCAGCCGGGCACGCAGCTTGGCCGCGGCGTCGATGATGCGTGTCCGCTGATTGTCGCGGAGACGTTGAGCGGCTTCGTCCCAGGTTTTGGCATGCTCGGAATGCACCACGTAGAGCACGCGACCATCCAACTGCCACGTGACGCGCCTGGCCCCGGGCAACAGCCGATCGGTCAGCGCGCCCTGTTCGTCGCACAAATACAGGCCGTCCGCGCCGATGACCGCCGCGACTTTGCCGCTCGGCGCCCAATGCACGCGCTTCTCCGGCAGACAGCCGGACAGCGCGATCAACATCGCGACAGCGAGCGCGGTCCGCGTAACTAAAGCCGCCCGCCTTGCAACTGTCGTGCCCGCGTGGAGCCGAAGCAACGTGGCTGTATCACATCGCGCCGATGAATGTTGTGGCCTAAATGATTGATGTGGCATGGGTAAATCGTGTGGAACGGGTCTCTGACCCGTGTCCTGTGCATCCGGTCTCCGACCGGGTGTTTCACTAGCGCCGGGCTTGCTCATGTTCAATCTCCACATCATTCATCGCCCACCACGTCCTGTTCAACACACAAAGCGGCCACGCGCCGCAGCGGCGCTTCCAGCGCCGCATTCACCGCCTCAACAAAATAGCCGCTCTCGACAAGCTGCCGCACCGCCCGAATGTCGCCATCCAACGGACGATCGGCCAGCATGCGCGCCGCTGCCGCGCGCACGCCCTGATACACGACCGCCGTGCCGCGCCCAAGCCTGGCCGCGATCGCGTCCGGCAGCAGCGCCGCAAAACGCGCGGCTTCGGCCTGCGCCGGTTCCGCCGCCGGGCGCCGATTGGGATCCAGCCCCAGCCCGGCGCGCCACTCGACCGCCTGCGCCGCCGCCAGCAACTCGATCGCCAGCACGGCCTGCGCATTGGCCAGCACCGTGCGGAGCTTGCGCGCGGCGTGCGTCGCCATCGCCACGTGGTCCTCGGTGTTTGCGCCGGTTGGAATCGAATCGACCGACGCCGGGTGACAGAGGACCTTGTTTTCGGAGACCAGCGCGGCCGCACAATACTGCGCCAGCATGAAGCCTGAGTTCAGCCCGCGCTGCGGAATGAGATTGTTCGGCAGATGGCGGTTGTGCGAGCCGTCGAGCAGCATCTGCGTGCGGCGTTCGGAGATGTTCGCCAGCTCGGCGACGGCGATCGCCAGAAAATCCGCCGCCTGGGCGATCGGCTCGCCGTGAAAATTGCCGGCGGAAAAGGCGATCGGGTCGGTCGCGGCGCCGGCCCGATTTTCGGCGAACTGCTCGAGATCCCACGGCGGACCGCCGGCGAGGAAGAAGAGTGGATTGTCGGTGGCGGCGTTGAGCTCGCGCGTCGCGATCATCCGCGTGAAGGCGAGCGCATCGCGCGCGGCGCCGTGCACCTGTGGCGCGCAGCGCAGCGAATAGACATCCTGCACCTCGTCGCTGCGATCGACCAGGCGGCTGTCGATCAGGACATTCCGCAGGTTCGCGGCGCTGTCCGCCTGTCCCGGCAGGCCGCGGGCCGCGTGCACGCGCGGATCGAGCGCCCGCGTGCGACCACAGGCCGCTTCGAGCGAAAGCGCCGCCGCCAGATCGGAGGTGTTCGCGAGCGTCTGGGCATCGTGAATCGCCAGCGCCAGCAGCGCCGTGCTGAGCGTCGCGCCGTTGCTGAGCGCCAGCCCCTCTTTGTAACTCGGGCGCGGCAGCGTGATGCCCAGTTCCTGCGGCAATAGCGCGGCGGGCCGCAGCCGGGCCGGCGTCGGCGCTTCTCCGGGGCCGCGGAGGGTGTAATAGCGGCCCGCGCCAAGCAACACCGCGAACAGATGCGAAAGCGGGCAGAGGTCGCCGCTCGAACCGAGCGAGCCTTTCGTCGGAACCAGCGGCACAACTCCGCCGTTGATCAGCGCCAGCAGGCACTCAACCAGCTCGACGCGGACGCCGGAATGGCCCTTGAGAAATGTGTTGAGGCGGAGGATCAGCGTCGCGCGGATCACGTCGGCGGCGAAGTAGTTGGCCAGATCTTCGGCGTCGCTGGTGTCGCCGACTCCGACGGAGTGGCTGAGCAGGATGTTCTGCTGCAGTTGCTCCAGATCGTCGGGGGCGATGCGCTCCTTCTTGAACTCGCCAAATCCGGTGGTGACGCCGTAGACGTGCGGCAGCGGGCGCCCGTCGGCATGCGCCTGGCGATATTCATCGACGACGGCGATGATCGGGCGGCGCCCCTCGGCCACTGCCGCCAGCGCCGCCGGCGCACAGGAGACGGGCACGCGCGGATCGCGTGCCGCGCGCACCAGCGCATCGATCGCCAGCGAACTTCCATCGAGAATCAAGCGGTTATCCTTTTCCAACGACCTGCATACGCATCAAGCGCGATCCGGCGTCGAACCACGCCGGCCGCCAAGCACCGATTTCGCTCTTCGCCCAGCGCTCTTCATGATTCGCACTTCGCGCATCACACTTACGCCGTCGGCCACATAGGGCCGACGCTATAGCAGCTCCATTCCGCATTTCTCACTTTTTCCCTCGAAAACTCGCTACTCCTAACTCGCCCCGCTACCCTCCCCCATCTCCGCCAGCAATTGCTTCACTCGCTGCACCAACTCGCCGCGCGGCACCTCAAATTGGCCCGGTCGCTCCTGTCGCCATTGCGAGCGATCCGCGACTTCGGCGGCACGCTGCTTGCCGGCAAACATATCCTTGAGTTGCACGGTTCCGCGGGCCTTCTCGTCGCCGCCGCAGACCACGACGATCGGCACCTCATAGTGGTCGCCATAGCGCACCTGCTTGCCAAAGCGCTTCTCGGCGCCGAGATATAGCTCGGCGTTGACGCCCGCCCGGCGCAGCTCAAACGTCATCGCGACGTATTCATCCATCAGCGTCGGATCGATCGCGGTGACCAGCACGTGCGCGGTCGACTTGCGGCTTCTCACGCGCCCCAGCTCCGTCAGTGCCGCGAGCAACCGATCGACGCCGATCGATCCGCCGACCGCCGGCACGCGCTCGCCCGAAAAGCGCGTGACGAGATTGTCGTAGCGTCCGCCGGCGGCGACCGTGCCGAATTGCGGCGCATCGAGCAGATGGGCCTCAAAGACCGGCCCGTCGTAATAGGCCAGCCCGCGCGCGATCGACAGATCGATCGCGACCACGTCGTCGCCGTAACCCAGCGACGCCAGCACCTGCGAGACGCGCGCCAGCCCGGTAATCTCGCGCTCCGCCTCCGCCACGCTCGCAAACATCGCCCGCACGGTCGTGAGCGCATCCTCACGCCGCGGCGGGCGCACGTTGAGGTAATCCTCGATCTTGCGCACCTGCTCGTCGCGTAGCCCCAGCCCCGGAATCGGGCTGCCCGATTCATCCTTATAGCCCGTCGTCAGCTCGAGCTTCACCTTTTCGATGCCGAGCTTGTCCAGCTTGTCGAGCACGCGAAACACGTCGCCGCCGCGCTCCGGCGCGATCCCGGCGTACGTCAAGAGCAGATTCAGCACGCGCCGGCTCGACAAGCGCACGCGGAAGGGGCCGACCTGCAGCGCCGTGAGCGCGTCGCACAGCGCCGCGATAATCTCGACGTCGGCAATCTCCGACTCGACGCCGACCGCGTCGATGTCAAATTGCGTGAACTCGCGGAAGCGCCCGCGTCCGGGGTTGTCCGCCCGCCAGACCGAGCCGACCTGATAGCGGCGGAACGGCCGCGGCAGATCGATGTATTGCGAGAACACGCGCGCCAACGGCACGGTCAGGTCAAAGCGCAGCCCCAGTTTCTCGTCTTCCTCCGGGCCTTGCACCCGGAAGATCGAGGCGTTGGCTTCCTGGCCGCCGCTGCCGAGCAATACGTCGAGATGCTCGATCGCCGGCGTCGCCAGCGGTACAAAGCCGTAGCGCTCATAGACGCCGCGAATCGTGTCGATCAGCCCGCGCGCGGCGCCGACCGCGTCGGGAAATAAGTCGCGCAAGCCGCGGGAAAGCCGCGGTTCCACCACACCGGCCACAGTCACCTCGCAATCCGGTTCCGGCGGCGTCGCCGCGATGCTGGACGCCGTGATGCCCGGCGCAGCGTTGCTGGGCGCAGCGGCGATTCTGGGCACGCCGGTTCAATCCGGGATCCGACGCCCATTAAAGACGGAATGTTCCGGCGGTGAAAGGGTGTCGCTCGGATTGTGAGCTGTTCGATCCAAGCAAGGGACATCCTGCCGACAGCACGACAGCGCCGGCCGCCGGTCGCCAAGGATCGGCCGCTCGAGGTTCTTCTTACGAATGCCGCGCCGCGGCGGCGGCGTCCCTCTGCCGACGGGTTTCGGCTTCACGCCGAATACCCCGCAACATGCCGTTGAAGACAATCCCGTGCAGCGGCGCAACGGCATACCAATAGCCAAGGCCCAACAGCCCGAGCGGCTTGAAGCGTGCCGTTTGCACCAGGGTCGATTTCCGCGCGTCCGCGGGGTTGGGGCTGACCTCGAAACTCAGCGTGGCCACCCCCGGCAGCCGCATTTCGGCCCGCAATTCCAGACGCTGGTTTTCGTCGACCGCCGTCACCCGCCAGAAATCCAAAGCCTCGCCGAATGCGAGCGTCTCCGGATCACGGCGGCCGCGCCGCAGCCCCGGACCGCCGACCAAACGATCGAGCAGGCCGCGAAAGCGCCACAGCCCATCGGCGGCGTAATAACCATTGTCGCCGCCGATGCGACAAAAAGCCCGAAAAACCGATTCTGCGGGGGCGGCTACGTCGATCGCTCGACGATCGACGAAGACCTTTCCGCCGGCCCAATCGGGATCGCCCGGAATCGCCCCGGCATCAGACCAGGCCGTCTCGACTTGTGCGGCCAGGGCTTTTCCCAGCGCGGCTTCAATCGCTTCACGCACCGAAAGCAGCCGTTGCGGCATGAGCCGGGCGGCATCGTCATTTCGACAGACGACGCGATTGCGCAGCCCCTCCGCCAGCGGCCGGGCGATTCGATGGCTGATCGGGGTCACCAGATGAATCCACAGCGAGCTTAACCGGGGCGTGAGCACGGGCACCGGCATGATGAAGCGGCGCCGCAGCCCCAGGGCCTCGGCCATGACTTGCATGATCTCACGATAGGTCATGACGTCGGCGCCGCCGATGTCGAGAGTGCGTCCGATGGTCGCCGGCGTGTTCAAGCAGGCGATCAGGTAATCCAGCACATTGCGGACGGCGATCGGCTGACATTCCGTCTTCACCCAGCGCGGCGTGACCATGATCGGCAGTCGCTCGACAAGGTAGCGCAGGATTTCGTAGGAAGCTGAGCCGGAGCCGATGATCATCGCCGCGCGGAGCACCGTGACGGGCACAGTCTTCGAGGCGAGCGCCGTTTCGACTTCTCGGCGTGAGGCTAGGTGTTCGCTCAACCCATCGCCGGTTTCCCCCAGGCCGCCCAGGTAAATGATGCGTTGGACGCCTGCGCGCTGGGCCGCCCGCGCGAAGCGCTCCGCGAGCGTTCGATCATGTTCGCGGTAGTCATGACCCACCGCCATCATGGAGTGAATGAGGTAGTACGCAACGCCGCAGCCGCTCATCGCGTCCGTCAGATCGCTTTCGCGCTCTGCCGATCCAGAGATGAGCTGCAGCGCGGGATGATTCGCCCAGGATCGCGACCGCAGCTTTCGCGCGTCTCGCGCCAGGCACCGCACGTGAAAGCCCGCCTCGAGCAATCGCGGCGCGAGCCGCCCGCCGATATACCCGGTGGCCCCGGTTACGAGGACCGGGAGCTGGGCTTCGGCAGGGTCCACGCTTGGCGGCATCTATGCGATGTTAGCGGCTTCTCGGTTGGGACGCCGGGCATCGTCGGGGCATCGTCATGCGCGTGTTCAACCGGGGCAAGCTGTGGTGCGCACATGCAAGTCGGAACGGTCGGGATGTATCCGTCGCGCCGAGGCGAGCGGGATGGCGAAGCTTGGAGCGACTGCGAACCTGGGGCATGCGGGCAGTTGACGTTGCGGGTTGTTTTGGCGCTACGATAGTCGAATCGCTTCCTCACGAGCGCGGTTCGGTTCACGGGCGCGGGGCGGTTCAGGCGCGGAGCAGCCGGCGAGCGCTGAGGCGACCGGCCATCTGATCGAGCACGACCGCCGCGATGATGACAGCGCCCTTGATGATCTCGGTGTAGTTCTGATCGACCCCGAGGATGACCGTTCCGTTGGCGATGAGCTGAATCACGATCGTGCCGAGCAGCGCGCCCAGCGCGGCGCCGCGCCCGCCGGAGAGGCTGGCGCCGCCGACAACCGCCGCCGCGATCACGTCCAGCTCATAACCACGCCCGGTTGAGGAGTCGGCCGAGCCAAACACGCCGAGCGTAACGACCGCGGCGATGCCGGCCGACAGGCCCGCGAGCGTGTAGGCCAGCAGCTTGACGCGCCCGACGCGAACGCCGGAGTAATGCGCCGCGATCTCGTTGCCGCCAACGGCAAACAGCTCACGTCCGACGATCAGATTGGTGAGCACGACCCGCCCGAGCAGCACCACCACGAGCATCACGACGATGGGGCCGACGGTGAAATCGAGCCAGGTCGCCCGCAGCGCCGTGCCCAGCGCCGGCGGATAGCCCGTCACGGCCTGCGCCTGCGTGGCGATGAAAGCTACGCCGCGATAGATCGACATCGTGCCGAGCGTGATGATGAAGGGGTGCACGCGCAGGCCGACAATCAGCGCGCCGTTGACCAGCCCGCACGCCGCCCCGACCGCCAGCGCGCCGGCGATTCCCAGGGCCAGGCCGAGCGCGTTTCCGCCGGCGGCCGGCCCATCCGGCCCAAAGTGGCGCAGCACCATCGCGCCGCAGACCGCCGCCAGACAATAGCTGGCGCCGATCGAGAGATCGATGCCGCCGCAGACGATCAGGATCGTCGCCCCAACGGCCATGATCGCGATCCAGGAGCAATTTTTGAGAATGTTGTCGAGGTTGGCGCTCTGCAAAAACTTGTTGACGGTGGTCGTGTCGATCACGCGGCCCGTGTCGGGATCCCGCTGTTTGAGCTGGACCGAGCCGCCCAAGACGCTGAGCACGAGCGCCAGCAACAGGATGACCAGAATCAGCCCGCTCTCCTGTCGCCAAAGGAACTGAAGTGGATTCATGGCAAGCCAGGCTCGAGGACTCGCTGCGCCGCTTGATCGCTTCATCGCGGCCGGTTGAACGCGGCGCCGACCGCCGGCGGTGCGGCGGTGATCGCCGTCGCCGCAGCCCGCGGGGCGCGATTACTCCGCGCGTTTCGACGACGCGGCGCCTTCGGCTTCGGCGTCGGCCTCGTCCGTGGCGGCGTGCTTGCTCAGCTCATAGGCGTCGACGGGATGCTCGAAGCCCTTTTCACGGACGATTTCGTCGATGATCTCGTTGAATTTCAGAATCTTCTCATTGTCGATGCGCAGCTTGCGCTCCTGTCCGCCGTGCGTGTAGTGCAGATCGACCCAGCCCTTGGGGCTGTAATCGCGCAGCGACTTCATCTCGGCCCAGGCGATGCGCTCACCGCCATAGGTCAGGCCCTGATCATCGATGACGGCGCGGAGCGTCAGCGCCTTGATCATGCGATAGAGAAAATAAAGCCCGAAAACGCCCGGCAGCGCCGCCCAATAGAACTGGCCCTCGATCTTCTCGCGGTTGTAATCCTTCTTCCACTCAGACCACTTCATCGTATCGGGGATGATGCGATCGTCCGCGACCTCGACCATGGCATAGCCATACTTTCCGATGAAATAGTGCGCCGTGCGGCCCTCGACGGGTTCCTGCAGCGGCGACTCTCCCAGCGGGGGCGGCCCGTCCTTGGGGATGAGCATCTCGGCCTTGGGCTTGGCGTTTTTCGCGACTTCGCTCACCTCGGCCCGGAACTGCTCGAAGTCGGCCTGCTCGGGTTTCAGCGGCAACTGGTCATAGCTCAGGCGCCCCTTGAAGACGCCGCCCGCGAGCTGCTTCTCCGCCTCTTTACGGACGGCCCCCGGCCAGCCGATCGCGCCGTCATAGACGAAGTACAGCGCGAAGCCGAGAAAGACTACCGTGCGGGCAATCCACCAGTACGAATCCACTTTCGCCGGGCCGCTCTCCAGCCGCATGCTTGCTCCCTTCTGTTACAAGGTCTGTGCCGTCCGGCATCGTAGTGTCTGGGCCGAATTTCTGCGAGCCGTTCGCGCTAGCCGGCGCGGCGCGCCGCTCGCGCTGCCTGCCCTGGGGCCGCGCGCAACCGCCGACCGGCTTTTCAATCGGCCGCAGCGCGGTAGGCTGGCGCGCCTATGAATTTCATCGGCTGGATGCTCGACGTGGCGCGCGAACAATCGCCGACGCTGGAAGGCTTACGCGCGATCATGGCGCGCACCGCCGCCGCCGGTTACAACGCGCTGGGCCTCTATCTGGAGCATCGCTATGCCTATCGCTCGGCGCCGTGGGCGGCGGACGACGGCGCGCTGACGCCCGCGACAGTTGCGGAGCTGACGGCCGCAGCCCGCGCCATGGGCATACGGCTGGTGCCCTTCTTGAATACGCTGGGCCACTGCGAGGGGTTCATTCGAGCGGAAGGCGGGCAGCATCTGTCCGAAGGGCCCTATGAGGGGCTGGGCCAGCAGATTTGCGCCACGCGCCCGGAGTGCGCCGCCTTCGCGCGCGGGCTGATCGACGATGCCCTCGCCGCGTTTGACGACCCGTGGCTGCACCTGGGCGGCGATGAGACCTGGCAACTCGGCCAGTGCCCGCGCTGCGCCGCGCGCGCCGCCGAAGTCGGCAAAGGCGGCCTCTATGCCGAGTATTTCGCGCCGCTGTGCCGCTATGTGCTGGAGCGCGGCCGGCGACCGGCGCTGTGGGCCGACATGCTCTTGCAGCACCCGGAGGCGCTCGCCGCCCTGCCGCGCGGAACGGTGCTTTTCGACTGGCAATACACCCGCGGCCCGCGGCCCACGACCGAGCGGCTGCAAGCCCAAGGCTTTGACGTGGTCTGTTGCCCCAGCGTCGAGACCTACAGCGGTGCGTGGTGCCATTGGCGCGTCACGCGCGAGTTGATCGATGCGCACGCCGCCGATGCCCGCGCGACCGGGGCGCTCGGCGTACTGCTGACCTCCTGGGAGCTGTGCTACTTCACGAACTATGCCGCGACGCTGCCGCTGATCTATGCCGCGGGCCGGCGGCTGGCGCACCAAACCGATTGGCGTCACGCGCTGGAACAGGAAAGCCACGCCGGTTGGGTCGCGGCGGCGGATCTGCTCGGCGAAGCGATCCCCGCGATCAGCGCGTTTCTCGCGCCGGGCCGCTGGCGGCAGTTGCGCGAGCACCTCGTCATGCGCCAGAATCCGTTTTCACTGTGGCGGGCGTGGCGTGACGAGGCCTGCGGCCCGACCGGCGACGATGTACTACGGCTCGCGGCGCAGGCGGCGGAGCGCCTCGAAGCCGACGATCCGCTCATGTTAGCCGTGAAGCTGCATACGGTTGGCGTGCAATGGGTCCGACTGGTCGAGCATGTGTATCAAGACTACCGCGATGGCGCGTTGGCGGAGGCCCGCCATGCGCTCTTGTGGCAGGGCATACCTCTGCTTCTGCAGCTCGAGAAACCACTGCGTGAAGCCGCCCGCGCCGGCGGCTCGCGGGCCGATCTGGCGCGGCTGCATCAGCTTGTCGAACACGTCAAGCTCGTCGCCCGGCGGATCGAGCGACAACTCGGCGCGGCGGCCTTCCGCCCGGCGTTTGAGACGCTGACGCACCGTGCCTGGACTCCGGGCGATCAAGCCGCCTGGCGCACCGCCCGCGAAGGCTGAGGCGCTTCGAATAACGACGTGCGAAGTGCGAAGAGCGAAGAACGAAGTGAAATGCCCGGCGCAGCGGTGCATCCATAGGCCGGCTGGCGTTTCGTAGCGTCGGCCCTCCGTGGCCGACGGCGTTTGGAGCCGGCATGAAAATCCCGGCCGACCCGGCGTTGGGTACGGAAGCCCCAACGCTACAGCGCGGCGCGGCCGAAATAGCCCGTCTGAAACCACCCCGCGTCATCACCTTTCCACCTTTCCACCTTCCCACCTTCTCACCTTCTCACCATCCCGCGCGTCGGCCCTCCGTGGCCGACGGCGTTTGGAGCCGGCATGAAAATCCCGGCCGACCCGGCGTTGGGTACGGAAGCCCCAACGCTACAGCGCGGCGCGGCCGAAATAGCCCGTCTGAAACCACCCCGCGTCATCACCTTTCCACCTTTCCACCTT
>CAYQLG010000017.1:26135-52485 GCA_964418235.1 uncultured Planctomycetales bacterium
CCCGGCGTTGGGTACGGAAGCCCCAACGCTACAGCGCGGCGCGGCCGAAATAGCCTGCTCCACCCCATTCGATGCGTGAGACGATTATGAGCGTCGTTTCAAACCTCCAGCCAGCAGCGCCGTCAGCGTCGCGAGCTGAAAGAAAACCGCGAAGAGCACGCGGCTGACGATCGGGCCGTAGCCACCGGGGCTGGAAAACCAGTCCATCAGCGCGGCGATCGCAAACAGCAGCGCCAGCAACTGCGCCACCGCCGCCAGCCAGCCATAGAGCGGGAACTCTTGATGCCGCTGCTCGCGCTCATGTGTCTCGATGTGGCCGCGGATGTCCCGCAACGACCGCTCAATCCGTCCAAGCAAAGCGGCGGTGTCTTCGCCGGTTAGCGCCGCGGCAGACTCCGAATTTGCGGCCGTGCTGGTTTCATTTCCAGTTGCACCGCCGCTCGAAATAGCGCCCGTTGCAACCGCCGGCGGAGGCCGCTCGGTCGCCGCTGTCATGGTCTGCGTTGGGTCTGCGATCGGCATGGGGTTTGCCTCTTGGCTCAAACGGCGCGACGCATGCGTCTCACGCGTGCGACGCGCCGCCGATTCGGCCGGCCGCAATCGGTCGGCGGATGGCCGGCAGTGTAATCGCCGCCGCCGCCGGACTCCACGCGCGCCGGCGGCCCGGTCCATGCGCATCGGGCAGGCCTGAAATGCAAGGGTAAATCGCGCACAACTTCGAGATCGTCGATGCCCAGATGCACGCCGTCGGAGCCGAAGCCAGAGCCGGACTCCAGCCTGATCGCGGCCACGGCGCGGGGGCCGCCCACGACAACCGTCTTGATGGACTGATCAGCCAATCGAACAACTTGCACAAACCGAATGAAAATTCGCTTGCAGACCGCCCGCTCTGGCAGTAGCTTAAGGCAAGGGCGTGAAACCTGATGAAATGAAAGCGTTCCTGAATCGTCGATCGTGAACGGGAGGTTTTGGGATGTGGAGCCGAGAACATCGGACGCGCTTTGAGCCTGGCCGTCGCACTGAAATTGCCCATGGCATGGCGTCTATGTATCCGTTGCCTGCGACGGCGCCAGTTTCAGCTTTGCATGTTAATTGTGCACCACCGACAATGATGAATCCGCTGATGTCTAGAAACCCCACTAGGCCGAATCGTACGAACAGATGAAATCGTCCTGCTGCATCGTGCTCGTCTCAGCATTGCTTGCCATTCCGGCCGCCGGCGCCAGGGTTACCGCCGTCTCGTTCGGCGCCGGCGCGCCGCCGCCGAGCTTGGGCGGGCATGTCCTGACACCATTTCCGCCTGATAACCGACCGGCAGGGACAATGGTCTTGTCTGCACTGTCTCCAACGGGCATGGAGTTAGAGTTCTCTGAACCAACGAGTTTACGGCACGTTCCCACAACATACGTATTCTGGGGTCATCCCTATGTCGGTCCGGCCTATTACTTCGGCGGAGCTGACACTCTGTCATTTACCATGACGCTGCCGCCCGACACGCGCGCGTTCGCATTTGGCATCAGTGCGGTTGACATCGCGATGGTGACGGTCACGACCGACGACGGCACGTCCATCCGGCGATTTGTGGAGAAGCTGCGTTCCGAACAGTTCGGCTTCTATGTCAGCGATCCAACGGATCCACCCATCCGGACGATCCAGCTAACCGGGTATGCGCGTCCCTCTCTCGTGGGTGAGTTCTTCATCGCCGTCCCCGAGCCGTCCGCCGCGGCGCTCTTGTGGTTGTCGCTGTTTCTTCGCACACGGTCCAAAGTCATGGTCGGGACCGATAGCCAGCATCGCGCGAGAGCGAACGGCCGAATCATTGCGGCGAATTGACCCAGTAGGCGCGGACTATTCGCGCACAACTTCGAGATCGTCGATGCCCAGATGCACGCCGTCGGAGCCGAAGGCCGCGCCGAACTCCAGCCTGATCGCGGCCACATCCGCGAGGTTCAAGCCGGTTGCGTTGCGCTGAAAATCGGTGAGGCGGATGCGAATCGTCTCGAACTCGTTGGCCCATCCGAGGCCCAGGCCCGAACCGCCGCGGCGATAGGGCCGCTCGAGGCCGCCGCCATAGGCGCTGATGCGGATGGCGCCGCTGCGGCCTGCGTGATCGCGCAACGAAATGGTGAAGTCCGCGTCGGCGGGTTGGGCCAGCGTCAGCGGCGAACGGGTGATCTGACACGCGCGCAGCGACAAATAGGTGTAGGCCGTCAGGTCGCGCTGTGCGGCCGCCAGTTGATATTCCAGCATATGCGCCGCCCCCGCCGGCGAAAGCAGCGTCAGGCCGCGCGACGTGTCATTTGTCCGTGCGCGGGTCATGCCCTGGGCCGGGTCTGTTGGTGAATAGGTGAATGTGCCGTCGCTGTCATTGAGCGGCACTTCGGCGCGCGTGGTGAGACTGCTGACCACCGCCGCGCCCGAACTGGCCCGCTCCAGGGCCGGCTCGCTCTGAAAATCGTCGATGACACGCTTGCGCGCCGCACTGCCGGCGACCGGCTCGGCGGTGCGATATTCATGATCCACCACGACCGGTCCGGACGCGCCGCTTTCGGGCACGCCGAAGGGCCGCAATTCTTCGTAGTGTCGCCACAGGTAGTCGCGCGCCGCCCGGTCGCCGCGGACGCTGCTCAAAACGCGCGCGAGGAGCGCGGCCCGCACGATGCGTTGGGTTACGGCCCGACCGATGTCGGTGTCGCTTTCGCCGGCAAAGTCGCGAAACCCGCAGCAATCGAAGTAGCTGTGCCCCGCGCCGTGGATATATGTCGATTGCCGGTCGCCGCGGGCGCGCTCAAAGACGTTGAACGGCGCCGTCACATCGCTCTGCGGACCGCCGGGGATGTCGCCGTCGGCGGCGCCATAGAGCAACTGGAAGTCGACGCCGTGAGGATGGGTGGCGTCTGGCCCGAGAAAATCAGTCGGGGCGATCGCGGCCACCAGGCGCACATCTTCCCGCGTGTAGGCGCTGCGCTGTTCACCGTCCACGAGCCGGTCATAGGCGAGCACGACGCCCTCCGCGCCGCGGCCGTGGCCAATCCAGACCTGCCGCCGGGCGTCGACATGATCGGCCAAAGGCAGTAACGACGGAATCAGCTCCCGCTGGGCCAGAAACGCATCGACATGCTGCAATGTTGAGCTTGCCGCGGCGAGAACGCCGGCGACGGTGTTGGTGGCATGGCTGACGACGACGAAGCCGCGCGAGCTGAGGTGATCGCCGAGATAATCGTACCAGTTGAGCACACCGCCGCTGGTATGGCTGATGACGACCAGGGGCAGGCGTTCGTCCGGCGCGATGTCAGCCGGATAGAAAACGCGCTGGCTGCGACAGCTTGTTCCCGTGGCGCCACAGACTCCGCCCGGAATCGACTGTCCCGGCGGCTGCCCGATTTCCGGATCGACGACATAGGTGGCCCGCATGCTGGGGCGCGGCCCGTCGACCGTGATATCTCCCACGACGTAAAAACCAGCCTGCCGCTCAAGCCGGCCATCGATGAGATCGCCGGCATCGAGCTGGCCATTGGCATTGAGATCGATCACGACGTCATAACCAACGCCGAAGGCCACGCCATCCGCACTGGGCAACTCGCCCGGCGCTGCCAGCGTGAACGTGTTGGCCTGAATCGTTCCGCCGCTGAACAGCACATCGGCGTATCCGCCGGCGGTCACGTCGGTCAGGGCCGGAGCATCGCGCCATTCGATTTCGCTTTTGTTGGCCACGATGTAGATGCGCGCGGAAACGCCGACGATTTGCGGATAGCGCGTCGGATCGAGCGCGACGCGCACCGGCTGATCCTGCTGAATCGCCGTCACAAAATGAAAATAGGGAAATAGAGAAAGCGGGTTGCCGGCCAGCTCGGCATCGAGCGCCGCGCTCTCGAGCGTGCAGGCGCCCCGCGTCAGACAGAGCACAAACGGGGTGATGTCGTCAAAGCCGACCACGCCGTCGAGATCGACGTCGTTGGCGGCGAGATAGTCACAATACAAACCGCGGCCGCAATCCTCCCATGGGTCGACGCCGACCAGCGCGGCGGTAAAGCAGGTGATGTCGTCAAAATTGATATGACCGTCGCAGTTCGCGTCGCCACGCATCACCGCTGCGAAGGCGGGGCCGGAACTCGCCAGGCACAGCGATAGCGAAACGCTCATGGCGAACAAGCCATCGTGCGCAGCGATTCGACGATTCATCACAATCTCCTGTGGCTCGGCGGGAAACGCCTCGATTGTCGTTAACGGTTTGGCTCTGATCCACCGCCGACGAATCCATCCACGCACGTCTGCATACCGAACCGCGCCCGTCAGGAAGCGATTCGAGTCCGCCGACGCCTGATCTAACGCAATACTCTCATCACAATGCCGCACCATCTTCGCGGGCGCGACGGCGTCCCCTTTCGCAATTCGATCGATTGGCCGGCACAGACTGCGCGCATTCCACCGCCGATGAATATAATAGCCATGCGCGGTCTCGCAGCGCATCGCTCCCTCACGGTCGCGGTTCGGTTTGCGGTCGCGGCATACTGCCGTGTGTGCGGCCCGCCGGACGTGTTACAGCCCATACAGCGGCGCGAATTTGTTCTGCAAATATCGCAAATACGGACCTGGTGCGAGCGGACCGCCGGCGATCCGCTGGACCAGTTCGTGCGCGCGGTAGCGCTGACCGTGTTGATGAATGTTGGCCAGCAGCCATTCGCGCAGCGGCCGCAGCCGCCCCGCGCGCACGTCGTCATGCAGCCGCGGCATCGCCTGCTCCGCCGCCGCCATGAACTGGGCCGCATAGAGATTGCCGAGTTGATAGGTCGGGAAATAGCCGACCAGTCCGCTGCTCCAGTGAATATCCTGCAGACAACCCTCCGCGTCGCTGGCCGGCGTGATGCCCAGCAGCGCCTTCATGCCGTCGTTCCACGCCGCCGGCACGTCTTTCACGGCCAGCGTGCCCGCGACCAGCCGCCGCTCGAGGTCGAACCGCAGCATGATGTGCAGACCATACGTGACTTCGTCCGCTTCGACGCGGATGAACGAGGGCTTCACCGTGTTGATCGCGAACAGCCAATCATCGAGGGCCACATCCGACAGCGCGGCAAACTCGCGTTGCAAAGCCGGGTAATAGTGTTCCCAGAACGGCCGCCCGCGCCCGATCATGTTTTCCCAGAGGCGCGACTGCGATTCGTGAATTCCCAGCGAAACGGCCCGCGCCAGCGGCGTGCCGGCATGCTCGGCGGGCAGGCCCTGCTCATACAGCCCATGCCCCGCCTCATGCATCGTGCCAAACAGCGACATCGGCACATAGTCCTCGCGATAGCGCGTCGTCAGCCGCACATCCAGCGGCGAGAAGCTCGTGCAAAACGGGTGCTTGGAGCGGTCGATCCGGCCCGCCTCAAAGTCGAAGCCCATCGCTTCCGCGACCATGCGGCTGAAGGCCGCCTGTCCCTCGACCGGAAAGCAGCGCGACAAGATCGTCGTGTCGGGACGGCGCGGGGCACCGGCGATCGCGCGCACCAGCCGCACCAGCTCCGGCTTCAACGCGTCAAAGACCTGCTGAATCTCGTGCGCCTTGGCCCCCGGCTCATATTCATCCAGCAGCGCATCGTAGGGTTCGGTGTTCCAGCCGTACTTCTCCGCGACCTGGCGCTTAAGGTCAAGCATGCGCTCCAAATGCGGCGCAAAGAGCGCGAAGCGCGCCTGGCTTCTGGCTGCGCCCCAGGCCTCCTTGGCCAGTGCGGTGCAGGAGGCGATCTCCTGGACAAGCGTCGTCGGCAACCTGACCGCGCGATCGAAAAGCCGCCGGACCTCGCGCAGATTGACCTGTGCGTCGGCGTCGCCATGGACGCCGCGTTCCGCCTGCTGCAAAAGCTTGCCGAAAGCGTCGGACGTGAAGCGCTCATGCGCGACGCCGGCGATCCAGGCGGCCTGCGCCGCGCGCGTCGGCGCGGCCCGCGGCGGCATGTAGGTTTCCTGATCCCAATCGAGCACGGCTTCAATCGATTGCGCCAGACTGACATCGCGCACGTACTTGAGAAACTGCTGATAGTGATCGCTGTTCATTTCGAGGGACTCCACAAACCGCGGCACGGCCGCGGGGCCGCGCGAATGCTTGCCCGCATCACGGCGCCCTGGCCCAGCCACCATAGCTCGTGGCGCCGGCGGAACTAGAGCGTTTTCATTGATATTGCACGCTGCGCAGCATGGCTGACAGCATGGCTCTTCGAACTCGGCGCCGGCCATGGAGGGCCGAAGACACATCGCACGGCCATGTGCACCAACGCGCGATCATGCGCATACGCCAGCGCTGTAGCGTTGGGGCTCCGTACCCAACGCCGCGTCGGTCAGGCTCATCCAGCCGGCTGCAGACGCCGTCGGCCAGTGAGGGCCGACGCTACAGCGCGCTCGCCGTCGGCCACAGAGGGCCGACGCTACAGCGCGCACGCCGTCGGCCGCGGAGGGCCGAAGACCGAACGCACCGGCGGTCGGTCTCGAAAGGTCAACTCAGCCGCAAGCTTGAAACCGCACTAAGACTCTCAGTATACGTGGAAGGCGGCGTTGATGCGCGGTGTTTTTTGACGGCGCGCATGGGGCCGAATTCGACGGCGCCGTGGGGCCGAATTTGACGCTCCGACTGGGGCCGAGCGCGCCGCCGCAACGGGCTTTGAGGACTGGCGGCTTCGCCACGGAGCTTCTCCGGCGGCGGACGTCTGACCGATCCGGGTAAATCGGTCCGTCTTAGAACTCAAGCTCCACCGACTGACGATCCGTCAGAGCGCGGAGCCGCGCTTCGAGCTTGGCGAAAGCGGCCAGGATTTGCTCAACCTGCTCCGCGGACGGGGCGGGGTGCGCGCGTTGCGCCGGCGTGAGCGCTTGGTCCAGATAGCGTTCAAGGTCCGCCGCGGTCGGGGTGCGCCCCTGCACCCACTCCTGCTCCAGATAACCGACGATGAATTCGGTTTCGACCGCCTCGGCCGGCAGGCGCTGCGTGACGCCCGGCAGCGAGAAATCCTCAATCGCCCAGCCCGCCGCGATCAGGCCGAAAAACGAGCTGCGCCGGGCCAATACCGACTCGACGGCGAAATGCAGGGCGTCATGCCGCCGAAAGAACTCGCCCTGCTTCATGACGGCATAGGTCTGCGTGCCGTCGGGCCGCGCGCACGTGAGCACCGCGCCGCGCGCCGCGCGGCTGAAGATAACACGCAAGCGGGACGGCTGAGACGCTTCGGGTTTCGTCGTGCGTAGTTTTCGAATCAATTCACCGAACATCATGGGGGCAAAAACCAGGATCGCCCCGGGAATTGTGACATCGGCCAGGAGCGGAATCCATGCCACGCGCCAGAGGCCGTCGATGGGAGCAATCCACATCGCCACCGCGCCGGAAAGGCCGCCGAAAAACGGGACGAATGAGAATGACTTCTTCCGCCATCGACTGATCGTCGCGTGGATGTGGTTGCCGAGGATGAGAAAGAGCGAGCAGGCGCCGAATAGCGCCGCCGCGATCGTCTGGGCATCGGACATGATCGCACCCGGCTTCAAGAGATGATTTCGCCGACGGAACCATAGCTCACCCGTCAGCAGCGCGGCGAGCGCCGCAACGCAGGGTTTAGCTCGAAAATTCGTCGTCCGCATGTCTAGCCGAATCGTGATCATTCCTGCCTTGCCACTGCCGTCTCGTTTCAAAGCGCTCGCACACCGTTGGGCACATACTCCAATCAGGTCATGACTACCTCGTTACGGGCTGTGACGCAGCCGCCTTCCGTTGCGACGCGGTCGGCAGCTTCTCAAGCCGCGGCTTCAGACGCTGCTCAAAGAGATCGTCAATCGGACGCAACAGCTCTTGAAGGCGCTTTTCATGCTCGTTTCGGCTTGTAGCGTCTTGGGGCGCAACGTGCGCTTTTGAGAGCCGATCCAATTCATCGTGATATCGAAGCACGTGGCGTGTCGCGACATCCTGGCAGCCGCGCAGGATCATCCAAGCGCGCTGTGTTTGCTCCTCGTCGAGCTTGTAGGTGGAGATGAATTCACGGGTGTATTTCTCCCACATGCTCTCAAATCCGCGCCATGATGGTTGTGTCGTGGCTACGGGCTGAGTGCCAGCCGGGCGTGACGTTGCCTGGAAATCCTGCAACCGCATGCGACGCTCATGGATCGCGATCGCGCGGACCATCTCACGCCGGACGGTCGGGCCAAATTCAGCCTCGCCGCGTTCAACGCGCTCAAGATACTCATCGTGCTCAGCCAGGCCATGGCCATCCCAGACCAGCCGGACAGGCTTGTCGGAGTCCTTGCGATGGCGCCATTGACCAAAGATGTTCATGCCCGGCTCCACGCCAATGTGCTCAGGGCCAAGCTTTTTCGAATGCTCGGGACGGTTGAACTCGGCAGATATCACATCGATCACTTGCTTCGGAGCCGACTCGCGCCGTTCGCCATTGCCCATGCGGTAGGTCACGACACGGCGGGGAAACCAGATGCCATCCTTGCGCTGCAGCGACACTTCCGTTTCGCCGATTTGACGGCCATCCACGAATACCGCTGTCTTGACAATATTATGCCCCTGGTCGGGATCAATCCACCAGCGAAACGCACTATCAGCAGACTGGGCTGTGACGACGACAAGCGACTGTTCGGCCGACACAGCATATTCAAGCGGAGGCATGCCATTTTTCTGAAGCATGTCCGGCAATTCGTTCCAATGCTGAACCGGCGCAACGCCGATACGCCGCAGATCGTCAAACAAGAATTCCGGCTTCTGGTCTGCGCCCCAGGTCTGAACATGCGCCGCGTCTTCCGGACGCATCCATGTGTCACCCATGTGCGTCAAATACATCATCGAAGACTGACCCAATCGATTCGGATTGCCTTTCTCATCGCGTTGCACCACGCGCTCTTCGTCGCCCCAATCAACCTGCAAGTAGTCCTCTCCCGCGCATTGCCACGAAAAAAATCGCGTGTGACTTCGTTCCTTCAAGATCGGATCATCGTCCGTCCACGACCATTCTATCTTGGCGGTTCGGATGGTCTGGGGTGCGCGATTCTGAAGTGCCTGTTGGAGAATATCAGGCATATTCAGATCAGCAATCGAGGCTGAGCCTATGGCAAGCTGAATCTCAATACAGAGTATCTTGATTGCTCTCATATCATATCCGCAAGGGCAATATGTTAAGCTGATTATTTCGAGCGCTCAGGATCGCGCCACGCACCAAAGTGAAAATGTAGTGCAATAGTATCATCGAATCGCACCTTCAAGTTACCGCCAACAAACAATTCGCCAAGCAAGGTAGCAAACGGCAAACAGGATCGTAACATCGGCGACCAGTGGAACCCACGCCCAGCGCGCCCAGCCATCCAGCGGCGCTATGAGCATGGCCGCCACTCCGCTCAAACCAGGCAAGAAAGCAACATACGAGTAAGGCCGCCCCTCCCGCCGCGCTGCGATCGCTCCCAGCGGGTTGCACACGAGACCTACCAACGAAAAGCTCCCCAGCACGACGAAAAACGCCCAATGCAATACCACGATGAGCAGTGGGAAGTTCACAGCAGATGATTTCGCCGCCTCAGCCATAGCTCGCCCGCCAGCAGCGCGGCCAGCGCCAGCATCACCCAGGTCTCGTCCCACAGCTCCTGTACGCCGACACGCCGCGGCGGTTCGCTGCGGCTGGCGTTCTCGATCCAGTCGGGCAGCGCGCCGGCCTCGGAGAGCGGCACATAGCGCCCGCCGGTCTCCGTCGCCAGGCGTCGCAGCAGATCGTCGCGCTGCCGCAGCGCGCGCAGCTCGTAATCAGGCCGATTCACGCGGAAGCGCTTCGTCAAGACGCCGCTGTCGACGCCGATCGCTGCGCTGTTCGTCGTCGGCCCTTCCGGCAAGCTGCTCGACCCGGCCCGTGCGCTGCTCGGCCCGGCTGGTGCGCTGTTCGAATCAGCCGCTCCGGCGGCGCCGCCCACAGGCTCTGCCGACGAGCTGTTCGTCGTCGGCATGGCGTCGGCATCGGGCAGCTCCAGCCGCAGCGCCGCGGCCCCGCCCTGCTCGAGCAGAATCCGCCCGGTGTACCAGCCTTCGCGGGCCGGGTCAGCCTCGAGCGAAACCGGCCGCACCGTGCCGGCAGCATCGTGCAGCGCCGCCTCGACCCGCGGCTCGTGCCAGGGCAGATAGTTGCGATCGAGCACGCGCGCTTCGATCTTGAGAAAATCGCCCACGCTCGGCGCATCGCGATCAATCGTGATCACGCCGCGGCGGCTGGCGCCCTCGCGCCGCGCCTGGGCGAGATAGCGCACCATCTGCACCCAAAAGCGATTGAAGACCGGCTCGGCGACGGCCCGCCAGCGCCAGGTGCTGTCGAACCCGAGAAACGCCGTCCGCCCGCTGCCGTAGGGCTGCACGGCGAAGAGCACGTCTGGGCCGAAGCGCGATCGAAAGGCCGCCGCCGAGTGTTGCAGGAGCACCGTCGCGACGGGCTTCTCGCGCAGCACGGGCAGGTGCCACCATACGCCGGGGAGCTTGCGCCACTCCTCGGCGTTTTCGAGTGGCGCGGACCGCAGCGCCAACAGCGGATGGCCGCGCACGACCTCGGGTATTTGCAGCGCGAACGCACGATCGCGGAACGTGCCCAGGTCGGAGAGCCGCAGCTCGGCCTCGGGATCGGGCGAAACCGGCAGGATCGAGACGATGTCCGCCACGCGCGCATCCGTCAGAAAGCGCGGCGTGAATTGCAGTCCGGCCTGCACCAGCAGCCCGCCGCCGGCTTCATCGACGAAGCGCTTGACCAGCGCTGCCCAGCCCGGATCAAGATCCGCCGGGTTGGGATCGAACAGGAAGATGGCGTCATACGCGAAGAGCTTCTCGATGTCGCGCGGCAATTCGGTGACGATTTCGTCGCCGTCGCGCACCGCCCGCTCATCGGCGGATTGCAGCCAGCAACTCACATTAACGCTCTTGTCGCGCTCCAATAGTCGCGAGACATAGCGATAGTCATACGACGGTCGCCCGGCGACGAGCAGAACGCGCAGCAAATCCTGCAAGACCAGCACTGCCGTCTCGCGCGCGTTATCGCTCATAACCGGTTCAGAGCGCAGCGGACGAACGCGCGCCCGATAGAGCGTCTCGCCCGCCACATCGGGTCGGGCTTCAAACGTCAGCGTCGCGTCGGCGCCCGGCGCTAATTCGACCGTTCGTGCGGCGAGACGCGTTTCGCCCTGCAAGAGCGCGTCGGCGGCAAACTCTTCCGCACCGCCAGCCTCCACGCCGCCGGCTGTCGGCGTAGCACCCGTGTCCGGGCGTTCGGCGCGCGGCTCGCCGCGAGCAGCGCCGAGCATCGTCCCGGAAATGGAGTCCGCCGGTCGCGCGAGCAACTCGACCTCGACCTCCAGCGGCCCTTCCACGCCGGTCACGCCGACCTCGACTTTGATTTCAAACGGATCGCCGCGCGGCACGGCAGGCGGCGCGGATAGCTGCGTGATGCGCAGGTTGGGCGGCTCCGTTATGCCGCCGACGCCGACAACATAGAGCGGCGCCTTGCGGCGACGGCAGAACTCGCTCAGCTCTTCGAGCGGCATGCCCTTGTTGGCCTGTCCATCGGTGATCAGCACGATCCCCGCGGCCGGCGCAGGGCCGAATTCATCGATCAGCCGCTGGACGGCGCTGCCCATGTCCGTGCGAAGGCGCGCTGCCGCATCCAGCGCGCCGGTCAGATCAAACGGCGTGACCTCCGCCCCGGTCACCGCGGGCGCGGAGGTGGTAGCCGGCGCGGCCGCCTCGACCGCGCCGCTCAGCGCCGCCGAGCGCTCGCCAAAAGTCAAGACACTGAGTTGGTTGCGAGCGGCCAGCCGCCGCAGCCAATCGTGCCGCTCCGCGTTCAGCAGGCGCTCGACCGCCGCAAGCCGGGTGCGATCGTCGGGCAGGGCCGGATCGGCGATGCTCATGCTTTCCGATACGTCAATGAGCACGCCGACGCGCGCGGCGACGGTATTGATCGCATACGTGGCGATCGCCGGCCGCAGCCAGATTGCGGCCAAGCCGACCAGTACGACACAACGCGCGACGGCGAGCGAATAGCGCAGCGTCGCGCCGACGCCGGCGCGGCCCTCGCGCTGATAGAGATAGACCACCAGCAGCAGCGTGACGGTCGTCACAGCCAGCAGCAGAAACGCGGACCACCCGCCCGGCAAGCCCAGCAGCTCGATCGCCGCCGATTCCGTGATTTCCGCAAGCGTGAGCTTCATGCATCGTTCCAAAGGCTCAACCACCACGACGACGCCCGGCATGCCGGCGGGGCAGGCATCCTGCCTGCCCGGAACAGACTGGCAGGCTGTTCACACCCGGCTGCCGCGAGCAACCGGAGCCGGCATGCGGTTGCCCTGACGCCGCACAGCGTAGCCGCCGCCTACCGCCGCCGAAAGATTGCAGCTAGAATTCGGAATTCGCCGCGGCGGTACCGACGGCGAGGAGCCTGGCAACGAATCATCCGCCGGCGGTCGTCCGCGTGCAGGCCCATCGGTTCACGCCGGCGCGGCTCGCCCCGGTGGCGTGGAGCAACGTCGTTCATGAAACGTGCAAAGTTGACGGTCATCGGGGCGGGAAATGTCGGCGCGACCTGCGCCCACTGGGCGGCGAGCAAGGAACTCGGCGACATCGTGCTGGTGGACATCGTCGAGGGCCTGCCGCAGGGCAAGGCGCTCGACCTCTTCGAAGCCTCGCCGGTGGAGGGCTTTGACGCGCGCATCATCGGCACGAACCGCTACGACGAAACCGCCGGCAGCGACGTCATCATCATCACCTCGGGCATCCCGCGCAAGCCGGGCATGAGCCGCGACGACTTGCTCGCCACCAACGTAAAGATCGTCGCCGAGGTAACCGCGAAGGCCGCGGCCCTTAGCCCGAACGCCGTGCTGATCGTCGTTTCGAATCCGCTCGACGCGATGGTCTATACCGCGCACAAGGTCTCGGGCTTTCCGACGAATCGCGTGATGGGCCAGGCCGGCGTGCTCGACACCGCCCGCTATCGCTCCTTCATCGCCGAGCATCTCAACGTCAGCGTCGAGGATGTCGCCGCGGTGATCCTCGGCGGCCACGGCGACGACATGGTGCCGCTGCCGCGCTTCACGAGCGTCGGCGGTGTGCCGGTCACGCAACTCATCGCCCCCGGCAAACTCGAGGAGATCGTGACGCGCACCCGCAACGGCGGGGCCGAGATCGTCAATCTGCTCAAGACCGGCAGCGCCTATTACGCTCCGGCGTCGGCCAGCGTCGCGATGGCTGAATCGATCATTCGCGATAAGAAGCGCGTTCTGCCTTGCGCCGTCTACTGCGACAAGGAGTATGGCGTCGGCGGCTACTTCGTGGGCGTGCCATGCGTTCTCGGCGCGGGCGGCGTGGAGCGCGTCATCGAGCTGGAGCTGGACGCGCGCGAGCGCGAGATGTTCAACGCCAGCGCAGCGCACGTGAAAGAGCTGGTCGAAGCCGCGAAGAAATACATGCCGGCATAATTCTCGATCACGACTTCGCCAGGCGGGTAGTGCGGGGCAGGCAGCAAGTTGCCTGCCCTGGCCGGCCTCAGGTTGCATGGGTAGCTACGCAATTCGTCTCGTTCCGTCTTTACCGAACCGCGCTCTCTTAACCGAACCGCGCCCGTGAGGAAGCGGACACTCACGGAAAATCCAGCCGCTGCTTTCCCGATCGTGGTTTTTTTCCAAGCGACCGATCAATTCTGAAAATGGTCTAGTGCTGCGGCTGCGAAGAGAAACTGCGCGACGAGCTGTCGAGTGCGCAGGCATGTGACGCGCCGCGCTCGGGCTTCGCGATCGATATGATGCGAGGCAAGGTGCGAAAGCGCCGCTGGCGCTGCGCGCGACGAACTGGGATAGCTATGTGGTTGATGAAACGGACTGATTTCAAGCATGCTCCGAGCCTCCGCGGCGGGTGGTTGCGGCGCCTATGGAGCGCTTTGCTGTTGACGTGGCTGGTGGGTTGGGTCTTTCGACGCCGGCCGCCGGCCGGTTCTGACGCGCGCGCGCGGATCGATTTTCCGCCGCAGGTGCGCGGACGGGGTTTTCGGCTGACCGAGGCGCTGCGAAATCTGCTGCGGCCGCGCTGGCTGCGCATGCGCCGCGAGGATGAAGATGGGCCGCCCTGAGCGAGCGCCTGCTGCATCGGCTCATCGAGAATCAGCCTGCCTGGGCTATACTGCCTGGGTCGCCCGAGCCGGGCCGACCGGGCATGGAGATGCCCAGAAAACTGCCGGATAGACTCACAAGAATACGGAGCGCTCCTCCATGAGCATGCTGTCATATTGTCACCGTTGTTTATCGCGGTCGAACCGCAGCGCGCGGCGCCTGATCGGGTTGGTCCTCGGATGGCTGCTGGTCGATCACGCCGTGGCCCAGCTGCGCGTCGTGACCTACAACATCAGTAATTATGATGGCACGACCCGCGCCGCCGACCTACAGACGGTGTTTTACGCGACGTTTGAGGGCCGCTCGCTGGCGCCCGACATCATCCTCGCGCAGGAATTCAGCACGCCGACGGCGGTCAACAACTTCCGCAATCTGCTCAACTCGGCCGTCGGGAGTCCGGGCGATTGGGTTTCGACCGGTTTTGCGACGGGCGGCGACACCGCCCAGGTCGCGCTTTACCGCTCGAGCAAGGTGCAGTTTCTTCAGCGCGTCACCGTCTCGCCCGGCGGCGCCCTGCACCCGCGCAACCTGATGCGATTCGATTTTCGACCGGTCGGCTACACCGGGGCCGGCGCCACCCTCGCTTGCTACAACACGCACATGAAGGCCGGCTCCACCGGCAGCGACGGCACGCTTCGCCTGAACGAAGCCCGCGCCGCGCGCGATAACGCCGAAACGCTCAACCCTGCCTGGAGCTTTCTGCTCGGCGGCGACTTGAACATCCAATCTTCCGGCGAGGCCGCGTATGTCGAGTTGACCGGGCCGCAGGCCAGCGACGCCGGCCGCTTCTTCGATCCGATTGCGACGCCCGGCACGTGGAACAACAACGTGGCCTATCGATTTGTTCATACGCAAGACCCCATCGGCGCCGGCGGCATGGATGATCGTTACGACCAAATCCTGATGTCCGATACACTGATCGACGGCGACGGTCTCGATTACATCGGTCAAGCCGGAACACCCTACAGCACCTCGACCTGGAATGACTCACGGCACTCTTACCGTTCCTATGGTAATGACGGCGCCAGTTTCGACACGACCCTTCGCACGACCGGCAACACGATGGTCGGCCCGGTCATCGCCCAGGCCCTGCGCAACGCCGCCGCCGGCGCGGGGCATCTGCCGGTCTATGTTGATCTGCGCGTGCCGGCGGAGATCGATTCACCGCTCGAGCTCGATTTCGGCGCGGTCCCGGTCGGGGCGTTTGCCACCGCGACCCTGACCGTCATCAACAGCGGCGACATCGCACTCTGGACTGTGAATGGCATCGCCGATCTGCGCTACTCACTCAGCGCCAGCAGCGGCTTTGCCGCCCCCGCCGGCACATTCACCGAGGCGCCCGGCGGCGGCGGCAATGATCACGTGATCACGATGGACACCAGCGCCGCCGGCACGCTGAGCGGCACGCTCACGATCGCCTCCAATGCTCCGGATCAGCCGTCGCGACTGGTCGCGCTGACGGGCGTCGTGGGCGGCGTCGGACCGGTGCTGGGTGACATGAACTGCGACGGTCTCGTCGATTTCAACGACATCGACGGCTTTGTGATTGCGCTGGTGAGCCGCAGCACGTATGAAGCGGCCTATCCGGCGTGCCGCTTCGATCATGCCGACGCCAACCGTGACGGCAGCGTGAACTTTGACGACATCAACGCGTTCGTCGGGTGCCTGGTTGCGGGGGTATGCCCGTAGACATCGAACGCGACTTCTGATCGGGAGTCGACGCGGAAATGTGATAAGGTGATCGTGTGAGAAGGGACAGTCGGAGCGCGAAGCGCAATTCCGTTATGACCTTATCACATTATCACGCGATTGAACCATTACGCTTTTGAATCAGCGAAAAGCTCATTGAGGTGTGCCGTGACCGATTCGGTGAGCGCGTCCAGGTTATAACCACCTTCCAGGATGCTCAGAACCCGACCGCCGGCGTGGCGCTCGGCGCAGGCCAGCAGCGCCCGCGTGAACCATGCGAACGTGCCGCTCTCCAGCCTCAGATTCCCGAGCGGATCATCGCGATGGGCGTCAAAGCCGGCGGAGATCAACACCACTTCCGGGCGGAAGGCCTCCAGTTTGGGCAGGACGTGGCTTTCGACTGCGGCGCGATAGGCCGTGTCGTCGGCCCCCGGCAGCAGCGGCACATTCAGCGTGTAGCCATGCCCGGCGCCGCGGCCGCATTCGTCGGCCTGGCCGGTGCCGGGGTAGAGATAGTCGGGATGGCCGTGCAGACTGATGAACAGCACGGAGGGGTCGTCGTCAAAGCTGTGCTGTGTGCCGTTGCCGTGGTGCACATCCCAATCCACGATCGCGATGCGCTGGAGTCCGCCCGCTTCGCGCAGTGCCGCCGCCGCCAGCGCGATGTTGTTGTAGAGACAAAAGCCCATCGAGTAGTTCGCCTCGGCATGATGCCCCGGCGGTCGCACGGCACAGAAGCCGCGCCGCAGGGCGCCGCGCGCGATCTCCAGCGCGATGTCGATGGCGGCGCCCGCCGCCAGCCGCGCGACGCGCTCACTCTCACGGCAGATGGAGCTGTCGACGCAATCGATCTGAGGTTCGCCGCGACGACACGCTTCGCGCAGCCGGGTGATGTACTCGGGGGTGTGGATGCGCCGCAGCTCCTCGTCGCGGGCGGCGCGTGGCTCGATGCGCGTGCACGCGCCGGTCCAGCCATTGTGCGTCAGGGCGCTGTGGACGGCGGCCCAGCGCTCGGGGCGTTCCGGGTGGGCATCGTGCGGGATATGCTCAGCAAAGATCGGATCATGCACCAGGCCGAACAGGCTCACAGGCAGCGTCTCCTCACATGGCGCGGACCAGCCTATCACCATCGTAACGCTATGGCGCGAGCGGCGTGCGCGCCGGCGAAACATCGCATCGCTGCGTATCGTCACGTGCGGCCACGTGCGGCACGACGCCGACCACGCGCGGCGTCGGCGAATTTCCGTCGCCGCGAAACGGCCCGTTTTGTTACTGCGCAAAAGCTACTGCGTTTCCCAGGCAAAGACCTCAAACATATCGGGCAAGTCCATCCACCTTTTCCAGCGCTGGGCCAGCGCCCCGCGCACAAATAGCAGGCCGCACTCGGGGCAGGGCTGCATCTCAGCCAATCCCGTAAGCTGAAATCCGCACTGGTCGCAAACCGCAAACTCCTCCGCCCAGAGTTGTTCAAAATAGCGCTGCTTCAGCCGCGGATAGATGATCACGCGCGTCATCGTCGCGACAAAGATCGCCAGCAACCCGGCGCTCAAAAAGGTCGCGAAAATTGTCCGCACGACTGCGGCGGTCGGCCCCGGCAACTGGATCGGCGTCCAGGTATGCTGGAACGTCGCCCCGGTCGACCCCTCCAGGATCACGGCAAAGGCAAGCGACAGCAGCCCCACCAGACGCAGCTTCGACGCCCAGCCGAGCCGCTGACGCACGTGTCGCACAAACGCCGGCGGGATGTTGAGCGGCGCGCGCTGAAAGATCAGATCGAGCAGTCGCCGCACCCAGTCGAACATGCCGCGCATGATAACCTGCGCGCCGCACGCTTCGCATGAATGCGCGGGGGAATTCATCCCATGAACGGGGCGGAACCGGGGGCCGGCCGGTCGAGCGCCGACTCGAGCGTTTTCTATTTTGGTCTGTCGCCTTTAACGGTGCCGCGAACGTAAGGAAGCAGAGATTCTTGGCGAATCTAACCACTCCCTCACGGTCGTGGCTCCGCCAAGCGAAAGAGCAATTCTGAAAATGCGCTCGCTGCCTACCCCAACCTTTTTCATAAGCCAGAAGACGCAACATGCGTTTGGCCGGCTACCTGGACCGCGCGCGGCGTCCGTCGCTTGCTGGCGAGCGCCACGCTCGATAGAGTGCCGACCGGTTTCGAAGCGAGGTCCACGACGGCGGCCCGCCCGCTTGACGGCGCAGCGGCCGCATGGTGCGAGCTGGGAGTGTAGGATGTCGAGCGCGGCGGCCATTCATCGAAAAGCGATCGAACTGGGGCAACACGCGGTGCGCATGACCGCCTTGGCGGGCGCGGGGCATCCAACCAGCGCGCTCTCGCTGGCTCACATCGTGACCCAGTTGCTCTATCAGGAAATGCGCTTTGATCCGGCTCAGCCGCACCTGGCGCACGCCGACCGGCTCGTGCTCTCCGAGGGCCACGCCGTGCCGATTGCCTATGCGGCGTACGCCGATCTGGGCGGCGTCGTGTGGGCGGGGCCGACGGGCGCTCGTGCGGCGCGGCCGCTGACGATCGCGGAGCTTGATCAGTTGCGGGCGCGCGACAGCGTGCTCGACGGCCACCCCAATCCGGCCGAGGGCGTGCCGATGTTTGACGCCGCTACCGGCAGCCTTGGTATGGGGCTGAGTGTCGCCGCCGGCCTGGGTTTGGCGGCCCGGCTGGATCAATCGCCACGGCGGATTTTCTGCATTGTCGGCGACGGCGAGGCCCGTGAGGGGCAAATCTGGGAAGCGCTCGATTTCATTCGCGATCAGCAGCTCGATAACATCACCGTACTCTTCAACTGCAATGGTCAGGGACAGGCTGGTTATGTCTCGGCCCAGCAATCGCCGGAGCGGCTGGCGGCCAAGCTGGCCGCGTTTGACTGGCACGTCGAAATCATCGATGGCCACGACCCGGCCCAGCTTGCCCCGGCCCTGCGACGCGGCCCGGCCGGCGGAAAGCCCCCGGCGATCGTGGCCCGCACGGTGAAGGGCTGGGGCTGTGCGCCGCTGTTGCAAGGCAACTGGCACGGCAAGCCTCCGACCGCGGCCGAATTGCCCGCATGTCTGGATTCGCTTGAGAAAGCCGCCGGCGCCCAAGTTGCCGCGGCCGAGCCGCTCGCGTTCGTCGGGCGCGCCCGGCTGGCCGAGATCGGCCCCGGCGCGGTTCAGGCGACGCCCCGCCCTGATCCGCGCAGCGTGGCTTGGCCGGGCTTCCGCGAAGGTCTGGAAGCCGCCGGCCTGGGCGCGGCGCTGGCCAAAAACGCGGTGGCCACGCGGCGCGCCTATGGTGCGGCGCTCAAGATCGCCGGTGATTTGCTACCACAGGTTTGCGCTCTCGACGGCGATGTGTCCAACAGCACGTTCAGCGAGATGTTCGCGAAGGCGCACCCGCGCCGCTTCTTCGAGTGCAAGATCGCTGAGCAGAACATGATCTCGGCGGCGGTCGGTCTGGCGGCGGCGGGCTATGTGCCGTTTGCCAACTCGTTCGCAAAATTCCTGGCGCGCGGCTATGACCAGGTCGAACTGGCCAGCATCAGCCGGGCCAATATCAAGCTCGTCGGTTCACACAGCGGCATCACACCCTGTTCGGATGGGCCGTCGCAGATGGCGCTTTCCGACGTAGCCTATTTCCGCAGCTTCACCACGGCCCGCGGCGACGATCGCGTCAGCCCGCTCGGCTGGATCTTCATGCCCGCCGACGCGATCTGTGCCTGGCATTGCACGCGGCTGATGATCGAGACGCCGGGGCTGTGCTACATGCGGACCTATCGGCCCGACGTTCCGCTGCTTTATCCGCCCGACGCCCAATTTGAGCCGGGCGGATTCAGCGTCCTGCAAACCGGTGAAGATCTCGCCCTGGTGTCCTGCGGCTACATGGTGCACGTCGCCCTGCAAGCCGCTGCTTTGCTGGCGAAGCAGAATATCCGGGCGGCGGTCATTGACGCCTATTCGCTGCCTATTGCACCGGCGCGGACGGCGGAGCTGACCGGCGCGCTGGCCCGCAGCGGCAAGCTCGCGGTGGTGCTTGAGGATAATTATGGCGGAGGGCTGGGCGCCGCGCTGGCCGAGTTGGCCGCCAACCCATTCGCCGCACAGCGTGGCATCCGCGTCGAGCCGGTCACTGTCAATCGAATTCCTAAGTCAACGCGCCAGCCGGATGAAGTGCTCGACCTTTGCGGCGTGAGCGCCGCGCAGGCGGCAGATCGGGCCATGGCGGCCCTCCGCGCCGGCTAGAGGCGGCGCCATCGCTGTAGCGTCGGCCCTCCGTGGCCGACGGCGGATGCAGCCAGCCCACGGCGCCGGCCCGACCCGGCGTTGGGTACGGAGCCCCCAACGCTACGGCGCGACGTCACAGCCAACGGAGAGCCGGCTGTTTCATCTGATCACTTTTTCACCATATCACGTTATCACGTTTTTTCCGCGTCGGTCCGCCGTCGACATCGCGCTGCTCAATTCACTTTCCCGGACGGCGGCGTCATGGTTCGTCGCTCTCCATCCATAGCGCTGGATCGATCGCCGTCGGAATTTCCAGCGGCGGCGTTACGATGCGCCGCTTGCTCAGGAAGATCAGCGTTGCGCTTCGCACTGGCCGGGCATAGATCGACTGCAGCGCGGCGGCGTAATACGCCAGTTGATGGGAATAGAGCGCGACCCGCTCGGCGAGAGCCGCTTCGTCCGGCAGCGCATCCGTCTTGTAGTCGATCAATTCGAGCGCGGCCTCCGTCACAACCAGCGCATCGACGATGCCGCGCACGATGACCGCATCATCAAGCCCGCGCAGCGGCAGCGCGTAAACAAACGGCAGCTCACGCACGACGTGCTCGCGCGCGGCGATCAGATGTCCGCCGACGGCGGTTCCGCCAAGCCAGAGCAGGTCGGCCGAATCGACCAGCTCCCATTCGTCCTCCGCGATCAGCCGCTCATAGCGCATGCGCTCCAGCTCCGCCTGCAGCGCCGCCGCGCTGCCCAGCGCCGCCAGATCAAGATGCTGCAAGACACGGTGCACTGCGGTTCCTCGGCGACGGGCGCGTTCTTCTCCAAGACCGGCAAACGCGGGCATGCGCAGCCGCACCGCGACCTCCGCCGTGGGCGCATCGGCTGAACGGTCCGCGCCGTCAGCCCGATGGAAATGACCCGGCATGTTTGGCCCCGTCGTCGATGGATGATGCCCGGCACGCTCCGTCGCCAAGCCCGGCGCGATGGTCAGACGCGGCCATTCCGATACGCGGTCGTCTTCCTCGAAATCCGCGTCGCGTTGCTTGAGCGCGCTTACCGAGACCACCAGCGGCAGCCCCGCGCGCCGCCGATCGACGGGCAGCTCGATCAACCGCTGAGATTCAGCCACCCAGGCGGCGTCCGCTGCGGCGAGCACCGGGATATCGCGGTCGCGTGACGCGGCTGACGGGCCGGGCGCCGACGCGATCGAGGGCGCAGCTTCCGCCGTCGTTGCGTCCGCGCGAACGACGTGAACGCGCGGCGCGCCGCCGGCCGTGAGAGGCTGTTGCAGCCCGGCCGCAGAGACGCCCGCCAGTGTCCATTCGAGCATGTTGCCGGCTTGCATGCGCGTGATCAGCGGCAGGCGCGACTGTTCCGGCGTCTGCGCCTGCAGCGTCGCCCAGGCCTCCCACGCGCAGACGCCGGTGAGGTAGAGCCGCTCGCGCGCCCGCGTCATCGCGACATAGAGCAGCCGCAGTTCTTCCTCGCGCTCGCGTTGTGTGCGGGTGTGCTGTTGTACGAAATGCGTCGCGCTGCGCACGGCGCGGGAGACTTCGAGGTCGAAATAGCGCAGTCCGGCCGCGCCGGTCTCGTCGAGTTGAATCATGCCGGCCGCGGTCTGCTGATTGAAGCGCGCCGCCGTGTTCATCAGAAAGACGATCGGAAACTCAAGCCCCTTGGCGGCGTGAATCGTCAGGATTCGCACCGCGTCGTCATCGGGCTGGGCGGGAGCGATGACGGGTTGATCTTCAGCCCGAAGGGCGTCGAGGTGCGCGACGAATTCATCGGCCCCGGCGCCGCCGCCCGCCCCAAATGTCTCCGCCAACTGCAACAACGCGCGCAGAGCCGCGACACGCTGCGCACCCAGCGGCAGGGCCGAAGCGAAGTGCGCATAACCGCCGTCTCGCATGATGCGGCGCAGCAGATCGGGCAGCTCGAGCTGTCGGGCGGCGTCGCGCCAGCCGTCAAGCTGCGACATGGCGCGCTGCACGCGCGCCGCGGTCGCTTGCAGCGCGGCGGACAACTCACCCGAGATGGGTTTGGGTGGTTGCGCCTGCTCCTCCGATGCTGAGCCTGAGACCGGTTGTTGAAAGCACGGCGCCGCGGCTTCGCCGGCGGCACATGCCGCGGCCAGGCGCAGCGCGGCATCGACATAGGCTTCATCCGGCGCGAACTGGCGGATGTTCAACAGGTCGCGCTCATCCAAGCCGCTGAGCGGGCAGCGCAGATATGCGGCCAGCGGCAGGTCTTGACGCCGATTCCCCAGCAGCCGCAGCACATTCAACAGGTCGCATACTTCGATCGAATCGAGCAGCGTCTCGCGTCCGCCGGCCTGCGCCGCGATTCCGCGCTCGCGCAGCACGCCCGCGACGAGCATGGCGTTTTGCCGCGCGGCTCGCAGCAGGATGGCCACGTCGCGCCGGCGCAGTGGCCGCAGCGTCAGCGCGCCATCAGTGCTGCGCTCCGGAATGCATGGCCCCGCCGCCAGCAGCCGTGCGAGCTCATCCGCAACCCAGCGCGCTTCGCGCTCAATCCGCTCCAAGTCAGCCTCGTCGCCGCTAGCGCCTTCACCTCGGTCGTCATCGGGCGCCTCGTCGGCGCTCTCGTCGTTCTCGGCGGCGCTGAGCCTGGCGGAGGGCGGCGCGATGAGGCAGAGCGAGATGCGCGGAGCGCCGTCGAAGGCGGGATTCTGAATCTCCTCGCGCTGCGCGCTCAACCGCTCGCCCGCGGCATAGTCGGTTCCGCCAAAGTCCGCCGAAAACAGCCGCGCGATGATCTCGTTCAGCGGATCGAGCAGGTCGGCGTGGCTGCGGAAATTGTCGGAGAGATAGAGCACGCGGCCTTTGCGTCCGCCGCCGGCCAGTTCTGCCGCCAGTCGGCGGAACACCCACGGCGCGGCGCGGCGAAAGCCGTAGATGCTCTGCTTCACATCGCCGACATAGAACGCTTCGTCGCCGGTGACGAGCCGGATCAGTTCGACCTGCACCGCGCTGGTGTCCTGAAACTCATCCACGAGGATCGCGCGATAACTGACACGCAGGCGCTCCGCCGTCGCGGTGGGCCGGCGCGGCGCATCCGGCGCGGCGGCGTCTGCGTCGTTCCCGAGCAAATCCAGCGTCAGCCGCTGAATATCCTCAAAGCTCCATTGCGCGCGGTTGCGTTTCACGGCTTGCAGTCGCTCGGCAAACACCCGCTCCAGCGCGAGCAATGTGCGCAGACGCCGCGCCGCCAGCGGCGCTGTCCGGATGATGTCCTCCGCGTCGGCCCGGCTGAGGCGTTTACGGAGCCGGGCATCGAGCCAGCGCTGCTTGATGAGCTGATCGACTTCTGCTTTCGCCTTGAATGCGCGAAAATAGCGGGTTTGCTCATCGAGTGTCTCGAGCAGCGCGCCCGGCTCGCGCAGCCGCTCCTCCCACGCGGCAAGCTGGGCGAGATAGGCCCGGCCCGGCGCGTCGATGCCGGTGAGCAGGAGCGCCTGTTGCCGTTGAAATGCACACTCTTCGCGGACGAAAGCCGCCAACTGTTCCTGTGCGGCGCGGCGTAGAGCGTCATCGTCGCCGTGGCAGGCCGCGCCCGCGGCGCGAAACCACGCCGCCGGGCTGAGCACCTGTCCGCGCATCTGATGCACACCACGGATGAGCCGCCGCAACCATTCGTCATCCGCGGTGGGCCATGCGCCAAGCCAGGCGCGCGTCTCGGCGATCAGCCCGGTATCCAGCGCAACGGCGCGTGTTTCACCCGCGTCCGTCGTTGCCGGCGGGGCGGTTGCGGCCGCGGGGCCGGCGGCAAAGACCTCCTCCAACAATTGATCGAGGCATTCCGCTTGTAAGAGCCGTTCCTGCTCCGGGCTGAGCACGCCAAAGCCGGCGTCGACCCCGGCCTCCAGAAAATGCGCGCGCAAGACACGCTGGCACCATGCATCGAGCGTCCCGATCTCGGCCATGGGCAGGCGCAGCCATTGACGGCGCAGGTGCTCACGCCGCGGCGGGTCGCGCTCCACCTCGATGCGGGCGCGCAGCAACCGCCCGACGCGCGCCCGCAGCTCGGCGGCGGCGGCCCGCGTAAACGTGACCACCAGCAGTTGCTCGATGTCCAGCGGCGCAGGACCATCCGTCAGCAGCGCGACCACGCGCCGCGCCAGCGTCTCGGTCTTGCCCGACCCGGCCGACGCCGCCACGAGCAACTCGCCATCGCGAAGGTCAATCGCCTGTTGTTGGGTCGGCGTCGGTGTCATGGATCTCCGGAATAACCTGGGCCGCGGCGCGGGCGGCGTTGAGGCCGCGCTCCACCCGGCATAGCGCGGAAAAACGGCAGCGCTGACAGGCGCGCACCCCGCGAATCACCAGCGGCGATATGTCGATCGCGCCGGCGGCGATGACTCTGGCCGCGGAGGTCAGCGCCGCGATGCCCGCTGCGCGCAATCGCGTCAGCCGCTCGGGCGCAACCACGTCGCAGTTTTGATAGGGCTGGCCATCCTTGGTAAGTTGAACATTCGCCACGGGCGATCGGCCCGCCACGTGCTGCGGATCAAGCAACTCATAGTGATCCGCTCCCAACCAGCCGCGCGGTACATACGCGTGCATATGCTGCTCCAGCACGGTCAGCGCGACGACATCTTTGCGCTCATAAGCGCTTTCATTCGGCGTCAGTGGAGCGATGAAAACGCCCTCAAGCTCAATCGGCTCTGCCGCCGACAAAGCGTGGGCCGCGGCCAAATAGGTCGCTAGTTGCAACGGCTCGTCGATCACGAGCAGACCGCGCCTGGAAAGCGGCCGGGCGGCCGGTTTGTAATCGTAGATCAGCCAGTGCTCGCGCCCGTCACAAACGGCCCGGTCGACGCGATCGATCTTGCCTCCGATGCGTGCGATCGAGCCATCATCGAGGTTCAGCTCCAGCGCCACCCCGCCGAGCGGCGCTTCGAGCTGCGCGCCGGATGGCGCTTCGGGCTGTGCACGGCGGGGCGTGTCAACAGCTTCATCAATCGCACTCGAGCTGACGATTTCCGCTGAGCGAGCATCGCTTGCGGTGCGCGCGGCCCAGCGCGCGGCGGCCGAACCGCCAAAGGGCCACTCCGTTCGCCAGGGTTGGTACGCGCTGCGCCGCCAGCGCGCGACATGCACGTGAAAAACCACGCGCACCAACTCGACCTGGCGCTGCCAGAAAAAGGCCCAGCGCGGCAGACGCTCGGCCAGATCAGCCGGCAGGCGCTGCCGCGGCGCACTCGCCGCCGCCTCAAAACACGCAGCGGCCTCGGCGTCGGAGAGCGTGCGCACGCCGCCGTGCTCGGCCAGGCGACGGGTCGCGCCGGCCAGAATCGCATGGGCCGCATCGCCCAGCTCGCGGCGAAGTTGATCAAGGCCGACCGGCTCGCGCAGGCGCAGCCCATCATGCGCAAAATGTTGGAACGGGCACCGCAGCGCCCGCGTCGCCTCGCTGACGGATCCTTCCCAGATGCAGCGCCTCGCCGGCGCGTTTTCGCGTTCGCCCGCTCCCGGGGGGAGGCGATAATTCCCTAATGGCGCGGGTCGGTTGGAGTAGTCGCGTCCGCGCAGCAGAAACGCCAGCCGCGCGGCATGCTCCGGCTGCGCACGCAGTCGCGCGACCAGCGCCTCGGAGGCCGCATCCCGCTGGCGCAGCAGACTGGCCGCCGCCTCGTCCAGCGTCAGCGGCGCCGGCCGCGCCGCGGCGGTCTCCAATTCGATTTCCGGCAGCGCCCGCCGCACATCGGCCAGTAACGGCGACGGCTCAAGCGGCGCGCCCTCGAGGCCGGTGGAGGCGTAACTGACCACCAGGCCGTTGGACGCGCGCGTCAGCGCGACATAGGCGAGCATCAACTCGCCGGTCAGATCATCCGTCCGCGGCGTCAGCGCCGCATGCGCCAGTTCACGCCGCTCGGCTACGCTCAGCAGCGCATCATCCGCCGGCGGCGCGGGAAACAGCCCCTCGTTGAAACCGAAGAGCCACGCATACTTGATCTCGGGATGGCGGCTGCGGTCGATGGCGCTGATCAAAACTTGATCGAGCTTCGGCGGCGCGAGGCCGAGCGTGCGCTCGCGCAGCGCGTCATCGAGCAGCGTCGCGACTTCGTGCGCGCGCAGCGGCGACAGACCGAGGCAGGCCTGCATTTCCTCGAAGACGGTCATGTGCGTGTCCCACGCCAGGCGATGCGTTTCGGCGCGCTCCCAGTCCCCGGCGCGCTGCGCGGCATCGATCCACGCCGCGATGCGCTGATCGACGCCCCAGGCGCGGAGCAGGCCGAAAAGCCGCGCGCTCCAGGCGGCGCCATCCGCCG
>CAYQLG010000018.1:0-50425 GCA_964418235.1 uncultured Planctomycetales bacterium
AGAGCAGCAGCGGGCGGCTCCAGAAGAGCGTGTTCGCCACCCCGTAGCCGATCATCAACAGCATCAACACCGGGAATGCCGGCAGGTACTGGCTGTCGTAGATGTGGAAGGTGCGCCCAAAAGCCGACCACTCCCGATCCGCCGCGACCGGCGGCGGCGCGAGACCACCCGCGCCGCCCGAACCCGCCGCATGGCCCGTCCAGTTCCCCAGCGAATCGAGCGCCCACGTTTGCGACCGCGCCAGGGCCACGCTCGCCCCCGCCGCGATCGACGCGCCATCCGCCGACAACTGCCCCAGCGCCGCCGAAGTCAACCGATTCAAGGCGTCATACGAATAGCGCCACGAGCGATCATTGTCATGCGCCTGCTGCGCCTGTCCCGCCCCCGTCGGCAGTTGCGTCACCCGCGCCGCAATCCGATTGCCCGATGCGTCATAGGCATATTGATAACGCTGCAACGTGCCGGCGGCGCCGCCGATCGTCCAATGATGATCGAGCGGTCGGCCAAAGCGATCCAGCGCGGCGTAGCCGGTCGCGTCAGAATCGTATGCCTGCCGCGCGACCAGCCCGCCGGGGGCGTGATACTCCTGTGCGATACGCCGCGCGACGCCGGCATAGTCATACGCCGCGAGCAGGTCCGCCGGCCCGCCCGCCGCGCTGACATTCAGCCCGACGACGCGACTAAGCTGACTATCGGCGTCGCTCAGCGCGCCATAGTCAAAGCCGAGCGCACGTCGCGGCCCCGCACCGGCCAGGCCGCGCGCGGGATAGGTGATTGAAGTCAGGCGGTTGAAATTACCGCCGCCGTGGGCGGCGATCGCGCCGGAATAATCCCAGGAATAATCGACGCGGGGCGTGCCCGCGCCGCGCACCGAAACCAGATGCGCTTGCCACTCGGTGATGAGGTTATCGTTGGCGTCGTAAGCGAATTCATTGAACGAAATAGCCTGCTCGCCCATTTCCGGAATGCTGGCGGGAGGTTGCGACCAGGCCCGCACCGTCGCGAGCTTGCCATCGGCGGTGTATTCGTGCTTCAGGCGATGGATGCGGCAGGGCGGCTCGACCGCGCCGCAATAATACACGGCGTCGTTGATCCACGTATCGCTGCGCCGCCCCTGGAAATCATAGGCATAGAAGAACTCATTGCCTTTGGCGTCCGTGCGCGTCGCGACGCTGCCATCGTTGTAGTATTGGAATGCCAACCAGGCGCCGTCGGGATAGGTGACCTTGGAGACCCAGCCGTTGTTGCGGCTTATCACCGCCGGGTTGCAAGCCCAGCGCCCGACGCGCGTCATCGGCCCAATCGGGCATGTCAACGAGACTTCGGACCACGTTGGCGGGCCGAACGGCGCGACCACGTTGGCGTTGTACTCGAGCCAGGTGACTTGCAGACCCGGCGCCTGCTGCCCCGGCGAGGGCCAGGTGATCTGCTCATACGCGTTCACGCCGGCCGGACCGGCCAATGCCGCGAGCACCGCCGCGATCGCGACGAGCCGCCCCTGATTGTCATATTTGTAGGCCGTTCGACGCACGGCTTCCGGCTCCGGCGGCGCCGCCCCTACGGGCGGCGCGTTTTCGATCATCAGCACCAGCCGCCCGAGGCCGTCATATTCGTTCTGCGTGGCGGCGCCGTTGGGATGGGTGATCAGCGTTTGCTGACCATCGCCATTGTAACCGTACTCGGTTACCAGCGTGCCCGCGGCCCGCGCGGCCGCGACATCAATGCGAGGCGGAGCAGCGCCGCTCGTGCGGTACTGGGTTTGATTGGCGCCGTAGTTGGCCGTCGCGATCACGCGCCCGGCCTGGTCATGCCAGCTATGCGAAAAAGTGCGCACGGCGTTCGTTGCGGCCAGATCGCCGGCCGCACCCGGAATGCGTTCATACGATATCGCCGTTAAAGCGCGATCATCACTATCATAGTGTGTTTCGCTTCGTGTCAACTCGACGGTGGCGGCGCCTTGTTCGACCCAGGTCGAGCTTGAGAATTGCCGCCCGCGCGCGTCATAAACCGTTCGGCGAATCGCTGCGCCCGGCGAGCGCGATTCTGATTGTCGATCGGCGTGGTCATAGTACGTGCGCGTGGCGGTGTACTCGCCGGAAGACACATCATAGCTGCGCGCCTCCTCTACCAATCCCCGCGCGTTATAGACATTTGCGCTCAGCGCCGTCGGGCGCGGCGTGTGCGCCAGCAGCGCCGCGACAAAGTTATCAACGACATAGCCGTAACCGTGCAGCGGATGCGGGAATGTCCGGCGCGGATCCAAACTACCCAGCGGTGAGTTGGCTGGCTCGGACGTGATCACCAGATCAGGTCCATACTCGGCGGAAACCAGCGTTCGCCCCAGTTGATCGAGCCAGGTAACCGTTGTGCGCAGCGGCGCGCCGACGAGCGGATCACTTTGATTGCATGCCACCGCCGCCGGTGGATAGGGCGCGGTTGTCCCCACCGGCAGCGGGGCGCGCTCGATCTCGATGACTGGCCGCATGCGCCAGTCATACTCATAAGTCGTGGCCCAGCCTGCCACATGCTCAGTCGGTGTTCCACCTGAAGCCGGATCCCAACTGCCCGGCTCGCTCCCCGTCCCCGACAGCCAATCCAGATATCGATTCGCCACCGGCTCGCGATAACGCCGCAACTCAATGAGGTGATCCGCGTTTGTGGCGCAACTGCCATAGCGACGTTTTTCGATCAACTGCATATTGTCCGGCGAACCGGTTGCGCCGCCCGACCAGGCGGTATCGCTATCCGATGTGCCGCGAAACACGTGCGTCAGCCGCCCGAAGGAGTCGTAGACATTCCGCGTGATCGTGCCGTCCGGCGCTGCTTCGCGAAGCGGCTGACCATATTGATCAAGTCGAAGAGAAGCTGAGAGGGCCTGGCCGGATGGCGTGCTTTGCTGCATGCCGGTCATTCGCCCTGAAGCGTCATACTCCGGCGTCGAGTGGGAAATCTCGACCCATGGCGCGGCCAGCGGGGCCGTCCAGGGCGGGTCATCGAGCGCCGCGCTGCCGTCGGTCGCCACCGTTTCACCTGGCGCGGCCAGTTTTTTCGTCCATACCGGCTTGCCGCTCTTCAGGTAGGCAACCTGCACAGGCGACAGCACGATCGCAAACCGCTCCGGATCGGCGCCGGTGCTGTGAATGCAGTCCTTGAATGTCCATTGGAAAAGCTCGTCAAAGGTGGGGCCTTGCTGATAGGCGATCCGATCTTCGCGGCCGTTCGGATACCGCGTCCTGACCAAGCCATAGATCGGGTCATAGCGATGCTCGGTTGTGTAATTGAGAAAATTTCGGCCGGCCGGCATGGGCGTCAAAGCCGCGGGCGTTCCCGCGGGCGGGTGATCTTGAATCTGGCGCGTGGGCTGCCCAAAATCATTGTATTCCGTTTTGTCTACAAAGAACTCGACATTCGCTCCACCGGCATCTCGGCTGCCATAGCCATGCCAGATCGATAAGCCGCGATGGTCGTACTCGGTTACGTCGACGCTTTTCAGCGGCGGTCCGCCGGCCGTGCGCGGCACGCCGACACGCGTAACCATAAGCTGCTTCAAAGGCTGTTCCCAGCGGCCCGGCATGTCATGATTCACATAGTCATACGTGGTTTCCTCGCCGCCCGGAAAGGCGTCGGGATCGATCGCCGTCTGCGCGATGGCGGCGCCGGCCGGCAATTGATGCATGGGCGTTGGGAAATGGGACTCGCGCAGGATTTTCTTCGGGTCGGCCGCATCACGCTTGAGGATGCGCGTCAGGTGAATCGGTCCGTCAATGCCCCGCTTTACGCCCACCCATTGAAGATATCCGGGGCGTAGCAACTGAAGATCAGGCGGATAGTAGCCGTAGCACTCGATCAAGCCGTCGGCGGACTGCTGCGCGGTTGGCAATGCCGCCCAGCCCTTGGAACGCCTTTCGACCATACGGCCGAAAGCGTCATACACATATTGCTCTGAGAACCCCTCCGACAACTCATCCCCAGGGCCAACCCGATCAAACCAGCGCGTCCGATCCTCGACAACCGCCCCCGACGGCGTGAGCTTCACGACGCGGCGCGAGCGGAGATTGGTCCGATGGATCGCGCTATACTCTGCCGGGCCGTCGCCGAGTTCATCGATGATGGTGACATAGAACGGCTCGTGCCCAACGGTCGAGCAGCGGCGAAAAGCGTCGCCTGGGTAACCGGAAGCGCAACCAATAGATTCTGCGTGGTATGCATCATAGGTTAAGTAGCGATACGGATAGTGTATCTCGGGGTTCTGTGTATTATCCATACCTCCGTCGACGATCGGACAAAGTGGTCCGCCCGGCGGCTGCGCGTCACGGAATATGAATAGCTGTTCTGCGACAGATGACGGAGCCGGATACTGTAAGAGTCGATAGACTCGGTACTCTCTGCTGCTCGTGCCGTCTGCAGAATGGTCTATGAACTTCTGCGTTTCTGCATACAAGGATGCATAAACGTCTAACCATGGGGCAAGAAATAGCAATTGATCATGCTCAAGTGTAACTCCTGCATACTGTGCAAGCGCGACTGCGATACCACATATGCCGTCGCCGTCGCCGTCGCCAGTGAATTGCCCCTGACTGAATTGATATGTGGCGAATTGCGATATCGACCCCGTACGAATCGGCAGACCATCACTCGAGGCGATAGTTACAGCGTCATCGAGCGTACCGCTGCCATCAAATTCGAAATCTGGTATGGTGAGCAAATCGTTCACGGAAAGCCGCACTTCGGCCCCACCCGGAATTCTACGTCTGCCGCTACTCACGAGCAACCGTACAGCCGACGGCTCAAAAACCGAGGCAAGATGGAGCGGCTGACTGGACTTAGCGCTATAACGTAAGATCCAGCACTCATCATGTTGCGCGGATGTAACACTTGAACCAGTCTCTGTAGCTGATTTGCGCGTTACAACCGCCTTTAGCAACTCTCGACCAAGCCCCTGATTCGGCGGAAGCATGCCTCCGGAGCCAACCGCTCCGGGGATCGCCGCCCCCTCGTAGCTGCAGCGAGATTTGCATCGAAGCTGACGCATGTCTGGAACATCAGTAGGCAAATTATTCCAGAGATATTCAGCATATAGATATTTTGCACGGAGGCTCCACGTTGCTGGGACTATTGGCTCGATCGCGTCGTAAGCTTCAATCGAGGAGTCGCTGCAAAACAATTCTCCGGATAGCGTGCGGCATCCGCCTGTCGGCATGTCGCCAGAATAGACGTGAATTGAGTGCACCGCTCGCGGCAGAGCCCACTCTAGCAACCTTATCCAGCAATTTGCGAGCGTAGCGTGCACGCTCTCCTGTGGAGTGCAGGCATCCATTAAGGGATGCTGTAGTATTTCTGTAAACGCAAACTCGCGATATGTATATAATATTGTCCAGGCCGGAGTTGATTCTCCTGCGGCAATGAGTTGAATTCGATCGATCTGCCCAAGTGCTCCCCAGTCCGAGCATCGCCACGACAATCCGTCCGAACAGCCATCACGTATCTGCTCATCTTCGTATGGACAATAGCTGTACTCCACTCGATTGCCATAACTATCTTCGATCCGGCTGACACGGCCGACATGCGGCCATCCGCCTGCCATTGGGTTATCCGTGGATAGCTCAGTGCTACCACTACAACCAGTCCACCCTGCCGTGGCCGGCCTATGCATGTCTCTCATGCCCACATGCGGCGGATGCGGGTCCGTGTCTTCCAGGATCGGAACCAGCGTGTCGATTGTATCGAAAGTGTATCGGAGGCTATCTCCATTCAAAATAACATAGAACTGCGACGGCAGTTGCTCCCAGTTTCCATTGCTGGAATTGATCTGTCCATCCGGCGAGAACTCAAGTCGCGCGTCGAACCATGGCGGCGCGACATAGCGGGCCGTTGTCGTGCCCGCCGCGTGCTCAAACTCGAACGGAATAGCGTGGTGCGCATCGACGATGAAATAACAGCGGCGCGGAAGCGGATGATTCCACCATAGATTCGCATCGATCAGCAGGACCGGACTCTCGCTCATCATCCAGAACTTCCCGTTCCAGTCCCACATGTCTCGATCGCCTTGCCCATATGAGTCACTTGTGCTGAACATCCGTTGGTTGTCATAATACGTTCGAATGTGACGAAACCGGGCTCCGCCGAAAGGCAGCTCAAAATCGACATGGCGCAGCAGCGGCTGTCCCAAAGCCATATCGATGACTCCGTTATGCATGGCTCGGCTGCGAAAACTTTGCAGCCGGCTGCTGCGCTGCGGCCCGGCCGGAACCAGCGCCAATGTATTCTCATTCGGATCATGAGAGATCGGAGGAAAGTCCGGCATGGCCAGCGGATTGCGCAGATCAAGCTTGATCCTGAATACCGGATGTGTCATGTATTCCAGAACAGCGCATGGCCCCTCAATCTCGAGATTTGGCGCACAAAAGGGCTGCGCCCGCGGATCAAACGATGCAATCGTCAGATCTTCAGGCCCTTGCGCTGACGCGGCCATCACAAGCAAGCCCAAGGTCGTTAGTATTTGAGCGAACTTCGGACCAGTCAATTGAACCCGGTTTGCGTTCATTTTTCACCCCATGACGGCTGTCTTAGCCGCGATCCTCGCGCAGGTCAATGCCCAATGAGTGCGAACCCATTTCAGCCTCGGACCCGGATTACTCTCCTCCATGCCGCCGTTCGCATGAACAGTCTTCACAGTCGTACGCAACAGCCTGAAAATTCACGGCGTGCGCTGCGCGACCGACATCATGACGCCTAACTACATGGAGACTATGTAATAATGTCCCGCGAACAGCTGACAGAAAACACATTTCTTGGGCCATGAAGTCACACTTCAGCAGAGTTGCCCGCGCAAAGTCGCACGCCAAGATAAGCAAAAAAAGACAAACAAAGATCAGCTAAAGATCAATACCGACGACTAGCAGACCTGCATATCTTCTCAGCAGCTCGCAGACCTGCTTACATATCGATACTCATCTAAATGTAACATTCATCAAATATGGCCTCACATTTTATCTTCATGATCACACACGTCAAGAAAAATTTTTCAGCATCCATCAGATTTTCTTCAATCATCGATTCCAGCTTCAGTTAGGGTTCGTTTTGCCAGGCGGGACTAGCTTTCAGGCTGCACTGGGCCATCCGACTCTCTTGCCGACTGATTGACCCATTCCGCCAAGACTGAGGCGCCTTGATCGACGAATCGCGCCTGGCTCACCCGGCCCGATTCCCGCCGCACGCTCATGCTTCCTTAACAATTCGCGATAAATCTAAGATCGTTGATTCAGCGTACCTTGGATGGACCGGCGAATGGATGTTCAGGCCGATCCACCTAAATGAGTAAAACCTATGTCCTCAAACAACTCAACCACGATCGCGCGGGGCTGGCCCGACGGCCGGACGCGCCGTCGAAGCTCTCGCGCAAGTGTCGGCCTCCGCGCCCAGTCGTGCCTCATACTGATACTGCCAAGCGTGTTACAGCCGCTCCACATACACGCGCGCCTCATTCAGCCGCGCCTCGCACAGCCGCACCTGTTACAACCGCGCCGACCGCGGGCACATCGGGCCTTCACCTTGATCGAGTTGCTCGTCGTCATCGCGATCGTTTCGCTCTTGATCGCCATTCTGCTGCCCTCTCTGGCGAGCGCTCGGGCGCAGGGCCGCAAAGCCGTTTGCCTCAGCAATATGCGGCAGATCTCGCTCGCCGCCAGCATGTACGCCGATCAGAACGGCGATCGCTTTCCGATCGCCCGCGGCGTCACGCAGGATGGCGGCTGGATCCAAACGCTCCAACCCTATGCGAAGGCGACGCTGGCGTATCGCTGCCCGGCGGATCGCAGCACCGACTGGTTCGACGCCCGCCGGCCCGTGTCCGAGCACGTGCGCTTCGATCGCAAGAGCAGCTTTGGAATCAACGTGTATCTCACGCCGGAGGCGCTGCCGCCGCCAGGGGCTTTAGACGAGCGACCGCGGTTTGGTTTCGATCGGCGCGGTCGAATTCGCTATTCGGCCGAGACCATCCACTTCGGCGAGCGGATCGAGACGCGCGGGATGGAGACCTTTGCCGACCATATCCATGCCAATGATTGGTCGCCCGACTTGCTGACCGGCGCGCAGCTTTCGCGGCCGGAGCTGGAGCTGGCGCTGCGGCGTCACACCGGCAAGGAGAACTACGCCTATGCCGACGGCCACGCCGATACGCGGCTCTTCGAGTCGACCTTTGCGCTGGACCCCGAAACGCAATTGCCACAGATAGACTTCTGGAATCCGGAATTCCGCCAGCAGGTCGCGGAGCGTGGGTGAGCATAGAGGCCGGGCGAAGATACGACAACCGAAAAGGCACAGCTCATGAAGGACTGCCGACGCGTGCGTTTGCCGGTGAGAGGGTATCGTGAGCGGCTATGGTTGGTCGGACAATACTTGACGACCATTTGCACGTGAATACACAGCGCCCGCTTGCCGGTGGTGAGGGCTAATCAACCAGCGGAATCGAATCGCTTCCGTACGGGCGCGGTTCGGTATGTCGGCCATGCAAGGGCAGCGATTCGAAACCATGCCCATTGGCCGGTAAGTAAAATTCAGCGAATTGGTTCGTAATAATGATAGTGATAAGAATAGCGAGCAAAAATTGATGTCATACTCAGCCACGCGGTTTAGTTCACGATTCTTCCCGTCCCGCCGGCTCGCGCTGCTCTTGACAGTCGCAGCGCTGACGCCGGGCGCGCCCGCGCATGAGGGGTTGGTCGCCGCCCACAGCCCGCCGGCCCCGAATCTGCCGGGCGCATGCCCGACGCTTGCCCCGCTTCAGCTTTTTGCCGTGCCCGACCCGCGACTGGGTGATCCGATCGAACCGGGCGCGACCGGCCCCGCCCACGGCGGCACGCCGACCACGCTCGCGCGCATTGCGCTATCCGCCATTCTTGCTCGTCCCGAGTTCGGCGGATTTGTCTACACCCTCTCCTCGCCCGGTCTTGACTACATCGACCCCGCCAACCCCTGCCATGCGCTGACGACCGCGTTCACCGGCGGACGCTCATTTGTCATGCGGCTCGATCGAATCTATTGGCCCGATGGCGTGAACTTCGCACTGGCCGATCCGTTCGGCGGCCCGCAGTTGCTTGAGGACGGCGACTCGTACGCCTTTGGCACAGACACGCTCTCACACGTACACCCGCTATGGCTCGCGCGGCGGGCGGGGCGCTATCACGCCACGCTCGGCTTCAGCTCAGACTTTTTTCTGCCGTCGGATCCGTTCAGCGTCACGTTCAAAACACCGCTCGAGTGCTTCACGCCCGTCGCGATTGACCTGCGCAGCGCCTTCAACGCCGACCTGGTCGACAGCGATGCGGCGGATGCGCCGGTGAGCATGGACGCCGCCGGGCGCGCGTGGTTGCTGAATGGCCATCTTGGCGCCCATCAGGGCTTGCCGCGTGATGGGCGGCTCGATGTTTTCGAGCTTGGCGGGCCAGGCGGGACCGGCCTGCATGGCGCGCTTCCGAATGCGCTTTTCGACAACGGCTCGCTGACATCCGCCGCCACGATCGATCTCGTCGCGACCGGTCAGGCCGGCACATACGAAAGCCTCGAAATCCTGCTCGCGGCGGCGGGCACATTCACCAGCGCCGACAGCCTGATCGCGCGCATGAATTACGCCGGCGGCTCGCAGCAAACCGTGAACATCCGCCGGGCGGCGACCCTGCCGCGCTATACGCCGCTGGCCGATTGGCAGCTCGTCGTCTCGCCACGGCCGCACCTCGCCGTCGGCCGCAGCGGCACGCGCGACGGCGGCGGATTTGTGCGCAGCTCGGGCAGCGCCATCGACACGACTCCGACGCCGCCCGACTCGATCTATTTTCAGCGCGTGACGTTTCCCGTCGATGCGGCCCGCGAGCTGCGCTCGATTCGTTTTGATGACTATGCCGGCGCCGGTCGCGTGGCGGTCTTCGCGATCACCGCGATTCGCACGGAGGCGTGCCCCAATGGCGATTTCAATCGCGACGGCTCGATTGATGGCTTGGATTTCGCCGCGCTGCCGGCGTGCTGGACCGGGCCAGCGTCGACCAGCGTCGACGCGACCTGCCGCGCCTTTGACATCGAGCGTGACAGTGACGTTGATCTGGGCGATTTTGCGGAGTTTCAGCAGCGCTTTGGCGCGCCGGCGCGCTAAGCCGAACCGCGATCATCACGGCCTTAACCGACCCGTGATCGTAGGTATTTTTGCCGAACCGCGACCGTAAGGGAGCGATTGGAGGCGCGCAAGACGCCCAACCCGACAAAACGCCAAGCTATGAGGCAGTTGCAACCGACCCGTATGCCGCGCGCAGCGACGCGCCATGCGGCGGCCGGCATGCGGCGCCCGCGGCCCGGCCGCAGAAAATCGTACGTGCTCTGTTGAGTGTTGTTAAATAGGCAGTTTTTGGCATCAAATGGAGGTAATCGTGAAAAAGAAGCTTCTTGGATTTCTGATCTTCGTTGCCCTGGTCGCGCCGGCCGGCGCGACGCTGATCGACTTCACCATCAGCCAGGATGGCAGCTCGCAGCACAAGCTGCTGCTGACACGCCCGGCCCTGGTCTCGTCACCCTACGAGTTGCCGCTGATCGAGAGCGGACCGCTCGCTGGTTCGTACGGCTCCATCGAACCGGGTTGGGATGGCGAGGGCACTGACCGCCCCGCCGAGAGCCGCTTTGCCCTGCTTAGCCCGACGGGCATCTCGATCCGCCGGCTGAGCTTCGATCCCGGTTTCGCGATGTTCACCGAAGGGCTTGATCCGATTCTCGAAACCGATGGCGCCACGCACGAATTCGAGGGCGAGCCGGAGTCGCCTGAGTTGCTGTGGCATCAGCATCTCACGTTCATCGCCGATGCGAGTGTGCCGGTCGGCTCGTTGCTCAACGCCCGCTTCGAGTTGTTTGATCGGGCCGGACTGCATGCGGCGTCCGATGTTTTCACGCTGACGTTCCGCGTCGTGCCGGAGCCGACGACGGCGATCGTAACCGCGCTGCTCGCACTTTTTGTGCGGCGGAAGCGGGTGTGATAGCGTGATCAGGTGATTAGGCAATTCGATCATATTTAGGCAGCCGGCTAAACGCTTGGTGTGATACGGATCGGTGCGTGCCGTGCCGTGTAATGGGCGTATTCAAAACGAGAGGTAGCATCGGCCCTTGGCTCGGCTTTCTCAGCCAACTCGGGCACAATCCAACTAGCACACCGCTGCGACGCCGTTGGCGAAACGGGCCGAATCTGTCGACTGGCGACGGTTCGGCCCTGCCTATTCCAACCAGCCGCTTCATGCCTTTTTCGGCTGATCCTTGCCTGCTCAATCCCCTGTGTATCAGTCGCCCGGCTCGCGGAGAGCATCCGCCAGTGTCGCCACGTCCGCGCTGAGTTGTGTGCGCGACGCCTCATCGAGCAAAGGCAGATTGACGCGCACCATCTCGAGCGCCGCGCCGCCGGCAGCCTCCGCAAATCGCCTGCCCGCCTCGACGTCGGCACGCAACTGCGGGTTGCCGATCCGGACCAACAGCGCGAGGTCGCGCACGGCGTCCGCCGCGGCCGTTGCGATCCGCAGCGGGACGAGCGCCGCCGTATGGGCCGCATCGCGCACGAGGGCCGCCCGCCGCGGGTCGGTCTTGCTGAGTTTGAAGGCTGCGCTCAGCGCCTGATAGGCCGCCGCGTCGGCATCGATCAGCAGGCGTGCCTGCGCCGCAGCCTCCCGCAGCCGGCCGGCGGCGGCGGCCACTTGTGGTTCTACCGCGGCGAATTTCTCACGGCCCAACGTATAGGCGCACACCATCTGTCCCAACCCGGCCGCCAGCGCCGCAACCAGCGCCGCAGCGCTGCCGCCGCCCGGCGTAGGCGCTTCGCCTGACAGTTGCGCCAGATAGTCACCGAGCGAACCGTCGAGGAATGAGCTTGAATCGGGCGTCTTCATCTGTCGTTGTGGTCCTTTCATGCTTGTAACAAATCGCCGCAAACCGAACCGCGCCCGCAAACCGAACCGCGACCGCAAACCGAACCGCGCCCGCAAACCGAACCGCGCCCGTCAGGAAGCGATTCGACTCGACACACACCTGATCCATCCGACGCGCTGCCTTCGAGACGGGCGACAGAACCCGCCTGCATCCGTAACGTACCGCCACGCCGAGCCGGCCGATGACGCGCTGAGCGTCTGAATCGCTCCCTCACGGTCGCGGTTCGGTTTGACCACGCTAGCATCACTCAAACATGCGACGCAAACCGCAGCAAGAGCCGACAAATCCATTGTATAAGCGTGCATCGCGCGCCGGCTCCCCACCCCGCCGACAGCCGTCTGAACGAAAATCGCACGAGCCGTCGCGCCGGCCCGACGGCGCTCCGTGCGCCGGCGCCGCATCCGGCGTGCGATCACTCGTGCTCGTCCTCGGCGATCAACTCAATCACGACTCGGCCGTGTTCGATGATTTTGACTCGACCCGCGATACCGTCTGGATGGCCGAGGTGGCCGCCGAGGCGACGCACGTCTGGTCGAGCCGCCCGCGCATCGCCATGTTCCTCAGCGCCATGCGGCATTTTCACGTCGAGTTGCTCGCGCGCGGGCGGCCGGTCAGCTATCGCCGGCTCGATGACGCGGACAACGCCGGCACTCTCGCCGCCGAGCTGCGCCGCACGCTGAATTCCGTCCGCCCGCAGCGCGTCGTCGTCGCACATCCCGGCGAATGGCGCGTACTACAGGACTTGCGCGCCGTCGCGGCCGAGTGCGGCGTGCCGCTCGAAGTACGCCCTGACCGCCACTTCCTCGCCACACCCGCGGCGTTCGCCGCCCACGCCCGCGGCCGTAAACAGCTCCGCATGGAGTATTTCTATCGTGCGCTGCGCCGCAGCACCGGCGTTCTGATGGATGGCGACCAGCCCGTCGGCGGCAAGTGGAATTTCGACAGCGAAAACCGGGCCAGTTTCCCGCGCGCCGGACCGGGTCTGCTGCCGCAGCCGCCGCACTTCGCGCCGGATGAGATCACCCGCGAAGTGCTCGCGCTGATCGCACAGCGCTTTCCCAATCACCCCGGCCGTCTGGAGCATTTCGCCTGGCCCGTCACGGCAGCCCATACTGAGCACGCGCTCGAGCGCTTCATCCGTGAACGACTGCCGCTCTTCGGCCAATATCAGGATGCGATGTGGTCGAATCAACCCTTCCTCTATCACGCCCTGCTGTCGGCGGCGCTGAATCTCAAGCTGCTCGACCCGCGCCGGGTGCTGGCGCAGTCCGAAGCCGCTTTTCACGCCGGCGTTGCGCCGCTGGCCGCGGTCGAGGGCTTCATCCGCCAGATTCTCGGCTGGCGCGAGTATGTTCGCGGCGTCTACTGGCTGTTCATGCCGGGCTATCTGGAGCGCAACGCGCTCGCCGCGCAGCGACCGCTCCCGGCGTTCTATTGGACCGGCGAGACCGAGCTAAACTGCCTGCGCGCGGTGCTGACGCAAACGCTTGAACACGGCTATGCCCATCACATCCAGCGGCTGATGGTCACCGGTCTGTTTGCACTGTTGCTGGGTGTGTCGCCGCGCGCGGTGCATGAATGGTACCTGGCGGTCTATGTCGATGCGGTCGAATGGGTCGAGCTGCCCAACACGCTGGGCATGTCGCAATACGCCGATGGCGGCGTGATGGCGAGCAAGCCCTACGTTGCCAGCGGCAAGTACATCCAGCGCATGAGCAACTACTGCCGCGGCTGCCGCTATCAGCCGGAGCAAGCCGTCGGTGACGATGCCTGTCCTTTCACGACGCTCTACTGGGATTTTCTCTTGCGCCACGGCGCGCAGCTGCGCAAGAATCCGCGCATGACGATGCAGCTGCGCAATGCGGAGCGGCTGGACGCTACGGCCCGCTCCGCGATCCGCGCCCAAGCCGAGCAGATCGTGACGCGCCTGACCATCGCCGGCGCCGCGCCCCAATCACGCCCCGCTGCCAGCACGAACCACAAGCCGACGTGACGATCAAACCAGCGCCAACCAAACTGATCAGGTGATAAGAGACAAGGTGATAAGGAATCAATCCCAACTCGCTGCTCGCTACTTGCTACTCACCACGGCTTTCCCAGCGCACGCTGTCTGCGACAATAAAGCAGCCGGGCCGCGCATCCAGCGCGGCCCGGCCCAGGAGACATCTATTTCTGACGACAGAGGGTCAGATCTTCACAATTCTCGGCTGAGTTACCGGCAGCCTCCGCCAACCAGGCACTCCACGAAGCCGGCGATATCATCGAAGTTCACGCGACCGTTTCCGTCAATGTCATTCGAGCAGCCGTAGTTGCCGCCCGGGTGCGTCGTGGCACAGCCGCGCCACGCCGCCTCGCTGACGAGCGCCGACACGAAGCAGTCGATATCGTCGAAGTTCACGCGACCGTCGCCGTTGGAGTCGCCCAGCGTGCAAACCGCGACGCAGAGCGTGCCGTCGCCGCGATACGTGCCGTCGAGGCTGGCGCACTGCTCCCGGGTGACCACTTCGCAGCGTCCGTCGCGGAGCAAACAGGAGCCTTCTGCGATCTGGCAGACATCGCCGACGCCGTCGCGATCACTATCCGCCTGGTCGCGGTTGGCGCGGTCTGGGCAGTTGTCGCAGACATCGCCGACGCCGTCGCCGTCGCGATCGGCCTGGTCGGCGTTCGGCGTACGCGGGCAGTTGTCCGCGGTATCCGGCACGCCGTCATGATCGCGATCCGCCGGCAGATTCACGAGCGGAAACTCGGCGATCTCGCCGCCTTCGATGTTGCTGAACTCCGCGATGGCGACCGGGATGTAGCGCTGGCCGAACCGCGAGTAGGCCAGATAGATGCCCAGCGGCACGCGGGCGCCATGCTCGGCGCTCATCAGATACTGCGCGATCTCTTCGATGACCGCGGCGCGACTGCGGAGCGTCAGGCCTGGCTGCGGCATAAACTGCGGCCAGCGGACCAGCAGACGCGCGACGTGCCCGACGTTCGACACCGCCGCCCGCACCTCCGAACCCATGACCGGCAAGCCATTCACGATGCGCGGGATGCTGACCAGCGTTTCCGAAGTCCACTCGCTCGACGGCATGCCCGACATGTCCTTGGCGTCATACGTGCGGCCGCGGACCGGATCGATGCGGGCGTTGTCGAGGTCCAACTCCGCCGCCGGAATCCCCAGCGAAGCAACCACCTGATTGACCAGCGCCGAGGCGATGCGCGGCTCAATGGCGACGTGCGGATCACGCAGCCAGTCAAACGTGCGGTCGAGATCGGTGAAGCGAATGCGGCCACGGGTCAGGTCGCTTTTGATCACGACGCGACGATCCGGGTCAAACGCCTCGGTGCGCGGTCCGAGATTGATAATCTCCGTCGGCGTGGCCGAATAGACCGAAGCCGCCATGTCGCGGACCGTCAGCGTGCGCTGCCAATCCGGGCCGGCGGTGGTCGCCAGCACCGTCGTCGTGAAGATCGGCAACGTGCGGGCCACCTGGGCGCGATAATCATCGATCGACATCACGCCGCGCTCGACCGGCGGGGTGTCGTCCGGCAGGCCGCCGTCGCTGCCGCCGAATCCGCCGCTGCCGTCGTCGCTATCCGAGAGGATGCACGGTCCGGCCGGTGCGCCCGGCAACGGGTTGCCCGCGATCGGGTCGCAGCCGCCGATCCACATGAGACCGTGATAGCTGATGTCTTCCGGCTGCGGGTCGCCAAACTCGAAGTTATAGCGCTCGAACTGCATGCGCACGATGACGTCGGCTTCGCCATCCGGTCCAACGCCGACTGAGCGAATGACCGGGCATTGGTCCTGACGCTGCAAGGTTGGCGGGCCGTCATCCGGATCAACCAGCACGCAGCGATAGCGATAGAGGTTGTCGATCCAGGCGTTGCCGATCGCAATGCTGAAGCTGTCGTCGGCGAAGTCACGATAACGATCGGCCCACGAGTCGCTACAGTAAATGAACATCACGCCGTGAAACGCGGTGATCGAGTGAATGCCGGCAAACGAGCTGGACCAGGTCAGCCAGTCGGTCTGATCCATGCTGTTGCACGAGTCTATGTGGAGGAAATCGAGGTCTTCGTTGCCGAAGAGCATATGCCCCTGCCAGGTGCCGCAATTCCCCGTGCCGGCTTCATCGACGCGCACGCTGCCGACCCAGCTTCCGTTGCTGGAGGCGCTGCCGCCGTGCAATCCGACCATCGCGACGTCGACGTCATCGAGATTGTCATTGTTGTGGTCGCGGCCCCAGGTCACGATGCCCTGATCGGTGAACTGGCTATCAACGATGTTGCCATCGACATAGAAGCCGTCCTGAACCCACGCGCTGCCGCCGTGACCGAGGGGAGCCGGAAACGGATTGGTCAGCTCGGCGTACCAGGCGCCGACTTGATTGTCCCAGCAGCGCGTGCTGCCGCCGCAGCCCGTCGGCGAGTTCCACGTGGTGACCACGCGGGCCAGGGCCTCGCGCTCGCCGATGGGCGGGTTGCCGATTGATCCACCGAACGCCGTCGCCGCAGCGCCGCCGCTGGCGAGCAAGGCCGCCTGTTTCATGATGTCCTGAAAACGCACCGTATTCTCCTTTGTAAAAAAGCGTTGGTTATCGCTTGTTTTGCGTGTCCGGGCAGGCGAGCCAGGCCCGCCGTTCCGCGGTTGCGCCGGGCGCAGTGGAGCGCGCCCTTTGCCGCCGCGCAACGGCCGACAGCCCAGGCTCTATGTTCGGAAACGCATCAGCGCCGCCGCGACCGCACTCTGCGTCGCGATTTTTTTCGCGGCTGTGCCGTATGAGAATTGAAGCGATGCCTACCGCACTTCACTCACGCGCATCGGGCCTTGCGCGGGGGACTTTGCGACCGCCGATACTCTCGCCGCCCGCCCCATTCAAGCTGCCTTGCCGTCCATAGCGGACGCTGCCCCCGCACGGATTTTGTTTGGAATGAGCGGATGCCCGGATAAAAAGGAGCAGAGCCGCGACCGTATGGAAGCGGAGGTTCTCGGAAGTTCCAACCACTCCCTGACGGTCGTGGCTCTGCAAAGGCACGGTCGTGGCTCTGCAAAGCAACAGGCGTAGCGCTGCTCAGCGACAGTCGTCACGCTTCCAGGCGTTAGCGCAACGCTGAAAATCCTCGAAGGAAGCGATGCCCGGTTCAGCCAGTAGGCAATGCGTAGGCTCTTTGCGTGCGCCGGGGCTACGGCGTGTACGTCGTCGTGTAGGGCGCGCGGCTGGCGGTGGTCTGCTCCACCCGTGGTATCACGCGAATCAGCCGATTCGCGCGATGCTCGACGCCGTCATCCGTAACGATCAGAAGACCGAGCTGATACTCCCCCGGCATGTCGATCGTGCGCTGGCCTGACGAGCCGTTGCCGATCGCGTTGCCATTCAGCGTCCAGATGAAATCGGCCGTGCGATACCAATCCGCCGGGCATTCCGCCGAGAAACCCAACAGCAACGGGTCGGTGCCGATTGCCGAGGTGACCTGAATGCCGACCTGCGGCATCGTCGGGCGCGGCGCGGCAGGCGAGGCATTCCCCGTGAAAACCGTGGTCGCCGAAGGCGCGGCTTGCGACACATAGCCCCCTGTCGTCGGCGGCTGATAATCCGGCCGCGGCGCCGAAGACGCCAGCATCTGTGAGGACGCCGGCACACGATTGGTCTGTACCGGCGGCAGCGACGACGCGGCCGGCGGATAGCTCGTGCGCGGCGGCGCGCTCGCGACCGGCCGCGGAATGGCATTGGCGCCGGCCACGCGCGGCGGCGTTGCTCGATTCGCCGACGTCGGCGCGGTCGGGGTTGGCTTGAAATGGGTTGATCCGCGCGCCGCGTATGTCGTATCCGCCGCCGGCACGGCCTGACCGCCCAGGATCGCCAGACCGCGCGCATTGCCGTTGATGGCCTGACGCTCGACCAGCACGGTCGGGCGCGACTCGGGCGTGATCCCGACGACCTTCGCGAAGAAGTCCGCCGCCATATCCGGCGTGCGCTCATGCCCGAGCGATTTCACCTCCAGCCAGGCCAGCTTGCGATAGCCGTTGCGCTCATACCACTGGATCGCTTCGGCCGACTCCTCTTTGCAAACCGCGAAATCATTTTCCGTATTCACAATCAAGATCGGATTGTCGCGCGAGCGCACCGTTATCGCCGGATCGAGCACGTGCACCGAGAAATTCGATTGCCGCACGGCGATCGCCGTAAAGACCTCCGGGTGGCGGTTAAACATGTAGTGGGCGAGATATCCGCCCGACGACCAGCTTGTCGCGAGCACATTGGAACAGTCGGCGCCGGTCGTCTGACACACGTGCCGGACAATCGCGACCGAAGCATCTTCATCCGAACGGAAGGCGGTGCTGATCGACTTCACCGGAAACTCGGCCAGCATGTCGGGGGCACGCAGCTCCGGCGCAATCACGATGTAGCCGTAGCGATCGGCCTCAAACTCCCACTCGAGCGCCTGCGGATGGGCGTTGTCAAACGGCTTCATGCCGTGAAATGAGACGACGATCGGCCAGCGCCGGCTCTGCCGGGCCGCTTCGTCGGCGGCCAGATAGCCCTTAGGCAGATAGCGCCAATAGCCGCGGCTGGTGGTCGGCTCGACCTCACGCGTAAGCTTTCCCGCGCCCGACGGCTGCGTCACGACACAGCCGGTCAGCGGGAATAACGCCAGGGTCGCGAGCAACACGAAGGACGATCGCCGATGTTTATGCATAATTGGTTGATTGCCGGGCGGCGGTCCCTGCCGTCCCATTGGTTGTCAGACGCCGTCGGCGTCTGTGCGAACACGTTACTCCATCGGGAGTTCCATCTCCCGCGCCAAAGCCTTTGCGGCCTACGCTCAGGCCTTCCCATCATGCATCTTACCCGGCACTCGTCGTCAGGCAACGGCTCGTTGGCGCGAAAACCAACGAACACAACCGCGCCCATGAGCAGCCAACGCTCGGCGGCCAAGACGGTCCAGGCGGCGCGCCTGCCGCTGTCAGGGCTTGCTTGGGCCGCGCCGATTTCATCGTTCTGCGGCAAATAACGCATGCGACCCCTATCGGAAACCGGTCCCAGTTTGGCCGGCTGCCAAGGTCATGCGCGCCTGCTCATCTGGACCTTGAATCGGCGTCGCTCGTTAGGACTTTTCATATTTCCTGTAGCGTCGGGCGTCTCTGCCCGACGGCGTATCGCTGCTGATCCGCCGTCGGCCACGGAGGGCCGACGCTCCAGGGCGCACTCGCACCGCCCATGTGGCGCTTACTTCGCCTTCTCCGCCGGCGGGTGGTGCTTCTCCCACGAAGCCTTGTTCGCCGCGATCATGTCGTCGGCCTTTTTCAGATACTTCTCAGGGTTGCCTTTGATCGTCTCGACGCAGCCGCCGCAAGCCGTGTAAATCTTGCGGCCCTTAATGTCGACGCTCAGGTCCGGGCTGACTTCGTGGCCGCAAACAAGGCAATTGGTCTGGAACGTGTAGCACGCGTCGAGCTTGGCCTCGTAGCTCTTGCTCTCCTTCTTCCATGTTTCGAGCGCCTCCGCACTGGCGAAGTGCACCGAGCCATGCCCCAGCGGCGCGGAAAACTGCTCATCACAGGGCTTGCCCGTCACCGGGCAGAGCACCTGCACGCGCCGCGGCCGCAGCGCCTTCCACTGCGCCTTCACCGCATCAAGATAGGGGTCGGCCTCCTGCGTGAATTTCTCCAACGCTTCCTTGTCGGCAAAGTAGACCAGCTTATTGCGATACTTGGTCGAGATCGAAAAGTCGGTCAGCTTCTTGCTGGTCACCGGGCAATAGGCCGTGTCATCATCCGCCGCCGCAGCCTTGGCCTCCGCCGGCTTGGCATCGGTCGGCTTGGCATCTGCGGGTTTCGCCGCGGCGGGCGGCTGAGCCGTGGGTTTCTCATCCGCCACTGATACTTGCACAAAACCGGCCCCAATCGCGCCGGCGGCGAGCCAGGCGAGCATCTCAATACGCTTCATGTGGGTGTTCTCCTTTTCGCAGCCACGGATACTACCGCGCTCGACGACGGAGGTCAGCGCCGCCGTCACAGATCAGCTTTGCGCTGGCGGCCGCTTGGGAAGTGGGCCTGGCGCCGCCAAAAGCACAGCACGGGCATGGACAATGCAAATAAGCGGCGGCGCTTATCGCTAAGCGCCGCCGCCCGAGAGATTGTGATCAGCTACTCGATCGCCTAATTACGGAACGATGATCGAGTCGGTATCCGAGAACGGACCCTGGAAGTTGCGCGGCGGAACACCGAGCATGCTCGCACCGAAGTCGAAGTCCGCCACCGTCGCACTGGCGCCAGGACTCACACCTTGACGCGTGTAAATATTCTCGTTGTTCGCGCCTTCGATCGGCTTGCGCAGGAATTCAGCGTGACCATCCTGGAAAAGGATGTTCTGACCTTCCTGATTGTGGTTGCGGCTGTTGAACGGCCGCCAACGATCATTGTCGGCGCGCAGAATCTGATCAGCCACAACCGGGCCCGTTCCGGTGATGCCCTGCAGAGCAATTGCAGGACTCCCATCAGTATACGGAGTCTGATATCGATCCGGCGTCCAGCGCAGATTCGGCACTTCCGCCGCCGCCTGGAAGAACGGCCCCTTGTCGGCCGACATCGCCATGCGCGGATCGAGCCGCTCATTGGGCTTGCCAAACCGGCCGAACGGAATCTGATAGCCATAGCTCAGGAACGGGTAACCGCGGAAGTCGAAACGGTTCACGCCCGGCTGCGACGCGACCAGGATGCTGGCGCCCGGCGTCTGTTGATTGCGCAGGTCATCCTCTGTATCTCCCGAGCTGGGGCAGAGGAACTGCTTGGCCGTGCACGTGCCGTTCGAAATCAGGATGAACAGCGAGCGCGTCGGGTGCACCTGGTCCCAGTTCAGACCCGTGCCCGAGCTACCCGAACCAATGACCGGCTGCGTATAGAGCCGTCCCAGGCTGCCCTGCGCCACATCCGTGAACCGGACGCGCGTCACAAACGGGGCCGCGGCGCCCGGATCGGCGTCGAAGTACCACGATTGCGGCTGATTGTCCTCATTGTCGTTTGAATAGGTCTTGATGCCCTGACCGATGCCGCGGAGGTTAGACGCGCAAACGGCGCGCTTGGCGATCTCGCGCGCCCGCGACAAGCTCGGCAGCAGGATCGAGATGAGCAGCGCGATGATGGCGACCACCACCAGCAGCTCGATCAACGTAAACGCCTTCATCTTTTTCATTGGCAGCCTCCAGGTAGTGCCTTACCCACGATTCCTCAATCTGACCGCAAGCGCCCGGATCCTGCACACGATGGATCAATGAGTGCCACGTCGACCAGACGGTACTGCGCCGTCAGCCACATGATCCGCTTGCCTGCAATCAAAAAACGCCTTTCCGGCTTGCACGGAACACGGTGCTCCGGCAACCGGCGCCCGTCCGCATGGGCGCGGACAGGCGGCGCATTGGCCTAAGGTGATTGATGCGCAATCAAATACGACCTGCGTCGGAAAACTCTGATTACGCCCGAAAGCGGCGGAAGACTCGTCCGAGGATGGGTGGGGCTATCGTAGAAATACAAACGATGAATAATGACGACCAGGATAATTCGCCACCGGCCACGCCGAGAAATCCGCCTTTTCAAACAACTTCAACCAGAAGTATATCGGCCCGCCGACAGGAGGTCAAACCACCCGGCGAATCCGCCAAACGATCAGCCATACCCACGCGCAACGCCCTATAACTATTGAGGCTCTTTAGGCTTCTCGCGATACGGCTCGTTCTTCAGGTAGAGGTCAAGCCGGCTTTGGATGTCCTCCGCAGCCTTTGCGCCATACGCCCGCGTCAGCAGATCCACCGCGAACTTGGCTTTTTCCACCGCTTCAGGAAAGCGGCCGGCGGCGGCGTGCGCGGCCGCGAGCGTATCGAGATAGCCGGGGATGTTGTGCCCGCCTCTCTCGACCATTTTCTGGGCCAGCGTGACCGCGCGCTCCGGATTGCGGACCGCCTCTTCCGGGTCGGTCGCGAGAATCCACGCGAGATTGTTGAGACACGCCAGCATGTCGTCTTGAAGGGCCAGGGCGCGCTCATAGTTCACGACCGCCGGCCGGGATTGACCAGCCATGTGGTGCGCCAGACCAAGGTAGTAATGCGTCAGCGCGTTTTCGGGTTCAAGGCGGCTGGCCATCGCCAAGGGCGCCAGCGCCTCGCTCGGCTTATTGGCCTGGAGCGCGTTTTGACCCAGCGCAAAATACGCTTCCGGATAGGCCGGCGCATACTCGATCGCCTGGCGGATGCGCTGCTCGGCATCCTGCGTCAGGTTGTCGCGCGACAGCCGCAGCCCCATGCGGCTCAGCGCGATGGCCGAGCGCGGAGCCTTCTTCACCGCTTCCTCCAGATGTTGCATAGCCTCCTTCGGCTTGTTTAGCGCGTCGCATAGCTCCGCCATCATCAAGTGCACCGGCGGGTCGTCCCAGCGCTTGTTGAGGTGCTCCTTCATCAAGCGCAGGGCGTCGTCATAGAGCTTCAAATCGAGAAAAACACGCTCGATCTGGCGTAAATAATGGAACCGGTCGCCGGCCTGCTCTTCGGCGCTGCGCAGGCTCTTGGTGGCGGCAAAATTGTCGCGATTCTTTCCAAGCGCAGCGGCCAGGCGGATATGCACGCGCGGCTCGCTCGGGGCCAGTTCCGCCGCTTTTTGCAGTGTCGCGACCGCCTCGGAGTAGTTCTTCTCCGCGACGAAAGCCTCGGCCCGTCCCAGGTGCGCGGCCACGCTTCGCGGGCGCTTGGCCAGCGTGTCGGACCAGTATGCGGCATTCTCCTGGAATGCCTTGCCGCGCTGGAAGGTGAGATATCCCAGCGCGCCGGCCGCCGACAGTGTCACAATCGGCAGCAGCGCCGACAGCCGACGCGGCCAGATCCGCAACGTCAGCGCCACGAGCAGCGCGATCGCCGCCGTCGCCGGCAAATAGTTCAGCGCACTTTCTCCCAGCGCGTGATGCGCGCCGCCGAAGAGCGCCGCGTGCAGGGTGAGCAGCAGGAACGCGCCGGCGAGAAAGCCGGCAGCCGAGTTTCGCCACAGCCCGACCAGGGCGCTGATCACGAGCGCCGTCAGCAGTGCGAGATAACCCCACCGCAGCGCCGGCGACGGGCTTGCGAAAAAGTCGTCATAAACCGCCGCGAGCGGATAGGGCGCCAGCGTCAAGTGCGCCAGATGCCCGGGCAGGAGCGCGCCGACAGCCAGTAACGCGCCGGCCGGTGGCGGCGGCGCATCGTCGTTGACAAGAATTCCGGAGAGCGATTGCTGCAGCGGAATCAGCAACGTCAACAGCAAGAGCGCATGCAGCAACCAACGCCGCGCAACGAGCGCCCCGAAGCTGCCCGCGGCGAATGCGCGGTCATAGAGAATCAGCAGGATCGGCAGAAGAAAAGCCCGCGAAACGGCCAGCGGCGCGGCGGCGGCGCACAGCAGTGTCAGCAAGCCCCAGAACCAGGCCGCGCCACCCTCGGTGGTGCGTTGAAAGAAATAGAGCGCCGCGAGCGTAAAGAAGCCGGCCAGCACCAACGGTCGGGCGCTCACGAGATAGGTCCCCTCCGCCGCCAGCGGATGCACCAGCCACAACAGCGCGACCGCGAAACCGATGCGCGCGGCGCGCGACCCAAAGCGCTCACGCCAGCGCGGCGCCGACAACGCCCGCCGCACGAGGCCAAAGAGCAACAGCGCACTGAGCGCATGCAGCATGAGCTGGGTGTAGTGATACGGCGCCGGCGTGCGCGCGGCACGGCTGTAATCGAGCGCGAGCGAGTAGCCGGCCAGCGGCGCCGCGACGAGCCAGCTTCCGGGCGCGGCGCTGAGCGGAATTTCGCGCGGCGCGAGCACGCGAATGTGCGGATTGTTGCTGACCACCTGCAGATCACGTCCGACCAGCGCCCCGCTCCCCGCCGGCCAATACGTACCGATCGCGACGCCGATCAGCCACAGGCCGAACAGCCAAGCTCGGCCGCCGCCCGCGACAGTTGTCGAGGCTGCGCCAGGCACGGGAGTGTGCGGCGGTGACACGGCGGCCGGGGGGGGCAGCGCCGCTGCGCCCGGTGGTTTACTGATCGCTGACGTCCCGGTCGTGCCGCCGGCGGCTGCCGGCGGGCGCTGGGGAGGGGTCGCCTTGGAGGAGGCGTCGGTCATGGTGCGGAGGTCTCCGTGCTATCAGGCGGCGCGAGCCGGCGCGGACGCGGATGCGGAACTGCGGTCATTCGGCGTGCGGCTGCGGTCGCATGATTCGATCGGTTATACCTGATTCGGGTGCGAACGAAAGGGGCCGCTGCCGCAAAATCCACGCGAAAGAGTCGGGCCGGGTCGGGAAAATGCACGTTGCCGCCGGCATACGCCGCTGGCCACGAAGGGCCGACGCTACGGCGCGCCCGTCGGCGCATCGGTGTTCGAAGGGGCTGGCCGATTCACATCGTTCTTCGCTCGTCGCAATTCCCGCTTCGCCGGCGGCTGCTCACTCTTCGATGTTGCGCTCGTCGAACATGATCGTCGGCCGCTCGCCCTTGGGGCTGTATTTTTCGAGCAGCGTGCGCAGCTTGGGCTGCTCAGGGTTCAACTCGAGGCTGCGATGCCACGACTCCAGCGCCTCGTCGCGCAGGGCGACCTTCTCGGGCGCGTTCAGATATTGCGTCATGCGCACCACGCCAAAGCCGGCGTGGGCCGGGGCATACTCGGGTTCGAGCTGAATCGAGCGCGAATAGCTGCGCAGCGCCTCGTCGAGCTTGTTCTCGCGCCACAGACAATAGCCCAGCCGCTCATGCGCCACGTACAAATCCGGGTCGTATTGGACGGCCTTTTGCAACGTCGAGCGGGCGATCGACCAGCGCTCCTGATTCAGATAGACCGTCGCCAGGTTGACCAGCACCGCCGGCTGTTTGGTGTTGCGCTCGATCGAGCGCTTATAGGCGTTGATCGCGTTGTAATCTTCGCCGAGCGTCGCATAGGCCGCCCCGAGGTTGCTCCAGGCGTATGAATTCTTGGGATCGATTTCGACGGATTTCTTGTAGGCGTCGATCGCCTTGGCGTGTTCTTCAGTCTGCACATAACACGCCGCCAGACGGAAGTGCGCATCGAAGCTTTTCGGGTTGAGGTCGCACGCCATCGCATAGGCCCGGATCGCCTGCGCCCAGCGCTCCATCAGCCGGTAGACCTCGCCCAATTCATAGACCGGCTGATACTGTGTCGGGTCGAGCTTGACGGCTTGCTGCAAAGCATCGGCCGCGGCCTCGTAATCGCCGGTCTGTTTCAGGGCCATGCCGAGCGCGACCTGGGCATCGTAAAAGCTCGGATCGAGCCGGACCGCCGCCCGGAACTCGGCCAAGGCGTTCTGGAGCTCGCGCGCCTGCAGCGCCGTCTGGCCCTTCACGAGGTGTTGCCGCGCGTCTTCGCGGCTGAGCGTCTGGCAGCCGGCCAACAGCGCCAAACCCGCGATCGCCACGAGCCGGATCGCGCGGCCGCGGCTGGCTGATCCAGGCAAACCGGGCCGGTGAGTTGAGATTGCGGCGCGATCGGCGAGTGAGATCGGACGTTCCGGCCGCCGCCGCACGGCACGACCAACTGCCGCCGCGGCGGCAGCGATGCATGATTTCAGAATGTTGAGACGGTTTTGTCGCAAGCCAACTCTCATACGGGGCGCGCCGCCCGTTGTCGGGGCATGCGGTTTTACCAACGACGCGCGCCAGCGTCAACGAACCGCGCGCGGATCGCGCCTTGCTGCGGGCCTCATGCTATGCCGCGAAAGCGGACCGGGCACGCAGCACGGATTGAGTACACGGCGCACGGCGGCCATGCAAGCAAAGGTGGTCCAACGAATACCCCGACCGCGCCACAGGTGGCTTGTCTTGCAAACAAGTACGGCATTCGATCGTGCCAGGCGGGGAAGACGCGTCTGATAGGATTCGAACCTATAACCTTCGGCTCCGTAGGCCGACGCTCTATCCAGTTGAGCTACAGACGCAAATTTCAACAGCTCTCAATCGCCGGCGTCGCGGCAGCTCGCCGGCAAGCCGTGCGGCTTTCGATCCCGCGACGCAGGCAGTGCCCGGGACAGGGGTCGAACCTGCACGAAGTTGCCTCCACCAGCCCCTCAAGCTGGCGCGTCTGCCAATTCCGCCACCCGGGCGTACCGTCGCGTTCTGAGAACCGTGACGGATTTTCTACGCTATCCGGTGGCGGTGGCTTCGTCAAGTAGGCGTACCTCGCGGTGGCCCAGATGCCCAGTGATCAGAGGCCCGGAGGCCCCGAGGGTCGGCGTCACGTGGGTGTGGGTAAGTCCGTTGACGTAGGCCGCGCGAAAGAGTGGGCGATGCGCGCGCGGGCACTGCTTTCATGCCGCCTGTCGGGATTCCGCGTGCTCATGGGGCACACTGATCGATCTGAGTTCAGTTGCGAACCACACTTCGACCGGGCTCAGCCAGCTCGCGCGTGTTCGCCGCGCAGACGGATCGATCCCGGTCGAGCGGTTGACCGTCGCGGCGGACCGGCTTCAGCCGGACTGCGGCGCCGAGCCTGCCGCCGACGCTGACCGCAGCTCAAGTCCGGCTGAAGCCGGTTGCAGGGGCCAGTCGGCTGAAGCCGACTCAGCAACTCGTGCTTCGTCAAACTTGAATTTTCGGATGAAGCGGAAAAGAGATTCGGCGTCATGGCTTGAAATGAGTGCGGTTGTTTGTTGTTGGACGCACGGGCCGGAGGCCCATGCTACCCTCGATTCGGACCCGAAAGATAGAGTGTGACAGACCACTAGAGCCGAATCAATGCATGGAAACGACGCTTCTGAGCGGCCGTCCCCGGCTGTATTCGTCTCTCCTGACGGTGAAAATTTCACCGGAATCAGCGGTGATCCCCAGGCCTGGTTCTATCTACAAGCATGCCGCCGACCCGCACAAAAGAGTCGCCCCCAATCGAGTTGTCATGCGGCTGTGATGATGATAATCTACAAGCGGCGAAGACTCGCGCCCGACTCCCTGACCCGGCCCCTGCGCGGCCGGGCAATGCGGGAGTAAAGGGGATTCCTGTCCTCGAGTTTGCTGTTCGCTTGTTGATTGGCTCCTTCACGCTGGGTGCCGACGATGCGCAGGGTCTTGGCGTCTCAGCAGGAAGGAACGATCGACAGTGACTGCACATAAGCATTTCAAGGCCCTTGTGCGGGCCCGCATGAAGAAAACGGGCGAGTCATATTCAACCGCCCGGCGCATGACCCTGAACGAACACACTGCCGCTTCCGCCGCGGAAGCGATTGCGACCGTCCGGCCACGCGGCGCCGGCGCGAGCGATCCGGCGTCGCCAAAGGCCGACGGTCCGGCGCGGTTTCACGTGCCCGGCTCGATCCCGGCCACGACCGCGTTGCGCGTCGCGCTGACCGCGGCGGGCGGCCTGCACCCCGCCACACACAGCTCGCTCAGCGAGCCGCTCCTGTTCGCCATCGCCGGAGGCATCGGCATCGGCGTCGCGCAGTTCTTCTATGAAAAAGAGGACTTTGCCAGCTTCTTCCTCGCCGGTCGCCATCTGTGGCAGGATGATCAGGCCTATCTGACTTCCGCGCTGGCGCGTCTGGGCGTTTCATCGACGGTGCTGGAGGCCGGCACGGCCAAGGCCGCCGAGAAGAACCTGCGCGCCGCACTGGCCGCGGGCGCGCCGTGCATTGCCTGGCTCGACATGGCGCATTTGCCGCATCGCGCCATGCCGTCGGAGTTCAGCGGCGGGGGTTATCACGTCATTACGGTCTATGACCTGGATGAAGCGGCCCAGACGGCGCGGATCGGTGATCTGACCGATAGCCCGATCTCACTGCCTTTCGAAGACCTGGCCGCCGCGCGGGCACGGATCAAGAAGTTCAAGCAGCGTGTGCTCTCGGTTTCACCGGTCACAGGCGCACTCGACCTCGCCGGCGCGGTGCGCGCCGGGTTGCGCGCGGGCGCCCAGGCGCTGACGGCCAAACCTTCGAAGAGCGCCCCGAAGATGTTTTCGCTCGACGGCCTGCGCGATTGGGCCGAGCGTCTGCACGGCGCAACGTCCGCCGATGCCTGGCCGCGCGTTTTTGCTCCCGGCGCGCGGCTGTGGACCGGGCTCTGCTCGATCCATGAGTTCATCGAGTATTACGGTACGGGCGGCGGACTGTGCCGGCCGCTCTTCGCGACGGCCCTGCATGAGGCGGCGGAGGTCGCCAGTCTGCCGGCCCTGCATGCGGTTGCCGCCGAGTATGACCGGCTCGGCGCGCAATGGTGCGCCCTCGCCGAGGCGGCTTTGCCGGCGGACGTACCGCTGTTTTCCCAGGCGCGCGAGTTGTATGTGCGACGGCACGAGTTGACCGCCGCCGCCGCCGAGCCGGACGCCCTGCCGGAGTTGCAGCAGACCTGGCAAGCGCTGGCCGCGCTCAAGCGCACAGCGGCGGAGCGCTTCCCACTCTCGGAGAAAGCGTGCGATCAGCTCTGCGCAGCGCTGCAGGAGCGTGTCCGATCCATCCACGAACAGGAGCGCGCCGCCGTCGAGCAGCTGCGCGCGTGCGTCGAGTAATCCGTTGTTTCACCTGAACGCAGGCCGCCGTCAAGTAGAACCACGACGGTCAAGCGTGAGGCCTCGCCCTGCGCCGGCTTCAGCGGCCACCCATGAGCTGCGCGGATGTGCGTCGCGGCAGTTTCATGCCTCTGAATGACCGATGCGCCGGCCCTCATCGCGGCGGTTTGATCAAACTTTACCCCCATCTTGGAGAATTCCATGCTTCGTAGCATTCTGGCAATTGTCGCCGGTTATGTCGTGATGAGCGTCATCACGATCGCGGCGGTTTTCGCGCTGGTCAGCGCGGCGGGCTTGTCATTTACGGCACAGCCGCCGCCTCAGCTGCCGCTGGGCTATTTGATTGCCAATCTCGCAAGCGGTTTTATCGCGGCGGCGGTCGGCGGGTTGATCGCCGCGACGGTGGCGAACCGGGCGCGTCGTCGGCACGCGTTGTTGTTGGCGCTGTTGATATTGTCAGCCGGCGTCGCCTATGCCTTGAGCAGCGCTGATACGACACAACCGGCTTGGTATCGCTGGACGCTGCCGCTGATCGGCGCGCTGGGCGCGGCTGCCGGCGGATGGTTGCGGCACAACCGACCGACGTCGGTTCAAGCGCGGGTTCCCGCGCTGTAGCGTTGGGGCTTGCGTATCCAACGCCGGGTCGGAAGTAAGCCGGCTGCCATCGGAAGGCGCCGTCGGCCACGGAGGGCCGACGCGCGCGATGGTGAAAAAGTGGGAACGTGGGAACGTGGGAACGTGGGAAGATCATGGCGGCGGAGGAGTCCTTGGGCACGCCGCTGCGGCCACGCCCGTCGGCGCATGGTTGTTCGCAGAGTCTGACCGAACTACTTCGTTTTTCGCTCTTCGCAATTCGCAATTCAGCATGCTCTTCCCCACATGGCGGTCGCTTCGACGCCCGCGCACCATTCGCCTACAGTTTCTCTTCATGAAAAGTGAACGAGAGCTGATTCGGCGAATCGCAGCTGATTCGCCGCCGGAGGCGCGGCTTGGCGACGACATGGCGTGGATCGACACGCGCGATCCAGGCCTGCTCTGGTCGGTCGATATGCTCATGGACGGCGTCGACTTTCGCTCGGAAGAACACGGCTGGGAGCCGATCGGGCGCAAAGCGCTCGCCGTGAATCTAAGCGATTGCGCCGCGATGGCCGTGCGGCCGTGCGCTGCGCTCGTCGCGGTTGCCCTGAATAACCGTCTCAGCCTGGACGACGCCCTCGCGATCCACGCCGGCGTGCGCCGGCTCGCCGCCGAATTCGATTGTCCGCTTACGGGCGGCGACACCAACAGTTGGGATCACCCGACGGTCATCAGCATCACCGTGGCGGCCCGGGCGGAGCGCGACTGTCTGCCGATCGGGCGCGACGGCGCGCATGCCGGCCACACGCTCTGGCTGACGGGACCGGTGGGCGGGTCGATTCTCGGTCGGCATCTGACGTTCACGCCGCGCGTGCATGAGGCGCTGCGCGTGGCGGCCGAGTTGCGGCCAAGCGCACTCATCGACATCAGCGATGGCTTGACGCTCGATGCCGATCGGCTCGGCGAGGCGTCCGAGGTCGGGATCGAGTTGGATCGGGCGCTGCTGGAGCGCGTGATTCACCCCGATGCGCAGCGCCTGGCCGCGCGCGACGGCCGGCCGCCGCTGGAGCATGCGCTCTCGGATGGAGAGGATTTTGAGTTGCTGGTGGCGCTGCCGGAAAACACGCCGACGGCCGCCGCAGTGGCGCTGGGGCTGCTGCCGATCGGGCGCTGCATCACCGCGCGCGGGCTGTTCTTGCGGGAGCCTGATGGCGCACGTAGCCCGCTGGCGCCACGCGGATGGGAGCACTTCCGCGCAGAGCGCGTCTGAAGAGTTGATGTGTCGCTACGTCGCTCTCTGGCCCCGTCGCTCTGCTGATTGTTCAGGCTGTAACAGACGCTGAATCGCTCCCTCACGGGCGCGGTTCGGATTGGGGCCGCGGTCTGAATACGATTCGGTTCGCTCGGGCGGCGCTCAGACGTCGCCCAGGCAAGTGCCGACGGCGCGGGCCATGCCGAGCAGCGGATCATCCTGGCTGACCTGCCGCTGCTGGCCGGCGACGCTGCTGATCGGAACAAAGCTCGTCTCGCTGCCCTTCATGACGACCAGGTTGTTCCACTCGCCGGTTGCGACCAGCTGAATGGCCTTGTGCCCAAAGGCCGTCGCGAGCACGCGGTCATACGCGACGGGAGTTCCGCCGCGCTGCACGTGTCCGAGGATCGTGTCGCGCGTCTCCAGGCCGCAGCCATTCGTAATGTCGCGGCAGATTTGGCGGCTGATGCCGCCCAAGCGAATCGTTTCCGGACTATCGGCAACAACGGCGGCAACGGTTTGCTGACCGCCGATGGGGTGCGCGCCTTCGGAGACGGCGATTTGTGTGAAGCGCTTGCCGACCTTCGACCGGCGCAGGCAGAAATCCATGATCACGTCGAGTGAGTAGGGAATTTCGGGAATCAGGATGATGTCGGACCCGCTGGCAAGGCCGGCGTGCAGCGTCAGCCAGCCGGCGTTTCGCCCCATCAGTTCGACCAACATGACGCGGTGGTGGCTGGCCCCGGTGCTGTGGATTTTGTCGAGGCACTCCGTCGCAGTCTGCACCGCCGTCGTGAAGCCGAACGTGATGTCGGTATGCATCAGATCGTTGTCGATCGTCTTGGGCACGCCGACACAGGGCACTCCACGTTCGATCAGCTTGGCGGCGGTGGTCATGGTGCCGTCACCGCCGATACAGATCAGCAGCTCGATGCCGTGTTGGGCCAGCGTGGCGAGACATTGATCGCTGACATCCTTGAAGATCAGCTCACCGGCTGCGTCTTTGCCGACGGCATAACGAAACGGGTCGGATTTGTTGTTGGTGCCAAGGATCGTTCCGCCGTGTTGAATGATGCCGGAGACGTCCTTCCACTCGAGCCGGCGGACGCGCCCCTCGATCAGCCCGAGATAGCCATCCTCGATGCCGAAGACTTCGAGGTTGAGCTTGAGCATGGCGGCTTTGGTGACAACGCGAATGACCGCGTTAAGTCCCGGACAATCGCCCCCGCCGGTGAGAATCCCGATTCGCTTAATTGACTTTCGTGCCATGGCGAAATTGTAGGGTGGTCGATGAGGGGTGATAAGGTGTTAAGGTTCAAGCGCAAGGGGTTGATGGCCGCTCGAACTAGCGCAGCATCGGGTGCTCATTCCCCATTATCACGTTTTCACTTTAACACTCTCGCCTGGCTGTCATTCGATGAAGCTGGCGTCCGCGTTTTTTTACCACGCGCGCCAATCCGGGATGTAGTGCGGATCGTTCGAGCCGCCGACTGAGCCGATGCGCCAGCGCGGCGTGACATACGCCGACTGGCTGCGGTGGGCCGCAACGTGGCCGTCCACGGCGGCCGCGTTGGTCCGCTCGGCATGGCGGAAGATCGTCGTCGGCGCGCTGTTCCGCGTCCAGCGCCCGCGTGAAAACAGAAACGGCGGATCGAGCAGCGCGTTGTTCTGCAATGGTCCGGCCGCCGACGGCGCCAGCGCCGTATCGGCAAACGCAAAGACCCGCTGCGGCCACGGCACGGTGTCAAGAACCTGCCACGGCCGCTGACCGATGCTGAGCGACCAGCCGGGCGTGTGCGGCGGCGAGAGGTAATAGCCGTTGTAGCCGTACGTACTGGTGACGGCGCGAGCGGCCCCTTGCGGCTGATAGCTGCCCCAGGGTTGATTGGGGCATTCAAAGACGCTGCCGACGCGCGGCGGCGTGCGCAGATAGGACCAGACAAAGCCGCGATGCGGCCAGACGCCGGCGACATCGGACGTGCCCCACCAATAGATCGCCGGACCGCCCGCGATGAGGGCCGCATCCGTATAAGCCAGCGGCATGGCGCGGCCGCGATGATCGCCGGCGTACATATGCAGCGCGACGCCGAGTTGGCGCAGTTGACTGGCGCATTTGATCCGGCGGGCCTGTTCGCGCGCGGCGCCAAGGCTCGGCAAGAGCAGCGAGATGAGCACGGCGATCACGGCGACGCAGACCAGCAGCTCGATCAATGTGAATGCCGCGCGCGGCTGAGCGTGTGCTCGAACCGAACCGCGACCGTCAGGGAGCGATTCGATGCGGGTGGCGTCAGAATAAGGGTCAACGCCGGGAATCGAACCGATATGACGATGGATTGCGCTTGTTAGTGGCGCCATCGGTCTGATCAAATGCTGCCCGGCATGTTCCGCTCCCTCACGGTCGCAGCGCTGCTGAAAGCGGTCGCAGCGCTGCTGAAAGCGGTCGCGACGCAGACGGGACTGCCGTCGATCTTGGATTGATCTAGCCATCGATCAGCGCCTGCACAAAGGGATCGATATCTCCAAAATCCACCACGCCGTTGCGATCAGTATCGGCCCAGTCATGTGCGCAAAGCGGCTGGGCCGCGTAATAGGCATCTTCCGACACCAGCGCCAGCACAAAGCTCTCGATGTCGGCAAAGTTGATCGCGCCATCACAGTTCGTATCGCCCGGCCGCGTCGCCTCGAAGAGCGCGAACCGATCCGCGCCGGCGGTCACAAGCCGTCCGCCGACCAGGGCCGGGCTGCCGCCGTGGCCCAGATGCTCTGCCTGAACAAAACCCGGCTGCGACGGGTTGCGCTCCAAATTGAGCGCGACCAGGCGGATATACCGCGGATAGACCGCACTCAAATCCGGCGCGCCGACGATCAACCTCCCGGTGGACATCCCGTGATCTTCCTCGAAAGCCGCCGGCACGAACAACGGCTGATGCTGCCAGCCGCCGAGGCGCAGCCCGCCGGCGGTGTCTCGATGCGTATCCCACAACTGCTCAGCGTGTGTTCCGCGATCGGCAAAGGCCTGCACCTTGACCGCCGAGCCGAAGCCGTCGATTCCGCCTGAAAGGTAGATGTGTCCATTGTCCGTGACGACTGGCGTGCTGCTGGTGCGTTCACAGGCGATGCTCCAGATCACCTCGCCGGTGGAGCAACGCAGCTTGCAGAGCCGGCTGTTATCCTGACCGTCGTAGAAATAGTAAGTCGCGGCGTAGAGCGCGTCGCCGGAGACAGTGATCCCGCCGAAGAAGCCCCCGCTTGGGCCGCCGGCGACGGGCCGACTCCACCGCGGCGCACCCGTTGCAGCGTCGAAAGCATGCACGCGCCCGTCGATATCGGCGCAATAAACGGCGCCGTCAGCGAAAGCCGGCGTGTTGCCGCTCGTGCCGCCCAATGTGGCGCTCCACACCAACTCGCCGGGAGTGTAAGGATTCCGAATTGCATCGTACGCGTCGAGATTCACGGCGTAGAGCGCCCCCGCCCCGCCGGGCGAAAAATCGGTGATGAAGACGCGATCGAACGCCAGCCCGCTGGAAATCGCGGGCGATGCGTTAACGACCGGATTCGACAATCGCAGTCGCCAGTTGCGCGCGGGCTGATCCGGGTCGATGCCGGCCAGCTCGTCGCCTGCCGCGGCGTAGATCATGCCGCGCTGCGCGTCGATCGCCGGGCTGGACCAGCTATCGACAAACGCCGGCGGGAAGAGCACCGCGTCGGCCGGCGCCGTGCGGCTGATCGCGACGGGCGTGAGTTGTGCAGCAACCAACAGGCTGCCCTCGAAGACGTGCGTCCAGTGCCACAGCCGACCCGCCAGGTAGAGCGGCGTCGCGAATGGCTCGATATCCACATCGTCGGTTAACGGCGGGGTTTGCCACGGCGTCGCGAAAGCGGCCGGCGCGAATGCGGCCTGTGCGCGGCGCGCCGCGTCGCCGGCGTAATGCGTGCACTGTGCCCGGGCGGCGCTGGCTATCAGGGCCGCTCCGACCGCCGCCGACATCGCCAGCACGCGCGCGCGCGGCGCGGTGGGCCTTGTGTCTACAAATTCAATCCATGACTTCATCGAATGCCTCTCCGATCGCGGCATAGCCGCATAATCCGCCGAGCCGCACAGGCGGCCAGTTTTGACGCGCTTGATCGTCGCGCGGCAAAAAACTCTGGCCGCCAGAGTGACGCAGCGAACTCACATCCAACTATGCCCGGCGCATGCCGCGCAGACCCGCAATCAGCAACATGAACACCAGCGCGCCGCCGGGTTCCGGCGTTGTCGCGAACGCTTCAATTTCAACATTCCGATTGGTCGTCGGGTCCGCGTCATCCAGCAGTTCGACGCGAACAAAGCGAATGCTCGCCAGACCGGAGGACGCGATATCGATCGGTGTGCCGCCGCCCGAGCCGTCGTAGAGCGCGAGGATGTCGTTGAGCGTGACGCCGGAGAATTCGTCCAAGGTAAAGAACGGATTGGTCGGCACGGTGAAATCGGTCGGATCAAGTCCCGGCATGTCGGCAAACGGCCCGCGATCGCGGTAGCCCTGGGCCGGCAGAAAGCCCTCGGTGAACTCGCCCAGTGAAATAAACGTGGCGCCGTCGGCGCTGACGGAGATACGCATGCCGGCGTCGAGACCGAATGTTGTCGGCGGAATCGTCGTGCGCCCGCTCGGGAACGCGCCATCGACGAAGCCGCCATTGCCAAAGACGATGAAGTCGATGCCGAACTTGTTCGCGGGATCGTCGAGAATCGGCTCGTTGAATTCGACCGTCAGCCAGCCGCCCTCGCCGATGCTGACCAGTTCGTCCGTTCCAAATGCCGGGTTGAACACAGAGACCACGCCGGTAAAGCCGAAGCCCTCGCCGGTGACGCGCTCCGGCGCGCCCAGCGCCGTCACCGGATTGTCATAGCCCGGCGTCGGCGCGGCCCCGCGGTTGAACGACACGACGCGATCGGCCCACGGGTCGGCCGCGAGCAGCGCCACGCCGCTCAACATCGCCGCAGCGACGCACGCGACACCGCGCGGCGTGTGCCGGCCGCAACCCGCTCCAAAAGAGCGATCCGTCGGCGACAGCCTTAGAACATGTTTTGTTGCACTTCGCATAACCCAATTCCCTCCGCGCCGTCCATACAGCTTCGGCGGCGCGCTGGGCCTTCGCGAGCAGGGGAACCCGATCAGCGTCAAACATGCAATGTCGCGGCCTGGGCGCGGACGCGCCGAGACCGAACAAACCACCTAAGTCATACAGGATGCGTGGCAAAGGGCATGTCCGATCGCCTCTACCCGAGAAGGCAACCGTCTGAAGGGTCTTGCTGGCAGGTCTTCTGACTTTCGGGCTTGGCAGCGCCAGGCGCTGGGGCCGGCATACTGCCGCCTACTGGCCGCGTCTTCTCAGCCCGCGTGCGGCCGCGCTCCGCAGAGCGCCGCACTGTCACGCCAAGCCAATGACGATGATTCGGCTTTCGTTCCCGATCACAGCGGCGGGGCCGTTCCGGATTGACACCGGATTCCCTATTCTTCCGACGCACCGAGCGGCGGACACCAGCGACCGTACATTCATTCAACCACGTAAGCGCGCGATCGTCAAGAAAAAATCATGCTGGTTCGAATTCGCGAATGGGCTGCGGCCAACAGGCATCTTTTATTTGCCATGATTCGTCACGATGCGTGAGCTTGCTTTCCCCCTATTAACGGCGTGGACTCGCTGGTTGGAGCAAGTCATAGGGGAGAGGCACTTAACGACGGTAGAACCGGCTTCAGCCCGGGTGGAACAGGCTTCCAGCCTGTCGTTTTTGCAGAGCCGCGACCGTCAGGGAATGGTTAGATTTTCCGTGATCTCTGCTACAGGCGATAGGCCAAATAAAAACGATCTAGCGGCGATGTGCTTCGCGCCCCAACTCGGCGATGATCTCGCAAACGCGTGCGCTTGCACAGCGCGGCGTGAGTGTCGCGAGTGTTTGTGCCAAGTCACGACGCATCCGGGAGCGCCAGTCCTCGTCTCGCAACAATTGCCGCGCCACCTCCGCAATCGGCTCGATGTCCGGCACGAATGGCATGAATTCAGGCGCCACGCGCCGCCCCGCAAGAATGTTCACCAGCGATAGGTGCGGCGTCTTCACGACGTGCCGCCCGAAGCAGCGATGCACTGCCGCCAGCAGCGGACCGGCGTCATACATCACGATCATCGGACTGCCATACCACGCCACCTCCAACGTCGCTGTGCCCGAAGCGACCAGCGTTAGATCGGCGCCGCCCAGCAGCTGGGCGTTGTCGTTTTCAAAGATTTCGATCGGCACGCGCAGCCGGGCCGCGCGCGACTGTTCTTCGATCTGCGCACGTCGCGCCGGCCCTGCACACGAGATGCGCAGGTGCAGCGGCACTCCTGACGCATGCAGACTGCGCGCCACGGCCATTTGCCGCGGCAGCATGGCGTCGATCACATGACGGCGCGAGCCGGGCAACAGCGCCAGGGTATAGCGACTTCCCGCGCGCTCTGCTGAAGGCGTCGGCGCCGCCTGACCATTGCCCGAAAGAGCGAGCGGCGCCGCAACTTGATCCGACGGCGCAATGGGTACCGCACGGCTCGTCGGCAGCGCCAGCGATTCGATCAACGGATGCCCGACATACTCGGCATGGATGTTCTGCCGTCGAAAGTAATCTTCCTCAAATGGCAGGATGCATGCGAGCCGATCGACAACCCGCCGAATGCGCGCATTGCGCCCCGCTCGCGAGGCCCACGTCTGTGGCGCGATGTAATAGAGCACAGGCAACCCGCGCGCCTTGGCCCGCGCCGCCAGCCGCAGATTCAGCTCCGGCGAATCGAGCAACACGACCACGTCCGGCGGCGCCGCGCTCCAGGCCGCCTCGGCCGCGCGGACCGCGGCCAGGGCGTGTCCGATCACCGCAAAGATGCCCGTCAGCATCGCCGCATGCGCCGTCAGGTCAAAGACGCTGTCCACCCCCAAGGCCCGCAGCCGCGGCCCGGTTAAGCCAAAGAACTTCCACGCATATCCGCGCGCCCGCGCCGCGCGCACCAGTGCCGCGGCATGCAGATCAGCGGAATCTTCGGCGACCGAGAGGAATACGCGCATCGTCGCAGCCCATCGTAACGCAAAGCCACGCTCCCACGCGCACCGCCGCCGACCCTGTCAGTGCAGCGCCGCAGAACTCACCGCATGTCTCGCACACACGCAGAAAACCCACCCGTACCTGGCTCGGCCGGCCAAGCGGGGCGGGTTTCTTCAAAGCATCAGTCGAGGTGGCCGGACGCTGCTTGCGGGCGGCTCAATCTCCGCAGGCCGGTTTCGGCTTCAGCCCTCGTTACGGCGTGCCAACGCGAGACCATTCAAAGTCCCGAGTCGAGAGCGCGCCACTCAGTTCGCCGCTGATCTTCTCCGGCTCGGCGAGACCAAACGCAGCGTTGACATAGACGTCCGCCTCGTTGGCGCCAGGCGCGCTGGACCGCAGCGCCGAGAACGCGATCCGGGTTCCGTCAGGCGACCAGCGCGCCGTCAGCACGTTTCCGCCCGTCCGTCGTATGCCGCTGAGTTTGCGCGGCGGCGTCGCGCCGTCGGCCGAGACAACGTAGAGTTCGCGCAGCTCATCGATATCACGATCGGCCAGAAACAGAATCTGGAGTCCGTCGGGCGACCAGAAGGACGGGCCAACGTCGGCACTGGGCGACATGCTGCCGCTCACACGACTGGGCCGGACGCCGCCGCTGGCGGAGACCACAAACACCTCGCGCTGTCCGGGCGTCAAGAGGTCGCCGCGCAGCATGATGCGCGTGCCGTCCGGCGACCACGCCGCACCACTGACGTATTGCAAACCAGAAAGTGGACCGCTGATGGGGCGTGGTTCGCTGTCCTCTGCGGGGTCAACGATGAACGCCTCGATTCGCCCGTCGACGTACTTGTCCGCCAGCATCAGAATGCGCGTGCCGTCGGAAGACCACTCGAATTGCGAGACGCTGCCACCGGCGACAAGCGCTCCGCTAAGCCGTTGCGGCTCCGTCGTGCCATCCGCCGCCGTCACGAAGAGTTCATCGTGATTGATGCCGATGCGCGTGGCCCGCAGTGCGAGCGAGGCGGAGTCCGGTGACCAGGCGATGTTCCAGACTTCATCGAGGCCGCTGAAGACTCCGCTGACCAGCCAAGGTTCGCCGCCGCCGGCGCTGCCGACGAATGCCTCCACGCGTCTGTCGTCACGCTTTATTGCCACCATGGCGACGAAGCTTCCATTGGGTGACCATTCGAGTTGAAAGACATGCGTCGTCGGCAACACGGAGCCGCTGACCCGTCGCGGCAGCGATGCCTCGAGCGCGGCCGTCACCAACACCTCAAATTGCTCGTCCACCTCGTGATCCGCGACAAAGGCCAGTTCGCGGCCGTCGGGCGACCAGCGGAACGTCATGACGTCGCCCGCCGGCTGCAGCATCCCGCTCACCTTCATCGGCGCGCCCCCCGCGGCCGGAGCGACGTACAACTCACGCACTTCGTTCGCGTCGAGGTCGGCAACAAACGCGACGTGGCGACCATCCGGCGACCAGGCCCACTCATATACGTCGGCATCGGCCTCCAATGCTCCGTGCAGCGGACGGCGGTTCTTGTCGAGCGCGTCCACCGTCCAAAGTTCAATCATGCCTGACTGATTCATTTCGCCCCGCAGCGCCAGCCGCGACGTCGTGTCGAGCGCGAGTTCGGCGGAGGGCTGACCTGCCACGCCCGTATAGCTCATCGCGGCCACGCGAATGAACCGCCTGCCCGTGTTTTCCAGCAACGCAATCTCCGCTGAACGGGCCGCGCCCGGCACGACCGCGACGGGCGACATCTGCGGCTCGCCCGTGATCGGTCGACTCTCGATGTATACGAGATAGGCCATGATCGCCGGGTTGGGAGCATCATCGCGCCAGTGCAATTGATAGACCGAGGGCGCGCCGCTTACGGGCTGCAATCGCAGCGACTGAGGCGGCGCGGGGATCGACAGATCGAGCGGTCCGGCCGGTCCGGCGGGGCCAGGCGGACCGGCCGGGCCCGGCATGCCCGGCGCGCCATCCGCGCCTGACGCCCCTGGGCGTCCATCCTGTCCCGCGGTTCCGGGCCTGCCATCGGCAGCGTCGTTTCCGTCCGAGGCGGGCAGCGGCTGTTCGATCGTCGGCCACCCGGTCTCACTCGCCGGCGGAGATGCACCGCCGGCCGATTCGACCTCCGCCGCTGCGTTTTCATCGGCGTCAGCGCCGGCGGCTGCAACCAGATCCGACTGTGGCATACAGCCGGTCTGGGCGATCAACATCGTGGTCAGCGTCGCGGAGAGGCGCCTTTTCACAAGCCACATTCGGTTCATGCGTATTCCTTTCAGGCGGATGCGCGGGAGCCTTGCGCTGCCGCCAACGAGGGTTGAATTTCGGCTAGGACGGCAGCGATCTCGCTGCACCGACGTCCTGACATAGCTAGATGCGATGGTGGGGTAGGGGCTTCACGCGCGCGTCGCGGAAATTCCAATCCACGGCTGCAGGCTGCATTCGGCCGACCGCGTGCGGCACGGATACCAGCGTCCAACACGGAATTTCTACGGACAAAGATTGAGGAGCGAACCGTGGAATGACTACGATGGTGCAACATGAACCACCGGGAAAGCCATGCTGCGGATGAAGGCGCCTTGTTGGAGCGGGCTGTCGCCGGCGATGCAGATGCCCTCAGCGCCTTGCTCCAGTCCCACGGTCCCGCGATCGAACCCGACCTACGGATCAGCCCGTCGTGGCGAACGGTGCTCGATCCCGCCGATGTGATGCAGGTGACGTATTTAGAGGCTTTCTTACGCATCGGCAGCTTTGAGCCGGGGCGCGGCACATCCTTCCGCAGGTGGTTGCGGCGGATTGCCGAGCACAATCTGCTTGACGCCATTCGCGGGCTGGAGCGACAGAAACGCCCACATCCGCACAATCAGGTTCGTGCTTTGAGCTATGAGGACTCGCTGACCGGCTTGTATCAGTTGCTCGGCGCGACCAGTGCCACGCCAAGCCGTGAAGCCGCGACGCGCGAGGCGCTTGAGCAACTCGAAGCGGCCGTTCGAGAGCTGCCCGAGCGCTATGCGCAAGTCGTGCGACTGTACGACCTGGAGAATCGCTCGATCGAAGATGTGGCCGCGCAGTTGGGGCGCAGCCCCGGCGCGGTACACATGCTGCGCGCACGAGCGCATGAGCGTCTCGCCTTGGCCTGCGCGACCCGCCCCGGCTGAGCCGGGCAGCGTATTCGAGCTGATGGGGGCAAGATTCTGGCGCGGTGGCGTTAACGATTTGAGTATTTGTCGCAGCTAATCGGGCGGCGCGCGCTGGTCAACGGCTCGTCGTCGCAGCGCCGCAGGCATTACGAGCTGCGTTGTTCATGGCGGAGCAGAGTCCAATGGTCGTGGATCCCCGATCACCCCACGTATCCGACCCCTTGCATGCGGCGTGGATCGCCGCCGCCCGTCGTGAAGCGGAGCCCTGCCGCGCCTGGCCGGTCGAGCGTGACGCGGCCCATTGCGCTGACAACGCCAGCGAAGCCTTCGCCGCAGCGCTGCCCGGATATGCCCTCGGACCGGAAATCAGCCGCGGCGGGCAGGGCGTGGTCTATCGCGCTGTCCAGCGCGGCACCGATCGCGAAGTCGCGATCAAGGTCTTGCGCGCCGCAGCGCTCGACAGTCCGGCGCAGCAGGCCCGTTTCGAGCGCGAGGTCCGGATTCTCGCGCAGCTCGAACACCCCAACATCGTCACGATCCTGGACAGCGGCACCTGCGGCCCGCGCCATTACTTCATCATGCGCTACATTTCGGGACAGGCCCTCGATGAATATCTGCGCACCCGGCGCCCGCGACTGACGGACATCCTGCGCCTCTTTATCACGATCTGTGATGCTGTCAGCGCGGCTCATCTGCGCGGCATCCTCCATCGTGATCTGAAGCCGGGTAATATTCGGGTTGACCCCGACGGTGTGCCGCACGTGCTCGACTTCGGCTTGGCCAAGACCGATGCGCTGCGCACCGGCGGCACGTCGTCCAACGCCGCGACGGCCTTCACCTCCACCGGCGAATTCGTCGGCTCGCTGCCGTGGGCCAGCCCCGAACAGGTCGATGGCAGTCCTGACGATCTCGACATTCGCACGGACGTCTATTCGCTCGGCGTCATGCTCTATCACGCCCTGACCGGCCAGCATCCTTATGATCTGAGCGGCACATTCCGCGAGACGCTGAACACGATTGTCACCGTCGAACCGTTGCGCCCCAGCAGTCGCAACCGCGCCCTGAATGACGATCTCGACACGATCGTGCTCAAGTGCCTGCGCAAGAACCGTGCCGAGCGCTACGACAGCGCCTCCGAGCTGCGTCGCGAATTACAACGCTTTCTCCAAGGTGAGCCGCTGATCGCCAAGCGCGACAGCACCTGGTATGTCCTGCGCAAGTCGATCCGGCGGCATCGTGTGCCGGCCGTCATGGCTGGTCTGGCCTTGGCGCTGCTCATCTCGATCGGGATGGGCGCGGTGCTGCTCTATCGGCAGGAGGCGCGCTTGCGCGGCGAAGCCGTCGCGGCGCGCGACGAAGCCCGGCGGCAAGCTCACATCGCCGAACTCGTCAACACTTTTCTCAACGACGATCTGTTAACCGCCGCCCGGCCCGAACAGCGCGGCCGCGATGTCTCTTTACGCGAACTGCTTGATTTGGCCTCGCTGCGCCTGGGCGCGCGGCTGGATGGAGAACCGCTGATCGCCGCACGCCTGCATCACACGCTCGGCAACACATATTTTTCACTCGGCGTGAACGATCTGGCTGAGCGGCATCTCGGCCGGGCGCTGGAGCTTTTTCAACTGTCCGGCGCCGAAAGCCTGGCTCTGGTCGCACGCGGCGATCAGGCGCGCCTTTGGACCGAACTGGGCCGCTTCGAGCCGGCAGAACGATTGCTGCGCGACATTCTCATCGCGGTCCGCCAGACTCAGCCGCCCGGCTGTCCGGCCGAACTGACCGCACTCTCCAACCTCGGCATCGTGCATATGCGGCTGGGACGGCTGGAAGAGGCGGAGGAGTCGCTCCGGCGCGCGCTCACACTTCAGGAATCGCAGCGCGGCGCCCACGCTCCGCCGCTCAACACCATGCAGCAGCTCGGCACGCTCTATCGTCAGCGCGGCCGGCTGGCTGAATCCGAGGAATTGCTGCTGCGCGCCGCGCAGACCGCGGTCCGATTGCATGGATCGGAGGATCCTCAGACGCAGCCGATTCTGCTGAGCCTCGCCGAAACCTATCGCAAGCAAAACCGCTATCCCGAGGCGGAGACGCTCTTTGCCCACGGACTCAGCGTGCGCCAACGACTCTATGGCGCGGCCCATCCCAACACGCTCTTGCTGCTCAACAATCTCGCCGTGTTCTATTCGCACCTACACGGGGCCGACGCAACCGAGTGGCTGTTGCGAGAGGGTCTGGCCCAAGCCCGTCCGGCGCTCGGTGATCAGCACCCCACCGTCGTGAGCATGTTCAGCAACCTGGGGCAGATTCTGAGCAGCCGCCACCGTCACCTCGAGGCACGGCCCTATCACGCGCTGGCCGTCGAGAATGCCGTCACGTTTCTCCCCGCCCGACATGCCAACCGCGCTCTCTATCTCCAGCGCTATGGCGAGTGCCTTTTGGCCTTGGGCGAACTCAGCGAAGCAGAAGCAGCGCTGCTGACCGCGCACAGCATCCGCGCTGCGCTGACGCCGATCAGCCCTGAAGACCTCCGTCAATCCTGCCTTGCGCTGGCCGGGCTGTATGAATCCTGGTCCTGCCCGGAACAGGCGCAGCAGTGGCGTGCGGCCGCCCCGATCGATTGATTGGGCAATGATCATGCTGATGCCGCTTACTCGGCATGAGCGCGCCGCGAATCGCAAGCGCCATCCGCGAACGGCGCGATTACGGCGCCAGCCCGCGGATCGCCGCGGCGTAGAATTCCCACGCCGCCCGTACTTCGCGCAGCGTGTCGCCCGCGAATTTCTCGAGCCAGACGCGAGCCAGCTCGAACGCCACGACGTTCTCAACGACCACGCTGCACGCCGGTACGGCGCAGATGTCGCTCCGCTCATAGTCGCTGCGCTCCGCCTGGAGCGTGCGCAGGTTGACGCTGTCCATGCCCTGTACCAGTGTGCTGATCGGCTTCATCGCCGCGCGCACCACCAGCGTCTGGCCGTTGGTCATGCCGCCCTCGAGGCCGCCGGCGCGATTCGTCCGACGGACAAAGCCGAAGTGGGCGGCGCTCCGCTGGGCGGCGTCGTAGAAAATCGCGTCATGCACGGCGCTGCCGGGGCGCGCCGCCGCCTCGAATCCCAGACCGATCTCAACGCCCTTGATCGCCTGAACGCTGCCGACCGCCTGCATCAGCCGGCCGTCAAGCTTGTCCTGCCAGCGGAAGCAGCTCCCCAGCCCCGGCGGCAGCCCGAACGCCCGCACCTCGACAATGCCGCCGAGCGTGTCGCCGGCGCGCTTCGCCGTGCGAATCGCTTCGATCATCGGCGCGACCGCGGCCGGATCGGGACAATAGACCTCATTCGCATCGCGCGCCGCACAGAGCGCGTCTGGCGTGGCGGCGTCCTGAACATGGGCCACGATGAATTTCGCGCCGCCGGCGATTGCTCCATCTTCGGCGGAAACCCCCGTGCGCGGCTTGGCGAATACATCAGACCGATCATTGACGGCGCCCTCAGCTCCCACGTTCTCGTCCGCGACGGCGCTTCCGGGCGACTCATCGCTGCCGCTCGCCTTGGCGGGCCGCCCCAGCGCCGCGACAAACCCCACGCAAATCACGCCGAATTCGCGCAGCAGGCACTTGGCCAGCGCCCCGGCGGCGGTGCGGGCGGCGGTTTCGCGAGCGCTGGCCCGCTCCAGCGTCTCGCGACAATCGGTGGTCAGCCACTTCATCGCGCCGGCAAAGTCGGCGTGGCCCGGCCGCGGGCGCGAAATCTCCGGTGCGGCGTCGATGCGAAAATCGCGGTTGTCGATCTGCATGACCAGCGGCGAGCCGATCGATACGCCGCGCCGCACGCCCGAAAGGATTGTGACCGTGTCGGTTTCGATCTTCATGCGCCCGCCGCGGCCATAGCCGCCCTGCCGGCGGCGCAGCTCGGCATTGATCGCTTCGAGATCGATCGTGACGCCCGCCGGCAGCCCTTCGACAAAGACCGTCAGGGCGCGGCCATGCGATTCGCCGGCGGTGCGATATTGCAAATGCTCCATGTCTCAGAGTGTAGCCCGGCGCGGCGGATGCTCGTCACTCGGGGGCGTGGCCAGGGTGGGGCAGGCATCTTGCCCGACCGGAACAGGCTGGAAGCCTGTTCCCACCCACGACGGCGCGCAACGTGAGCGAGAATGCGGTTGCCCTGGCCGATGCTCAAATGAGAAAATTTAGCTTAGCTCGCACTCTAATCGTGTTAGATTGATTATTTTGGCTCCTCGCTGTTTCGCGTGAGTCGATGCTGGGGTATTGGTCCATCAGACCCCCTGAGATTTTTCGCTTTCGGTCCGTCGGCAGGCAGAGGATCATGTGCGACGGCGACGAGGGGGGCGGCCGGCTCGCGCGCGAGCCGGCGCGCCTGCCGTAGGGGTTCTGAGTCGGCGCTCGGGTACGGGGGTGCCCCGGTTTGATGATCTGCCTGATCACCGGAAGGTTGAATTCATGCTCCCGGCGCTGGCGCAGGCTACCCACACGAAATAGCGAGGTGGCCGAAATGAGGGGCGATCCGCTTTCCTCCTTCAACCCAATGGCCTGCTGCTCCCGCTTGCGGATGCCATGAGGGATGGTCCCGGCAGGGACGCTCGCTCGGCGTTACGATGCACACATGCAGGCTGTGATTTCGCACGACGCATGGGTTGCGGCTGTCGGCCGGCAACCGGGCAGACGAGCTTTTTGCTGCGGACCGACGCCGACGCCCGCGGCCGGGCCGACGGGATCCCCAAGCAATGAAGAGTGATTTCGCCGCCCGGCGCGAGGCCATCGTGGCGGTGCGCTTCGCGCTGCGCGATGAGCGTTTCGTGTCAGAGTCGATTCGTTTGGGCCGGCGGGACGGCGAGGTCGACGCGCGCGAGGCGGCCCTGGCGCTGGAGATCGCGCAAGGCACGTTGCGGCACTATTACACGCTGGTGCGCGTGTTGCGCGTCATCGGCGACGTCGATCCTGACCGCACGGATGATCTGGTATTCATCATTCTTCTGACCGCCGCGTATCAGATCATCTGGATGGACCGCATTCCGCCCTTCGCAGCGGTGCACGAAGCGGTCGAAGAGGCGCGCGGGGCCGGCGGCGAGAAGGCGGCCGGCTTTGCGAACGCGGTGCTGCGTAACTTGTTGCGCGCCATCACGCAACGCCGCGTCGAATGGACCGCGCCCGACCCCGCGCTCATTCGCGTCGCCTGGGATCGGGCGTGCGCGTTTCAGCGCCCGCTCTTCAGCGGCGCCGCAGAGAAGCAATTTGCGCCGCTGACCGGCGAGCGCCCGGCGCGCTTCAAACAACTTGTGGACCGGCTGGGCGAGGCCGCCGCCTGGCAGATCGCCTGGGCGTCGCAGGCGCTGCCCGTCACTGTGGTGCAGCGGCAGCGCCTCCGCATTCAGGCCGATGATTTCGTCCGCCGGATGCAGGCTGAGTTTGGTGCGGACGTCGAGTTTGCGGCCGGCGACGACGGCGAAGTCGCGTCGGCCTTCCTGCCGCGAACCGGCCGACTGAAGCAGTCGCCGGCGTTTCGCGAGGGGCTGTGCTATGTCCAGGATATGACCGCCGCCGCCGCGGTCGCCGCGATGCAGGCCCAGCCGGAAGAGGACATCCTTGATCTGTGCGCCGCGCCGGGCGGCAAGACGATCGGCCTGGCGCTGGCGATGCGCAACGTCGGCAATTTGCAGGCGACCGACATCGATCCGATTCGGCTGAAAAAGGTCGGTCAAAGCGCGGAGCGCCTGGGCCTCGATTCGATTGAATTGATCCGTTTTCCCAGCCTCGTCGTCAGCAAGTATGACGCCGTGCTGGTCGATGCGCCCTGCTCCAACTCAGGCGTGATCGCCCGGCGGCCGGAGGCGCGGTTGCGGCTCTCGGCGAAGAGCGTCGCCGGACTTGCAGAGCAACAGGAGCAGCTTCTGGAGATGGCGACGATGTTGACCAAGCCCGGCGGGCGGGTCGTCTACAGCACATGCAGCATCGAGGTCGAGGAAAATCAGCAGGTCGTGCAGCAGCTCCTGGCGGTCAAGCCGGCGTGGCGACTCGAATTTGAGCAACTGACCCTGCCGCGCTGGGGGCCGCAGCCGTCGGCATGGCGTGATGGCGGCTATGTCGCGCGGCTGCGACACGTCGGTGGGGCGTAAGGCGGTTTGGCCGTCGCCTGTAGCAGAGCCGCGACCGTCAGGAAGCGGAGATACAAGTGAATCCTGATGACTGTCTTACTTACTCTTACTGAGCTTGCGAAAGATTCGTTCCGCCTCTCTCGAAACACGATGGCTAGCGCGGGAAGAAGCTCAGCGTGACGTGCATGATCGTCCAATAGAAGAAGACCTTCGAGCCGACGATCTGCTCGAGAACATCCTGCTTGCCAAAGGCGTAATTCGAGAGCGCGACCAGCACGATCACGATCGCGGCCAGACCCAGGTGCAGAAATGTAAAACCCGGCCGGGTCGTGCGCATCCACAGCCACAGCCCCGTGCGCGGCGCGGGCGGCGTTGACGCCCGTGCGGCGTTGGCGGCGGCGAGCCCCGCGTGCCCGACGGACCCGGCGGGAGCGATCGTCGGTGGCGCGGCGGGCGCCGGCGCGGCTGCGTGCTTTGCCAGGCTATGTCGCCCGAAGAGATACCAGCCGACGAAATGCATCAGCACGACCGCGTTGAACGTCCACGGCCCGCTGCCCAGGGCGAGCAGGATCAGCGCGGTCGACCCGAAAAACACAATCAGGATCGGCCGATGGACGCGCCACAATCCGCGCAGCCCATCGGGAAACTGCCGCGCGATCCACGTGAGCGCCAGCAGCGCCACGATCAACATCGGGGCGAGCATCGCGACGAAGCGCAGCAGAAAGGGCCACTGGGCCGGGAAGAGTTGATCGAGTGCGGGCGCCTGATATTCCGGGCGCTCCGGGTGCATCCTGCCATACAGCATGTACGCCGGCAGCAGCAGCGAAATCAGCAGCCCGAGCAGCACGCCCTGCAACACGACGACGATGCGACTGTGCGTGGCGAGTTGATCTTTGGGCATGTCGCCATAGGCCCGGTAGAAGAACGCCTCGTCGCGGAAACCGTGAATCAGGAAGTAGAAGTAGAAGACCAGCAGCATGTAGGGGCTGTCGGTCCCGCCGAAACGCGCGAAGAGCATGCAGAACGCCCCGCCCAGCGCCGTCAGCCCGATCAGCCACGCGAAGCTGCGCACGCCGCGCATCCGCTTCGAGCTGAGCATGAAGAGCAGCCCGACGATGAAATGGGGCAGGCCGAAGAGCCGCATCGGCAGCTCGGCCGGGTTCTTGAACATGCGATAAGGGGCGTCATCCGCGAGCGGCGTGAGCGCCCGCCATTCCAGCGTCAGCCCCGGCAGCGGCAGCGAAAAGCCGCGCAGGAAGACGTACTTCTCGATCGCGTATCCGAGCGCGCAAACGGCGATCGCCAGAAACGTCCATGTCAGCGTCTGGGCATAGGCGCGGAGCGTGGGCGAATCGGCCGCGGTCAGCGGCGTCGCCGGCATAGCCGCCGCAGTGGGCGGGCGCTTCGCCAGCGCCTCCGAAGGCAGGGCGGGAGAGCGACTCATGGCTGAAAAAATACGCGAGCGGTGATGAACTCGCAAATTGCGCCCGCCGTGCCCGTGGCTACGAAATGCGACGAGAGCGTGGCTCAATCCTGAGATTGAATTACCATGATTATTCTGCCCGTGGCAATTTCGCCGTCAGCGCCTCACAATGGCCGGGTCGTTCTTACCCATACGGTCTTCATAGGAGCAACGCGGATGAAACGGACAATGGCAGCGGCGGCGATGATGATCCTGGCGGCGGACGTGAGCAGCGCCGCGGCGCAGGGCACGCGCGTCGCCTGCATCGACGTGGTCAAGACGTTCAACGAGTATCAGAAACAGCGCGACCTCACCGAGGAAATGAAAACCGAGCGTGAGAAGCTGCAGGCCGAAGAGCAGACCCGCCGACAGAAAATCGACGCGCTCCAGACGCAGGTCGACGCGCTCGATCCCAACGACCCGACCCTGCCCAAGCGCGTCTCCGAGCTGCTCCAGCAGCAGGTGGAGTACAAGAACTGGGCCGATCTCAAGCAGGCCGGCCTGCAGCGTGAGATCACGGTCTGGTCGATCCGCATCTATCGCGAGATCATCAAGGCGACCGAAGAGGTCGCGAATCAGCAGGGTTATGACCTGGTCTTCTATCGCGACGAGTTTGTCGTGCCGCCCAATGCCGATCCCGACGCCATCAAGAACCAGATTCAGTCGCGCAAGCTGGTCTATGCCAAGACGAGCGCCGACATCTCGGCGGCGGTCCTCGAGAAGCTGAACAACGAGTACAAATCCAAGCCCAAGGAGAAGCTGTTGCAGTTGCCGTAAGGGTGCGTGTTGTGTGAAATTTGATTTTCAGGCTGAGCAGGCATCCAGCCTGCTCAGACAGGCAGGATGGCTGCCCCACGCCACCCGCAGATTCAGCCGTGATGAAGCGCACGTGCTTCGTCAACCTTTGGTTTTACGGTCGCGCGGAAAGGTATCCTGGCGCCAAGCCATGAATCTGTGCCGCGGTGGGTTGTTGGACGCGCGGGCCTAAGGTCCATGCTGCCCTCGATTCGAAGCCGAAAAATAGAGTGTGTGACAAACCACGAGTGCTTCGTCAAACTTGAATTTTCGGATGAAGCGGAAATGAGCTCCGACGTCACGGCGTGAAATCAGTGCCTTTTTTTGTTGTGGGACGCACGGGCCGGAGGCCCATGCTACCCTTGGTTCAAACCCGCAAATTCAAGTGTGACGAAGCACGAGCGACATGGCCGAGCCAATGCCTCAGAAAGCCCTATTTTCCGCCGCCGACGAAGCGTTCATGCTGCGAGCGCTGGCGCTGGCACGGCGCGGCCAGGGACAGGTTGAGCCAAACCCGATGGTCGGCTGCGTGCTGGCTGCGGGTGGGCGCGAATTGGCCGCCGGATTTCATCCGCGCTTCGGCGGTCCGCATGCGGAGGTCGAGGCGCTCCGCGCCGCGCCGCCGCGCCGTGCGCGCGGTGCGACCGCCTACGTCACGCTCGAGCCTTGCTGCTATGTCGGCAAGACGCCGCCCTGCACGGAGGCGCTGATCGCGGCGGGCATCAGTCGAGTCGTGACGGCGGTGCGCGATCCGAATCCGCGCGTCGCCGGCCGGGGCATCGATCGGCTGCGTGCCGCGGGAATTCGCGTCGAAGAGGGATTATGCGCCGACGTCGGACGCGACCTGATCGCGCCCTTCGCCAAGCTGATGCAGACCGGCCGCCCGTGGGTCATTTTGAAATGGGCTCAGAGCCTCGACGGAAAGATCGCCACGCGCACCGGCGATAGTCGCTGGATCAGCGACCCGCCCCAGCGCGCCCACGCCCACGCCGTGCGCGGCCGCGTCGATGCAGTACTGGTCGGCGTGCAAACCGTATTGACCGATGACCCGCTGCTAACCTGTCGCGATGGGCCGTGCCTGCGCCTGGCCGTGCGGGTGGTGTTGGATTCACGGCTGCGCATACCGGTGACGAGCCAGCTTGTGCAAACCGCCCGCGCGACGCCGGTGCTCATTTTCTGCGGCCCGGCGGCGACCGCCGCACGACAGCGGGCGCTGGAGCGGCGCGGCTGCGAGGTCGTGCGCGTCCGGGCCGTTGCCGGGGGCGTGTCGTTACCGGCAGTGCTCGACGCGCTGGGGGCGCGATCGCTCACGAATCTGGTGGTGGAGGGCGGCGCGCATGTGCTGGGCGCCTTTCATGCCGCCGGCTTGGCCGATGAGTATCACGTCTACGTCGCGCCGCTGCTGATAGGGGGCGAGGCCGCCCCCGGCCCGCTCGGCGGGCGCGGCCCGGCACACATCGCCGAGGCTTTCCGGGCCGTCGAGTCGGGCGGCCGCGCGCCTCGATCTGAGGCCGCGCGAGGGTTTATTCGCGTCAGGGCCGCACTTTCACAAAAAAAAAACGGCTAGCCGCACCGCGCGGCGGCGGCCG
>CAYQLG010000019.1:0-48777 GCA_964418235.1 uncultured Planctomycetales bacterium
GGTGCGCGGTGCGCGCGGCGCGCGCGGTGCGCGGTGCGCGCGGCGCGATTCGAAGCGCTTCCGCACGGGCACGGTTCGGTTCGGTTCGGTCGTGCGGTTCGGTTTACGGGCGCGGTTCGGTTGGATGGGCCGGCGCAAGGGGCAGGTCGCGCTCAAAGCCGAACTCGCGCGAGTGGTTGGAGTCGTTCAGATCGCGCTCGCCAAATTCGACAAACCCCAGCCGACGATACAGCCCATGGGCGGCGATGAAGCGCGTGTCGGACCAGAGCCGCAGCCGCGTGCAGCCGTGGGCGCGGGCAACGGCGAAGTAATGCTCCATCAGCCGCAGACCCCAACCGCGGCCGCGCTGGGCGCGCTGCACATAGAGGCACTTCAACTCCGCCGTATCGCCATGGGGCAGCCACGCGACGGTCGCGAGCACCCGTGCGGCGGTGCTTAGGTCCGTTGGGGCGTCACCCCGCGCGGCTGCGGCTGCGTTCGGTTCATCGGCAGCACCACGCCGTCCGGCTGCAGCCGCTACGTGGCCGGCCTCTGGACCGCATGCGGAACCGGCGATCGTTCCGGCGCTCTGCGATGCGCCCGTGCCGGGCACCACCCAGAAGTCGCCGCCACGCGCACGGAAATAATCACCCGGCGCGAGCAGATGCGTGTCTTCATGCTCGGCATCGAGTACGCAGTCATATTCACGAAAAATCTCGGCGATCAGCGCGATGACGTGCGGCACGTCGTCAGGAAGGACAGGGCGTAATAAGTACGAAGACATCTTGTTGCACTCAAGCCGAAGGGCTTGTCGATATTATCCATCTCATTATTGATCCTAGCCCATCTTACCGACAGTCTCGCAGCGCCGCGCTCGACTCCGGCGATGATCGACTATCGCGCTCGCGCCAGGACGCACGTCTGGCCGCCATCCACCTGGCTCGGTATCCTTAGACCGCTGGATAGGGTCATCTGCGCGATCGCGCTGCCTTCATCGGCTGAATTTGCGCGCAAAGCGCAGTTCATGGCCGAACTCAGTTTGTCGACTCGTCGTGAAGTACATTATTGGGAACGAACCTTTTCGCGCGGTGTGGCGTATGGCTGAAGTGAGCAAACCCCTGCCTGAATTCGACAACCCACCCGTTGTTGAGGTGGTTCTCTCGGTTCTATTCGAAAGCTTGTCAAGCCTACGCACGCCGCAACTTGGGCTGCTATGGCAGGAATTTCGCGATAAGTACCCTGTGACGGCGGAGCACGCCCCCTTGGACAGCGAGATTGAGAGATTCGGTGTTCCGCCAACATCCAAGGGCGTCGCCCGCATTCAGATGCTCTCGTCGCCGCCCGTACCGCGTTGCTGGTTTCTGAACGAGCAAGGCACGGAACTCGTACAGGTGCAGCAAGACCGCTTCATCCACAATTGGCGCAAAGTCGGCGACCATCACACCTATCCGCGATATGAGCATGTTCGAGCGACGTTTGAGAGAGAACTGCTCCGCTTCAGTGAGTTCCTGGCGCAACAACAGCTTGGCGAACTCAGGCCGAATCAGTGCGAAGTCACGTACGTCAACCACATCATGTCGGGCGAAGGCTGGAAGACACACGGCGAATTGAACTCCGTGCTGACATTGTTCACACCCCAATACACCGATGATTTCCGCCCGAATCTCGAGGATGGCCGACTCTCAGCTCGCTACGTGATCCCCAAGGACAAGGGGGAACCTATCGGCCGATTGCATCTCGCGGTTGAACCGGCCTATCGCAGCGCAGACGACATGCCCTTGTTGGCGTTGACTCTGACGGCACGAGGGCGTCCGCTCTCGGACGACCTGCCCGGCGTACTTGCCTTCCTCGACGTGGGTAGGGAGTGGATTGTCAGGATGTTCGCATCAATCACGACGCCTACGATGCATAATATCTGGAGGCGAACACTGTGAGCACAACCGCGCGACGATCACAAGACATGCTGAGTGAGCGAGGGCTACGCATTCACTCCGCGCCAGGCGTCGCCCAACAGGGAAGCACGCTGACCGGAGCACCCATGCGTGTGCGGCAGATGGCTGTTCCGTTCGATGACCCCAGGTTCGTCTTCGAGTACGACCGCGAAGGGCAAACACCCCCATGGGTCGAGGGCACTGTTGAGGCACTTATTCGGTTGTTGACTTTGCCGGATGGCTGGGACTCATATGGTGCGCGCAGCGTCGATCCAGCCTGCGTCAAGACGGCGATTGAGATCGCGCTTGACATCATGCACGATCGGACGCCTCGGCCTACGATCGTACCCACGAGTTCTGGCGGCGTTCAACTGGAATGGCACACGCGCGGCATCGATCTTGAAATCGAGATCCGGTCCCCTTTTCGCATCTCGGCCAGCTTCGAGGACCAACGCAATAACACCGTGTGGGTTGCTGAGCAGGTGAACGGCTTCAAACCCCTTCGGGACGCCCTCCGCGAGATGGCGCGGCGACAGTCTTGACCTTTTCCGGAGTTGCCGGGGATGGCCGAACATCCGTATTCCGACGACCTCTCCATCGCCGACAGTGCGGTGCTTTGGCGACGGATTCATCCGATGTGGGCCGTACCCGATGAGAACCGGGGCGGGATCCGCGTCAGTTCGGCCGCATTCGACGATAGCCGTGACGGCAGCCCGACCTCAATTCTCCTGGCAGAGATCGTTGCCGCCAGCGGTCGCAGTCCGAACGACCTCGTTCGTGAATATGAGGGGTATGGTCTGGCGTCCCTCATGGCAGGACAAGCACGAAGTTGCCTTCAATCGGTCGTTCGAGACCCTCTCACCGATGAACCGGCGCACGGATTGATTGTCGGCCCAAAGACGAAAAACGTGAAGAAGCAGTTGGCATCCTTTGCCATTTGGGTCATCTCTCCGCACGACGCCAGTCGTGCGAAGATTGATGATCGAATTTGAAAACTCCGACTTTCGAAGAACGATTTGCGGATCGGCGGCGTTTGGCTGAAAGAATTATTACAGCAACCTCGCCTGGAGCTGTCTTACCCAGTTGGACTCGCTGACTGGAAGCGCATACATGGCAGATTCAGTTCATGCGCAGGCCCCAAGTTTCTCACCTTATCTCAAATCTGGTCGTACGAGTAACACAATCCGGCCTCACAGCCCCCGCGATGCGCAGTTCGTTCAAGTTACGGTCATCGTCCGCAGATCCCTGATCCGCCGGGCGGAGCCAGACGGAGCCGCCGGCGCCCGCGCCGCTCACTCCCGCTTTGCCGCGGCGTGAGAATCAAAGCGCAGCTCGGCCAGCGCCAGATCGTGGCGGATCACGCAGGCCCCCTTCTCATCGCGGATCTCCAGCCGCACCGTCGGCATCGGCGTCTCCCAGTCGATGGTGATCAGGCCGAAATTCGGCTGAAAATAGACCGTGCCGACGCGCCAACGGTTCAACTCATTCTGAAAGCCGCGCGGCTGATTGAGGGCGCTGGCGGTCAGATCATAGAGCGGATAGTGCCCTGGACCGTCGCTGCCACGCTCGGCGGTCAGCCGCGAAAGCTCGGCGCTGTGCCGATCGCCGCTGAGGAAGATCACGCCCTCGGCCCGCGTCTTGGAAATGAGCGCGAGCAGCCGGCCGCGCTCCGCCGGGAAATTCATCCATTTTTCATAGCCGTGCTCTTCGGCGACGACCTGAATGCTGGATGCGATCAGCCGGACGCGCGCCGGGCGCATCAGTTGCTCTTCGAGCCAGCGCCACTGACGATCTCCCAGGATCGTCGCATCGGCGGCGGTGTTCGCGATGTAGGGGCCGGGACGGCCGCTGCCCGGCGGCGGCAGGTCGCTCTTCTCCGCCTTCGTGAGCGGGCTGCGGTGATAGCGCGTGTCGAGCAGGATGAGCTGCACCCGCCGCTCGGCCGGGCCGAATTCATACGCCGCGTAGACGCCCTCCTGCTTGCGGCGCGGCGAGTCCGCCGGTTCGCCAAAGAAATCGAGCATGGCCTGTTGCGAAGCCAGCTTCGAAGGATAGTCGGCGCCGGCGTCGTTACGGCCAAAGTCGTGATCATCCCAGGTCGCGAGGACCGGGCATGCGGCTCGCAACTTGGCAAAGCCCTCGATCTCACCGAGCTGCGCGTACTTCTTGCGCAGCACGTCCACGTCGTCGGAATCGCCATAGATGTTGTCGCCGACGAAGACGAAAACGTCGGGCTTCTGCTCGCTGATTGCGGCCCAAATGGGCTGCGGCTTGTCCTGTTTGGCACACGAACCGAACGCGACGCGGCTGACCTGCGCGGGCGGCGCCGCCATCTGGGCCGGCGCCGCGGGCAGGAGTACGGCACACAACAAAAGGCTCAACCTGGGCGACATGCTGGCTCCGATCTGAACGTCTTGGCGAGCGACGGCGAACCGCTTGCACCTGCGCGGTGCGGCTCCGGCCGGCGCATGGCCGCTGAAACGCTATCGCAAGACGCTCGCGATGCGAAGCCTGTAGCGTAAATCTTTGATGAAGGCGCCGCGGCGTGCGCGCCGCACCATTCCCTCTTCGCCGCTACTTCCCACAGCGCCGCAGCATGCCATCAGCGCAGCGGCACACCATGCACGCCGCGCCGGCGGGCCGCCTTGCCGGATCGGCCCTGCACGCTACAGTTAGCCCTATGAAGATTCTCGTTGTGATTCGCCAAGTGCCCGATTCGACGACCATCATCAAGGTCCGCCCCGACGGGCACGACATCGATCGCACCGGCGTCAAAATGGTCGTCAACCCATTTGATGAGTTCGCGATCGAATTGGCCGTTCGGCTGCGCGAAAGCCGGAGCGACGTCGAGAACATCACGGTCGCGACGCTCGGCCCGGCCGGCGCCGCGGAGGCCCTGCGTACGTGCCTGGCGATCGGCGCCGATGAGGCCCTGCATCTCGACGACGACGCCTTCCAGAAGCTCGATGAGTTGCAGGCCGCGAACGTCCTGGCCGCCGCGACGCAGGCCGGCGGCTTTCAACTGGTCATCACCGGAAAGCAGGAGATTGACCTCGATAGCGGCCAGATCGGCCCGGCCCTGGCTGAGGCGCTCGACCTGCCGCACGTCGGCGCGGTCACGCAGTTTCAGTTGTCGGCGGATGGCAAGTCGTTCAAGGCCAGCCGCCGAGTCGAGGGCGCCGAGGAATTGGTGGAGGGCGCGACGCCCGCGGTCATCACGATTGAGAAAGGGTTGGTCGAGTGCCGCTATCCGTCGCTGCCCAACCTGATGAAGGCCAAGAAAAAGCCGCTGAAAGTTGTGAAGGCCGCCGAGGTTCCGGGGCTGGCCGACGTCGTGGCGCGGGCCGGCGGATCAAAGACCGATCGGTTTCAACTGCCGCCGGAGCGGCCGCCGGGCAAGAAGCTCGAAGGCGAGCCGGCCGTGGTCGCCAAAGAACTGGTGCGTCTGTTGCGTGAAGAGGCGAAGGCGATCTGATTGGGGATCGACCGTAGGCTTTCGGGCTGGTTTCGAGTGATCCAGACATCCAGTCGGCTCGGAGTTGGGAACCGCCGGCCGCACGAACCTCGCCGGCAATGCAAGACGGAATCGAGGCGCTCGCAGGCGGCCGGTCCAGCGCGAATCGCCCTGTGTATTTTGTGCGCATGTTTATTGGTGACTTTTCATGACTCATGACATCCTCGTGTTTGCGGAACAGCGCGGTGGCAAGCTCCACCCCGCCGCCTTGCAGATCATCACGCCCGCGCGGGCGCTGGCGGCGAAGACAGGCGGACAGGTCGTCGCCGTCCTGATCGGGGCCGACGTGAGCCAGGCCGCCGCGGCCCTCGATGCCGGCGGCGTGGACCGGCTGATCACGATCACCGATCCGGGTCTGACGCACTATGCCGCGCTGCGCTATCGCACCGCGCTGGCGGCGGCGGTTGCGAAGGTGCAGCCGCGGATCGTGCTTCTGCCGGCCACATTCATGGGGCGAGACCTTGCGCCGCGCGTCGCCATGCGGGCAAACGGCGCGCTGGCGACCGACGTGGTCGCGCTGGAGCTGGCCGCAGACGGCGCGCTCGACGTGCGCCGCCCGCTCTACAACGGCAAGGCGTTCAGCCATGTCACACTGCCCAAGGAGCGGCCGGCGTTCGCCACCGTGCGGCTCAACACGTTTGCACCGGCTGCCGGCGGCCAGCCCGCCGCGCGCGAAGCGCTGGCCTATCAGCCGCTGCCCGGCGATGACCGCCTCGTGACGAAAGACGTCGCCAAGGCCGGCGGTGAAGTCAAGGACGTCACCGAGGCTGAGATCGTTGTCTCGGGCGGGCGCTCGCTGAAGTCGGAAGAAAATTTCCAGAAAGTGATTTACCCGCTGGCCCTGGCGCTCGACGGCGCTGTCGGCGCGTCGCGGGCCGCATGTGACGCGGGCTATCAACCCCACAGCCGGCAGGTCGGCCTGACCGGCAAAACCGTCACGCCGAAGCTCTATATTGCCTGCGGCATCAGCGGTGCGATCCAGCACCTGGCCGGTATGCGCGGCAGCAAAGTTATTGTCGCGATCAATACCGACAAAGAGGCCCCAATCGCCAAGGTTGCCGACTATACGGTCATCGGCGATCTCTTCCAGATCGTGCCCGCGGTGACGGAAGAAGCTAAGAAGCTGCTGCACAGGTGACGGGCGAGTAGCGAGTAGCGAGTAGCGAGTAGCGAGTAGCGAGTAGCGAGTGAAGAGTGAAGAGTGGTGGCGCTGTAGCGTCGGCCCTCCGTGGCCGACGGCGTTTACAGACGGCTCAAGACGTTTACACGCCCGACGCGCACGCACCAGGCAATCACAGTATGGCCGATGAGGTTCCGAGATGTTGAACATCGCATCCGCGCACGTATTCTTTCGGTATGGCGACTGGGCCAATCAGCAGTTGCTCGCCGCTGCCGGCAAGCTGACCGACGCGCAACTTGATCAGCCGTTTGACATGGGGCCGGGGTCGCTTCGCCGGACACTGATCCACATTTACAACGGCGAACATGTCTGGCTCAACCGCTGGCAGTGCCGGGCGGAGACACCCTGGCCCTCGGAAAGCGACCCTCTGAGCGTCGCCGAATTGGGCCGGCGTTTCGCCGCCTGCGCTCAAGAGCGTGACGTCTTCGTCGCTACGCTGACCGACGCTTCTCTCGCCCGCGAGATCACCTATCGCGATTCGAAGGGCAGCCTGTTTCAGGCGTCGCTGAGCGACATGCTGATACAAGCCATCAACCACTCGATCCATCACCGGGCACAGGCGGTCAACATGCTGCGCCGCCTCAATGCGGGGCTGGTCGAGCTGGATTACATGATGTGGCGCCGCCGGCCGGCCACGCCGATCGCCAGTTAACGCCACGCCCCGCTCCCCTTATCACGTTATCACCTTCGCACCTTATCACTCACTCTTGCGTTCGGCCCTCCGTGGCCGACGCTGTCTATCGACGCTCATTGCACCGATCCGACCCGGCGTTGGGTACGAAGCCCCAACGCTACAGATCGCTCCGTGGCCGACGGCGAATACGCGGCCGATGGCGCCTGCGGCCAATTCCCACCCTACTCCCGACGCCGCGTCGGGGACGGAGCCGCCGACGCTACAGGCGACGCATGTCGCAGCTCCCGCAAGTGTGAAATTTCCCGCCGCCTCAGCCCGCGATTGAATCGAGAAGTGAAGCATCACAAATAAGAAGCAGCGCGAAAAAGACCTCGCGACTCAGAGGAAGCAGCGCATAAATAAAACACCGGCGGCGGCGCTGAGGCTTGCTCAGCGCCGCCGCCGGTTCGTGTTTAGTTGCGATATCCGGGCCGGCCTTAACCGGCCCGGTCAGCCGCTACGACTACGAGATTACTCGTAGAACCGCGTCGACTCGGTCTCGGTCACCGGGTTGCTGGTGCCGATGTTGTCGCTGCTCATCTGAACCTTGAAGCGGGTGTCGCCCGGCTTCACGGCCTTGACGGTGACCTTGTAGACCGCCTGGGCCTTCGGCGCCAGCGTCGGCAGCGGCTGGAAGGTGACGACCTTGCCGGCGGCCGTGCCCGGAACCGGGCCTTCGGCGCTGACGAAGTCGGCTTCCGGCTGAACTTCCGCGGTGATGCGGATGTTCGTGTCGATCGCCGTACCCTGGTTCGTGACCGTGATGATGTACACGTCGGTCGTGCCCAGCTCGTCCGGATCTTCAACGTCGACCACTTCGAGCAGGATCGCCGGGATGCCCTTGATCTCCATCACGTGCTGCGCGGTGGCCTCGGTGCACGACGCCGTCGCACGGACGTTGTTCGTGGCCTTGCCGATGCGCTGCGCCGAGACGGTGCAGGTGACCTTCTTCGACTGACCCGGGGCCAGATCGCCGAGGCTCCACGTGACCGTATTGCCCGAGCCGCTGCCGCCGCTATCCGCCGACACGAAGGTGACCTCCGGCGGGAGCGTATCGACAAGCTGCGTGCCGCGGGCGACGGTGTCGCCGTTGTTGGTGACCGTGATGTCATAGACACCCTGGCGACCGACGAAGAGCGTGTCGCGACCCTGCTTGGTCACGGCCAGATTGGGCTTCTTGACGACCGTGGTGCAGCTCGCCTCAGCCGAGAGGCCGCCGTCGCCGACCGCCGTCACGCGGTTCGTGAACGAACCGGTGCGCGAGGCCTTGACGGTGTAGCGAACTTCCTTGGCCTGTCCGGCCGCCAGCGTGCCGATGTTCGACACGACCGTGGTCTTGCCTTCGGTCGTCGTCAGGCCATCCGGCAACTGATCGGTCAGGTTGATGTTGTTGGCCGGACCATCGCCCGGATTGCGGACGACGATGACGTATTCGATCGCGTCGCACTGCGTAACCTCAGGCGTGCAGCGCTTCTCGATCGCCAGTTTCGGGCAGGAGATCGTGGTCGGGGCGCAGTCGCGAGCGCTGAGGTTGTAATCCGCACGGACTTCCGCGCAGTTCTCAACCGGCGTGCAGGCGGTGGCCTTGACCTGGACCGCGATCGGCGTCGAGCCGCCCGGCGCAACCGCGCCGAGGCTCCACGTCAGCGTCTTGCCGGCGACCGAAGCCGACGGCGTGCTGCTGACATAATCAACGCCGTTCGGCAGCGTGTCGGTCACGACCGTGTTGGACGTGGCGACCTGCGACGGGTTGGTGACGACGATGTTATAGGTGAACGTATCGCCGATGACCGCGCTGGCCGGGGCCGACTTGTCGATGCCGATCTTCGGCCCGATCCAGGTCTTGCTGGTCATCTCTTCCGCGATCTTGACCGCCGGCTTGCAGCACTGGATGTTCGCCGGGCGGAGGATGTCGATGCGGATGTTGTTGGTGCCTTCGGCTGGGGCCGACTGATTGAGCGTGACTTTCGCCATGCCGGCCGAGTCGGTCCTGACGGTGGTCGTGCTGCCGCCGCCCGGGGTGAAGGTGGCCGGCGGACCGTCAATAACGGTGTACGTCACTTCGTAATCGGCCAGACCCGCGCCATCCGAGAACTTGGTCACTTGCGTGATCATCTCGTGCGGCGTGCCGACCGGGTTGGTCGCCGGCGGCGGGACGCTCCACTTCACGTCATACCAGTGCTTGACCGCGAAGACCTTGTGCTTGTCCCAGTCGTAGATGCCCGGGCAATAGACGGTAATGTGCGTATCACCCTCGACCGGCGAGGTGATCACGCACCAGGTCTGACCCTTTTCGAGCTTGATGTCGTCGCTCGGGTCGGCATTGCCGCGGGTCAGCGTGTGGCGGTTGTTGTTGGTGTGGCTGACCGCGAAGTCGCCATCGACCATATAACCGCGGGCCGCGCGCCAGCCGCTCTCGTCGACTTCAACGATGTGGCCGACGCTACCCGGGGCGATGTGCCACTCGATGCGGCGATTCGGCAGCGGCTTGCCCTTCTTGTCGCGCACGGTCGCGATCAGGACGTGCTGAGTGCGCACCGGGTTGACGTCGTCCAGCGGAGTGACCTCCAGCTCGACGGCATACGGATCCCAATTTGAGTAGTACCCACCCTCCGGCGGTTTGGGATGCGTATAGAGCGTATCACCACTCGCCGGCCAGGTGAACGCGTGGGGCATGTGGTTGCGGCAACCGACAAGCCCAGCAGACGCCGCGACAAGCAGCGCCAAGCCGTACTTCAACGCTTTGGTTGTGTTCACGATGTTCTCCATTTCCACTGTGGGGAACCGGCGGGCTTAGCGCTCAAGCCTGCTGTGGTTCACCGCTACGCCAACTCTCCGTCGTCGTCGCAGCGGCCCGCGCCAATGGCCCTGCTGCGGCCGGCATCTGAGGGCGACTTCGGAGATACAAACGCCGTTGCTCCGAAAGCTGAAATGCCGCGCCAGACGCCTTCCATTATACGCCTCGCGAGATCGAGGGGCCGTTACGCGCCCCGATCCCGACACTCACTCATCGTCCCAAGGTGCGGCCTGGCTTCACCCGGCGCCGACCCGCCGCACCGGGTCGATTACGGAAAAAATATAGCTCCTAGGAAGTCTGTCAAGCGCGGCGAAGCGCAAAAAGCTTTACGCCACCTCTCGCCGACGGCACTTCCTGCACGACACGTTGCATCAATCCGGTCGGCGTTGCGCCATCCGCCAATCGGAGTCCTGTGCAATCAGGCTCATCATGTGGTCTGAGCCAGAGCTGAGCAATCGAATCGCGGCACGCGATTCATAAGGGGCAGAAGTGTACAGTCGCGCACGCGCGTGTCAATACGAAAGTTATTTCACCCCAAATTTCCGGAAGCGCGCACGGTTCGCGCCGCCCTTGGCTGTTCCGGCTTGCCCCTCTTTCTTACGCATTTTTCTGCGACTTGTTCGACGACCTGTTCAGCAGCCTCCGAGATCGATATATCTCTTTTCAAAGAAAACATTTGCCGCTCGTCGGTCGAACGATTGCAGGCCTCCGCACACTGACCGACAGGCGCCCGCCTCGGCTCCAGCCCGCAGCACACACAACCCTACGCCGGCCGCCAATCCACCACCCGCAACTCAACCGAACGGCGCCCCTGCCATTCGTTAAAGATCGGCTCAAACGCCAGTTGCAGACGCCGACAGTCATTCAGCTCCGCGGCGCAGTCAGCCATCCCAAACGCGATCGCCTTGCGATAGCTGGCGCGGCCATTCGCACCCGGCTGGCGAATCGTGATTTGGAGATGCTGGGCGTTTTTTCCGACAACCCGTGGTGCGTCGACTAGTTCCACATCCGAAGTCGCAAACAGCGGCCGCGCATTGCCCGCGCCAAACGGGGCCATGCTCAGCAGCGGCTCGACCAGCTCCTCCGTCAACTCATCGAGCGTGACCACATCCTCAAGGTTCAGCCGCGGCGTGATGTCGGCGCTGGTCAGCCGTGCGCCCGCGCGGGCCTGAAACGCCAGCGCAAACGGCTCCAGCTCGCTGCTGCGCAGCTTCAGCCCGGCCGCCATCGCGTGGCCGCCGTGGCTGACAAGATGCGCGGCGCATTCGGCCAGCGCCTCGTGCAGCGGAAAATGGCGGATGCTGCGCCCGCTGCCCTGGCCGAGGCCGTTCTCGAGTGCGATCAGCACCGTCGGGCGACAATAGCGATCCACCAGACGCGCCGCGACGATGCCGATCACCCCCGGATGCCATTGGTCGCTACCGAGCACGATTGCCCGGCAGCCCTCACGATCGAAGCCGCGCGCCCGCACCTGCTCGTCGGCATCGCGAAGGATGCCGCGCTCGACCTCCTGGCGCTTGCGATTGGCGGCGTCGAGCGCGAGCGCGATCTCGCGCGCCTGCTCCGGCGTCGCGCGCGTGAACAGTTCGACGGCGAGCTGCGCATGTCCCATGCGCCCGACCGCATTCAGCCGCGGCGCGAGCAAAAAGCCGATGTCATAATCGTCCATGCGTTCTTTGCCGGCGAGACCGGAAACTTCCAGCAGCTCACGCAGACCGACGTTGCGAACCCGGCCGAGCTGTCGCAGGCCGAAGCTGGCAATCAAGCGGTTTTCGCCAACCAGCGGCGCTACGTCGGCAATTAACCCGAGGGCCGCAAACGCGGTGGCCTCGACCAGCGCCGCGCGAAAGCGCTCATCCGCCTTGCCGCCCGAATGCAGCCGCTGCACCAAGGCCCACGCGACCTTGAGCGCCACCGCCGCCCCGCACAGATGCGGATTCGGCGATTCACCGCATGCCGTCGGGTGCACAATGACCGCGGCCGCGGGCAGCCGTTCGCGCGGCTGATGGTGATCGGTAATGATGAGTTCGAGGCCGAGTTCGCGAGCCAATTCCGCTTCGGCTATCGCAGTAATGCCGCAGTCCACCGTGATGACGAGCCGCGCGCCCTCCGCCGACAGTCGACGCAGCGCCTCGGCATTAAGGCCGTAGCCCTCATCCAGCCGACTGGGGATGTAGAACGCCACATCGGCGCCGGCCAATGTCAGGATCTGCCAGAGAATTGCGGTGGCGCTCACGCCGTCAACGTCGTAGTCGCCGTAGATGACGATCCGGCGGCGCTGCTGGATGGCGTCAAGCAGCTTCTCGGCGGCCAGCTCTGCGCCGGGCAGCGCGGCTGGCGGCAGGAGATTGCGAAAATCGGGGTGGAGAAACTCGCGGACGCCCGCGGCCGTCGAAATGCCGCGCGTCAGAAAGACCTGAGCCAGGAGCGGAGCGATGCGCGCCTCGCGCGCCAAACGGTCGCGCTCCGGATGTGGCGCGCCGATCATCCAGACCTTTGGTGTGCGACGCTTCGAAACAAACGAGACCGGCACAGCGACTCCGTTCGCTTGATGATGGATCGACGCTCAATCCCTGCCGCGACATCATAGCGACCTGCGCGCCCGCGCCCAGCGAATCCGCGCCGCAGCGCGAAGCCTCGGGTTATCATCACTGCTGATGAAGCGGCGAGAACTGGAAAATCTGGGCTTGGCCGATGGGTCGATTCTCGCGGCCGCACAGCGCGCCTGCGCGGTCGCCGCCGAGCAAGGCTTCAAGCACGCCGATCTGCGCCGCGAATTGCAAAGCCTGTGCGCCCGGCCCGCCGACTATCGCGACAATCCAATCTTTGGCGAGACGGCGCGTTTGATCATCGAAGGCGGCGCGGCCCGGCAGCGCCTCGGTCAAACCACCGGCGGAGCCTACGCGCTGCGCGAGAACCTGCGCTACGCCGTGTGGGGAGAGGACATCGACGATAGCGCCCACGCGCAGATGGCCAATGCCTGCAAACTGCCGATCTCTGTCGCTGCGGCGCTGATGCCCGATGCGCACGTCGGCTATGGACTGCCGATCGGCGGCGTGCTCGCGACCGAGGGCGCGGTCATCCCTTATGCGGTCGGCGTCGATATCGCCTGTCGCGTGAAGGTGACGGTCTTCGACCTGCCGCCGGAGCGGATGGTGGCCGAAGCCGATCGCTTTGAGCGCATTCTGGAGCGTGAAACGCGCTTTGGCGTCGGGGGCAGTGGAGCGAGCGCGAGCGGCCCGCGCATGACGTGATGGATGAGAACTGGAACATCACGCCGGTGACGCGCGCGCTCAAAGACAAAGCCTGGAGCCAGCTTGGCACGAGCGGCTCGGGCAATCACTTCGTCGAGTTTGGCGAGTTGATCGTGCCGGAGGGAGGGGCCGATGCCGCGGCGGCGACCGGCGCGACAAGCGTCGCGCCGGTCGAAACGGCGGCGCCCGCGGCGCGGCTGGGCATCGCGCCGGGGCGCTATCTGGCGGTGGTGTCGCATAGCGGCTCGCGCGGGACGGGCGCTCAGATTTGCAGCCATTACAGCAAAGTCGCGCGCGAGCTGCACCCGCATCTCCCCAAGGAGCTGAGCTACCTCGCCTGGCTGCCGATGGATGGCGCCGGCGCGGAGTATTGGGCCGCGATGGAGTTGGCCGGCCTTTACGCTTCGGCCAATCACGACGTGATCCATCGCAAGATCATTCGCGCGGTCGGCGCCGACGTATTGCGACAGATCGAGAATCACCACAATTTTGCCTGGAAAGAGATGCACGGCGGCCGCGAGTTGATTGTTCATCGCAAAGGGGCGACCCCCGCCGGCCCGGGCGTGATCGGCTATATCCCCGGCACGATGGCGGCGCCGGGCTACATCGTGGCGGGGTTGGGTGCGGCGGCCTCGCTGCACTCGGCGTCTCACGGCGCCGGCCGACGGCTCTCACGCACCAAGGCCAAAGAGACCATTCGCTGGAGCCACTTGCGCACAGTATTGCAAGAACGCGGCGTGAAGCTGCTCTCGGCCGGGCTGGACGAATCGCCGCATGCCTACAAGGACATCGACGAAGTGATGGCCGCGCAGGCGGCCCTGGTGCAGAAGCTGGCGACGTTTCATCCGCGCATGGTGAAAATGGCGCCGGAAGGCGAAGCGCCGGAAGATTAGCGACCCTGCAAATAACCGCGAATAATCAGAGCCGCGCATCAGCGGAGCCGCAACCTCAAGCAGAGCCGCGACCGTCAGGAAGCGGAGCCGCGGGCAAAGCCTGACCACTTCATTCTCAGGCGGACAACATCCTTGGCGTCAGTGGTGGCTGAATTCAGGTTGCGGGTCAGGCGGGTGTGATTTTTCGGTCTGCTTCTCGTCGTTTCTTTCTGCTTTCTTCGTACATACTCTCCTTGTTTCTCCTCACTGTGCTTTTCCTCACGTTCTGCGGATGATTCTGTTCGCGGTTCCGGGGATCGGGCGGCTGCGCGGTTCGGGGTGCCGGGTCGCAGCGCGGTCCATGTAGCCGGGCCGCCGCGCGCATGTTGTCGGCCGCAATCCGCGTGTTCGCTGAGCAGACGGATCAATCCATGTTGAGTGGTTGATGCCGCGGCAGACCGGCTTCAGCCGGTCTTGCGGCTCCGATGCTGCCGCCGACGCTGGCCGCTCCTCAAGTTCGGCTGAAGCCGGCTGAACTGGCCGCATTGCGCCGAAAGAAAATTGGTCTGCTCGCCCGCCCACCACCGGCTGAAGCCGACTCATCCACTCGAGTCAGTCAGCCACGCATGCCGACCCAGCTCCACAGCACCAACAGCTCGCGAATCAGCTCCGGTCGTCGAATCCCCAGCCAGGCGACGTTCCTCCATGAACCCGGCCTGACCCTCGTACACACACATACCCGTGAAAAAACGCGGGCAAGAGGCGCGGGGGAGTTTTTCGATCGTCAGAAAGCGGAGCATCGGGCAAAATCTAAACACTCCCTGACGGTCGCGGTTCTGCCAATCGGTGCGATGAGAGGCTTTCTTGCTGCGCGAATCACTCTTTGGCCAGCGCCGAACGCAGACCGCGGCGAAGTTCCTCCAGCGCGGTCGCGTCGAGCCGCGCGGGCAATTCCACCGTCGGCAGCAGTGTCGCCCGCTCCGTCGGGCGGGCCGCGCTCCGCTGCGCCAGAATCGCGCCGACCGTCGCCAGCGCCTGCCCCTCGGTGGCTCCCGCGGAAACCTGCCGCGCCACCCACGCATTGATCAACTCGGCGTCCTGCTGCACGCGGCGCAGCGCCTTGAGCCGCAGCGAGGGGGCATACCCCATCACCGGTGGCGCAAGCGTATTGGAATCCGTGCGCGACGCGGTCGGCGGATAAAGCAAGGCACGCTCACGCGCCTTGTTCCAATCGTCGCTCCGCGCCAGAGATTCGGGCATCACCAGCCCCGTCGCCCCCGCCAGCCGCGCGCTCCAGCCGCGCTTGATCAGACTCGAAAATCCCAGCTCGGGCGAGTTCTCCTCCGGAATGTGCCAGAGCGCGGCGGCCGGCGAGGAGCCGAGCAGCAGCAGGTTCTTCTCGAACAGTTCGCGCCCCACGGTCAGAATGTCGGCGCGCCCCGCCAACAGGCCGCGGGCCAGTTGCGGCAGGATTAACCGGGCCCGGGTTTGCGGCGCCGACGGCCCGGCGCGCTCGCCGAGCGAGCGCGCCGCGCCGGCCCACACATCGAGCCAGGCCCGCAAGGCCCACACGTCATCCATGATGATCGGCGCATCGAGCAGCCACGGCGCCGCCTCCCACACGCCCAGCGGCGCGGGCGTCGCCATCAAGTGCAGCCGGGTGCGCGTCCAGCCGCGCTCCGCAAAGTGTGCCGTGATGGCCGCGAGCGCCGTGGCACTCTCGCGCCCCGGCGCTTCGCCGAGGGCATCGGCCGGCGGCCAACGCAGGTAGCTATCGGCCGGCGGATTGGTGCGCGACACGAAACGCACGTCGTTGTAGGTCGGACGAAGGCTGTATTTGGCGCTGAGCGGCTGCGTGGCGTCGGCGCGCAGCAAGTATTCTCGCAGCGGCCAGGTCTCGCACAGCGGCAGCCGGAAGTGCGCCGGCGGGACGCCCTCGCGCGGCAGATCGCGAAACGCCGCGCCATCCAGATAGCGGCCCCAGCGCTGATCAAAGCGCTCCCAATTCAGCCGAAACTCACCCGCGTTGCGCTCGACCGTCGGCGCGAAGCCATCGAGCCGGTCGATGTCGGGGTGATCGGCCCAGACGCACAGCGTCACGCGATGGGCATGCGCCAGCCGCTGACAAGGGTCGAGCCAATCCCAGTCAGCCGGCGGCGCGCTGGTCGCTAGCGGCGTCGTGTTCGGGTCGTTCGCGCGTTCGGGTGGCGACGGCGCGGCTTCCGCACTCGTGGACCCTTTGCGCAGCGCGGCGCGACGTGCTTCTCCGGTCGCACTGCGCTGCGCCGCCGGCTGCGCCTGGGCCAGGAGGCTGACATCGAACGTCAGCGCATCGCCGAGCTTCAGCGGCAAGAGTTGCAACTCCAGCGGCACGTCGAGCACCAAGGCCCCATCACAACGCACCCGCACGCGCGCCCGCCAAAGCCCCGGCGCGGCCTGATGCGGTACGTAGAGATCGATCCATACACCCTGCACGCCGACGTGGCGCGGCGGGCCGGATTCAACGCGCGGATCGGCCGGCAAAAACTCAGCGCCGGCCTCGTCGGCATCAGCGGGGGCCGTCGTGGCGACGGCCGCGTCATCCGCCGACGCCTTCGCCGGCGGCGCGATAGCCGGTTGTGTATCCGCCGGCTGCGATTGGGCCGGCTGTGTCGCCGGCGAGGTAAATCGGCATGTGATCGGCGCGCCGGGCGGCAACGGCGCCAATGCATCGGGGGCGTATTTGTTCACGCCGACGGGAATCTGATGGTAGTGCTGCAGGAAGTAGCTTGGCACGGGTGCGGGCGCGGGTGAACCCGGCGATACCCAGTCCGAAAGCTCGACCGTGTATTCGCCGCTCGCGCCGGCCAGGATCACCTGAAACGCGACAAACTCATTTTGCGCCGCCTGTAGCTGGACCGGCCCGCGCTGCGGATCCCACCACGACTTCTCATTGGAGCGTATCCAGCGGCCGTTCTCGCTGACCGCGTTGGTGTCGTCCACCACGAGCGGCGCCGTGATGGGCCGTGGGAGCGCATACCGCTCTAGCACCGGCGCCGTAATCTCCGCCAGCCGCGTCACGACCGGCGGCAGCTCGACCCAGCGCAACTCGGACCATTCCGCGAGCCGCTGCTGCACGCGGACGCCGACAAAACGATGCTGCGGCCGCCGATGCGGCGAGAGCAGGATTTCGCGCGGGGTCGGGTCGAGCGGGCTGTTGGGCGCGGGCAAGGCCCACGCCGGCAGGCGAAAACGCGCGTCGTCGCCGCCGGCTGCGGATGCTTGTTGCGCTGCCGCCAGCAGCACGTCAAAGCCTAGCGCCTCGGGCGCGGTGAAACGCAGCCACTCGCGCCCAAGTTGGTCACGGCGGGCGCTCAGGTCGGTCGGCGGCGCCGATGAGCCGGGCGCGGTGCGCCGCGCGCGAAGCAGCAGCTCGGGCTTGTTCGCCGACTCACGTGAGGAAAACAGGCATGCGATCTCGGTCCGACCGAAATCGTCGGCCAGAGCCAGGCAAGGCGATTGCAACCGCTGGGCGATGGCCTGCACGAGATCGGTCGGAACGTCGATCTCATACCAGAACGTTTTCTTATCAAAGCGCGGCGCGACGACGGCCCAGCGCGATCCGCCCTGCCCAAAAGAGACATCAGAGAAATCGCTGCCGGGATAGGCCCACGGCCGCGCCTCGCGCGGTTCGAGCGCGGCGACCGCCCAGTTGTAAGAGGCCGCGCCGCGCTGCGGCCCGCCGGCCTGACCCTGGCCTTCGTTCCATTCGCCGGCGCTGATGGTGCTCAGGCCGGCCCGAACCAGCAAGTCCTGCGCGCGGTGCAGGCGCAGCGTCGCGGATGTGATCTCCAGCCCGCTCAGCGCGGCCGCATCAAAGCGCATCAGCACAAAGCTCGAAGAATTCGCGGCGCGCAGCAACTGCAGCCCGCCGGCGCTCACCTCGCGTGCCGCGGCGGGCTGTGCATTCACGAACGTATCGGCAATGATCGGTAGGCTGAGCGACTCTTCCGGCGTCTGGGCCGAAGCCCCAACGACCAAACACGCGGCCGCCAGCCGCAGCGCCCAACCCAGCCGGCGGCTCATGACAGCGACCAGCCTGCGGCCTGTTGAAGCACGCCGGCGCGGTGCACACGGGCCGCACGAGACAGCCGCCTGTCCCAAAGCGAAAATCATGTCAACTCCATTGTGCAGACCCACCAGGCGTCACGACGCCTATGCCGTCCGTCACGGCTCGCCGGCCGGGAGCAGCACCACGTCGCGCGGATCGACGCTGCAAGCGACCGGGTCGCCCGGCTGCAGCATGCGCAGCGCCGCGCGCTGCGGGATGGTCGCCCGCAAGGCCACGCCGGCAATCTCCAGCTCTAATTGTTCGGCCTCGCCGAGATAGGTGCAGCTGCGCACATGGCCGGCGAAGCGATTCAGGCGCTCGTCCTCTATCGTGGCGAGCAGGCCCTTGCGCTCCTCCAGCTGGATCGCCTCCGGCCGGATCGAGATGCGGCAGCGTCCTTCGCCGCCGTTCACGATCGATTCGCCGGCACTCGACCAGAGCGTTCCCAGCGCCGTACGAATGCTTTGCTGTGCGCCGTCATATGGGCCGATTTCGCCGTCGAGAATGTTGGTTTCGCCGAGGAAATCGGCGACCGCGGCACTGGCTGGCCGGCGATAAAGCTCATCGGGCGCGCCGACCTGGGCGATCCGCCCGCCGAACATGACCGCCATCCGATCGGCGATCGACAGCGCCTCTTTCTGATCGTGCGTCACGTAGATCGCGGTGAGGCCGGCGTCTTTGCAAATGCGGCGAATTTCGGTGCGCATCTCCAGCCGCAGCTTGGCATCGAGATTGCTCAGCGGCTCATCCAGCAACAGGCATTGCGGGCGGATGACCAGCGCGCGGGCCAGCGCCACCCGTTGCTGCTGGCCGCCGGAAAGCTGCACCGGCTTGCGCTGCGCCAGCGCCCCCATATGAACCAGATCAAGGGCTTCGGCCACGCGCCGGCGACGCTCAGCCCGCGGCACGCCGCGCACATCCAAACCGAAAGCGACGTTGGCCGCGACGGTCATGTGCGGCCAGAGCGCATAGCTTTGGAAGACCATGCCGGTGTCGCGCTTCTGCGGCGCGAGGCGTGTGACATCCTGCTCGCCAAAAAGGATGCGGCCTTCATCCGGAACGTAAAAGCCGGCGATGCTGCGCAGCAGCGTTGTCTTGCCGCAACCCGACGGGCCGAGCAAAAAGAAAATCTCCCCACGGCGGATATCGACCGAGACGCGATCGAGGGCGCGCATGCGGCCAAAGCACTTCACCAGGTTTTCGATCCGTACGAAAGCCATCTGACGAGGTTGATTCTTGCGGCCAGCCCGTCGCCCTGCAACCCGCGACCGGCTGATTCGCTCCAAAGCGAACGCATTCTGGATCCGGTTGCCCGCGGCAGCCGGGTGGGAACTGGCTTCCAGCCTGTTCCGAGCAGGCGCTATGCCCGCCCCACCCCTACATTTCAGCGAAAGCCGGAGAGTGCTGTTGCCCTGTGAATCGAAACTTCAACCGACAAGGCAATATGCGCTCGTGCGCTGGGGCCGGGCCGGACCGGCACGGACGCGCGGCTGCTTCGTCTGTACGGAATCGCGCTACGGCCCTTCAAAGCTCAGCGACGCGATGCGCCAAAGCCCCGCCGACATGCGGCGGCAATCGGCCAGCAGCGTCGCCGCGAACTCCGCCCGGTGGCACACCACCGTCACAAGCGCGCGATCGCCCTCGACGCTGCGTAACTTCGGCAGATCGAAGCCATCCACGTAAAACGCGACCTGCGCCGCCCAATTCACCAGCAGATTGCGCGAAAATTCCTCGTCGCTGACATTCTTCAGCTTGTTCACGCGATCAAAAGCGGCGGCGAATACCTGCGGATCGACCAGCGGCAGCGCCGCCATCCGCAGCGTCTTTTCAGCGGCGCGCTGCTGAGCCGCGGCGGCCCGCAGCTGCGCCCGCAGATGCTCCAACAGTGATGCCACCGCCTGCTCAGGCGTGCTCTGTTCAACCCGTGGCGCGGCCGGTTGTGAGGCCGCGGCATGCGCGGCGCCGGGCCGCCACACGCGGGTGGCCGTGGCGACGGCCACGCTCACGCCGATCACCAGGGCCACCAGCAGCCGGGCGCGGTGGTCACGCGCACGGGAATCATGCAGGCCGGGCTGCGTCGACATGCTCAAATCTCCTTCGAAAAAGCGGCGGCTCGCGCCGCGCACCATTCCAACACGCGCGCCCGCCGGGTCCGCGGGCCACGACCGGCTACAACACGCCCGGCTCCAGCTTGACGAATAGAATCTGCGACGGACCAATCGGCATGCCCACCACCGGGGGCGGCGGCGGCGCCCAGCGCCAGTCCGTCTCGGCATAGCCCAGCATGGCCATCAGTCGCTCCGCCGCACCGGGCATGAACGGCCGCATCAGGATCGCCAAATGATGCGCCAAATGGGCGCAGGTCGCCACGCAGGCGGCGCAATCGGGCAGGTTGTCCTTGCGGCGTTTCCACGGCTCGCGCAGGCCGATGTACTCATTGCAACTACGGGCCAGGCTCATCAGCTCTTCGAGCGCGGCGCGGAAGCGGTGCTGTTCGATGTTTTGGCCGATTCTGGCAAAGGCCTCGCCGGCCAGCGCGACCTGGCGGCGGTCGGCCTCGGTCGGCGTCGCCTCCGGGATGCGCCCGCCGAAATCGTCAAGGATGAACTTGGGATAGCGATTGAGGAAGTTGCCCAGCGCCGCGACCAGCTCGTTGTTGTTGCGCGCGATGAAATCCGCCGGCTCGAAGCTCGTGCGGGCCGATTCCGGGGCGATCGCGGTGAGATAATAGCGCAGCGCGTCGGGGTCGAATTGCTTGAGGAACTCTTCGATCCAGACGGGCGACTCGTCGGCGGTTTTGCTCTTGCTGATTTTCGCGTCAGCTTCGCCGAGCTTGATGTTGAGGAAGTTGTTGGCGATGACCGTGTGAGGCAGTTGATGCCGGCCTTCGGCCATCAGCATGGCCGGCCAGATCAGCGCGTGAAAAACCGTGTTGTCTTCGCCGATGAAGTGCATGATGCGCGTCTGCGGGTCGCACCACCACTTCTGATAGTCCTGCCAGTCGCCGCCGCGATCGGCCAGCAGTTGCGCCGTGAAGGAGACATAGCCGATCGGCGCGTCGAACCAGACAAAAAGCACCTTGCCGCGCGCGTCGGGATCAGCGAGCGGAACGGGAATGCCCCAGGCGATGTCGCGCGTCATGGCCCGCTCGGGCAGGCCGTTCTTGATCTGACCCAGCGCGAAATTCAGCACGCTCGGCCGCCAGCGTCCCTGCTTCGACTCGAGCCAGGCGGCCAGCGGCTTCTCAAAAGCGTCGAGCCGCAGATGCCAGTGGGTGGTTTCGCGAATTTCGGCCCGGGTGTTGGTGATCACGCTGACCGGATCAACCAGTAAAAGCGGATCGATGATCTTGCCGCAGGATTCGCATTGGTCGCCGTTCACGTCAGGGTGGCCGCAATGGTGGCACTTGCCGCGAACATAGCGATCCGGCAGGAACCGCTGCGCCTGGGCGTCATACAACTGTCGCGTGACGCGCTTGGTGAAATAGCCCTGTTCGTGGATGCGCAGGAAAAAATCCTGGCTCAGCCGCTCGTGCAACTCGCGATAGCCGGGCTGATGCGTGCCGCCGTAGACGTCGAACTCGATCCGCAAACCCGCGAAGCTGGCCTTCTGGCTGTTGTGATAGTGGGTGGAGATTTCCTGCGGCGTGCGGCCCTGGCGGAGCGCGGAAATCTCAATCGCGACGCCGTTGTCGTCGCTGCCGCAGATGAAGAGCACGTCATGACCCGCCGCGCGAAGATAGCGCACATAGATGTCCGCGGGCAGATAGGCCCCGGCGATGTGCCCGACGTGCAGGCGTCCGTTGGAGTAGGGCAGTCCGGAGGTAACAAGGTAGCGTTCGGGCATGGTGGGGTACGGATTGCTTGCCAAGAGTCAGCGGCGGAATACGCGCTCGCTCCGGGCAGTCGCGGCGCCTCTGCGGCAATCAACGCTTGCTCGGCGCGGCCAGCCATGACGCGGCGGGCGGCGGGCAAAAAAGTAAAGCGTCGATCCGCCGCTAGCAAGGGGCTGATCGACGCTTAACGGACGGTTTTCATGAAAACCGTCGCCCAATGCGGATCGACTAGTCGTCGTTGCCGCCGAGAAAGCGGAAGAGGACGAAAACAAGGATGCCCAGCAGCACGAGGCCGCCGATGCCCAGGCCGGCCAAATCCAGGCCGCCGGTCGTCTGCGCCATCGCCGCCGAGCTGGCCGCGACAACGCTCATGAGAGCCAGAATCTTCTTCATCTCAAATCTCCGTTTTTGAGAAACTCGCTCGCTTCGGCCCCGCCGCGCCGACGGGGGTAACCAAAGCAACCCATTGGGATCATCTAGCCGATGCGCCATTCTGTCAAGATCGTGTAAAGCCGCATGGCTGCCTTTGAACCGAACCGCGCCCGTAAGGAAGCGATTAGAATCGAGCCGCACGTCGATGCTTTGCGTGCTGCCGCGGCACAAGTACGGGATCAAAACGATCGCGCCGGCGCGAATCAGCAGATGGCCCTTTGGCGCGATTGGCGACATGTAGCCGGGTAGCTTGTTCAGGCGTCGTCGGAATCGAATCGCTTCCTGACGGACGCGGTTCGGTTTACGGGCGTAATTCGATTCGGACGGCCGCGATTCGACTCTGCCACGCTGCGCGGCCCGAAACCGAATTGACACGCGCATGTCATTTCGAATACGCTCCAATCATGGAGTGGAGTCGAAGCGAGACGTTGCCTACCCCGAGGGTGAGACTATGAAGCCGAAGATCAAGAGCGAGGCTCGGCGAGATGCTGCCGCCCCGCACAAGTTCTTCACGCTGCCCGAAGCCAACCGTGCCTTGGCGTTTGTTCGACCGGTGACGCAGAACATCGTGGACAGCTACCGCGAGCTGATGGCGCTCCGTCAGCGGCGCGGCGCGCTGGCCGCCGCCAACGCCGCCGAGAGCGAATTGGCTGAAGTGCAGACCGGCGTCGAGCGCATCCTCGAACGCCTCAAGACGCTCAATGAGGAATTGACCCTGGTCGGCTGCTCGCTCAAAGACTGGCAGACGGGGTTGATCGACTTTCCGGCGAAGCTCGAAGACCGCCGCGTCTGGCTATGCTGGAAGCTCGGCGAGGCCGACATCACGCATTGGCACGAATGGGAAGGCGGCTTCGCGACGCGGCAGAACATCGCCGTCGAGATGAACTTTCTGGCTTGAACGTCCCCGACGCGAGCGCGAACCTCGCCCGCACGTTCTCGGTTCACAAGCTGAGCGGCCCTGACTGCGCCAGACCGACAGGCTCCTCCCCAGAATAACTCTGGATGCAGCGACGATCACCGACTCGCGTTCCGGCGGGCGCGCTGCTGATTGTGACGCGCTGTAACCCACCAAACCCCCGTCGCCCCCTTGAACCCTCAGACAGCCGCTGACGCCGCATCGCGGAATTGAGCCGCAACAAACGCGCCACGCGCCGCAGACGATGCGCTTTATCGTATATCGGCGTGCGCTGCGACCCATTGGCGTGGCTAGTGTTCCGTCAAGCTTGAATTTTCGGATGAAGCGGAAAGTTCCCCTGCGAGAAGGCGTGACGGCGTGACGGCGTGACGGCGTGAAATTAAGGCCTGTGTTCGTTGTGGGACGCCCGGGCCGGAGGCCCATGCTACCCGCGTTTCAAACCCGAAATGTGAGCTTTGACAGACGACCAGGCATATCGCTGAGTGAATCCCCTTCCAATCCACGCGCAGTTTGTAAATCAGAATTCCCTTCTCACCTTCCCACCTTCCCGCGTTCCCACGCCCCCCCCTTGGCACGCGAAATGCCTATCTCGCTTCGGCGGCATGGAGTGAACCTTGGATCGCCGCCGCAAGCTGGAGGCAGAATATGCGTCAGGATTGGGCCGATTTGGGACGTCACGTCATTCGGCTGGCACAAGAGCGACTATCCGCCGCCGTCCAGCGTCACGAGGCAGCCCGCCGCGCGCAAGCCGCGCTGCTGGCCGCCAACCGCCACGACCTGCGCGTGGTATTGGACCGTTGGACCGGCCCGCTCGCGGATGAATTCAAGCCGCGCGCCGTCGCCGCCGCACCGCCCGAGCCGCACCTGGCCGACCAGCCGGGTGATCGCTTGGGGCGCGCGGGCATCATCGATCTGGCCGCCGGCCGCGCACGGCTGACCTCCGACGATCCCGGTGGAGAGGCGGCATGATCTACGGACTATATCACTCCGCCGCCGGCATGCTCGTGAATGAATACCGGCAGGATGTGCTCGCCAACAATCTCGCGAATGCCGACACGGTCGGCTTCAAGCGTGAGATTCCGATCTTTGCCGAACGTGTGCCGGCCGAGACGGCCGGCCGTCGCCAGGGTGAAAGCGCCGCGCATCTTCAGGCGCTCTCGGGCGGCTTGTGGCTGGGCCGCACGCAGACCGACTTCACGCCCGGCCCGACCACCAGCACGCAAAACCCCAGTGACTTTGCCCTCGACGGCCCGGGCTTTGTCGCGGTCGCCAGCGGCGAGCGCACGCTTTACACGCGCGACGGGCGAACTTTGCTCGATGCCGACGGCACGCTGGTGAGCGCGCTCGACGGCGCGCCGCTGCTCAACCGCCAGGGCCGGCCGATCCAGCTTAACCCGCGTGGCAGCAAGCCGACGGTTGATCTGCGCGGCCGCGTCATTCAGGACGGCAACGTCGTCGGCGAACTGATGGTCGTCGACTTTGACGACTACACCGGGCTGCGCAAGGCCGGCGCGACGCGCTTCGCGGCAGAGGGGCAGGAGCCGCGCGTTGCCGCGGCTTTCTTGCGCTCCGGCGTGGTGGAACAAGCGGCGATCTCACCAACGCAGGAGATGGTGAGCATGATCGCCGCGTCGCGCGCCTATCAGATCAATGCGCAAATGATCACGTTGCAGGATCAAACCATCGGGCGGGCGATCAGCGTGCTGGTCGCGCAATAACCCGCTTCGTGAGTTTCGGCACGCCGCTTGCTTGAGTGCATGGCTGCACGCCGCGAAGAACGCGGGCCGACCGCCGGGTCGGGTCCGGGTTGTGACGCGGCGGCGCCGCCGAGGAGAGTCTGATGGCCATTACCGCGCTCTATACCGCCGCGACGGGCATGGAAGCCCTCTCGCAAAAGATCGACGTGATCGCGAACAACATCGCGAATTCGGACACGGTCGGCTTCAAGGCCTCGCGCGCCAACTTTCAGGATTTGCTCTACCAGATTCGCCAGCAGCCGGGCGTGCAAACCAGCGAGCAGACCAGCACGCCGCTGGGAACGATGGTCGGCCTGGGCGTCGCCGTCAGCAATACGCAGATTCTCTTCCGCCAAGGCTCAGCCATGCAGGGCAAGAACACCGACGCGATGATTCAGGGCGACGGCTTCTTCCAGGTCGATTTACCCGGCGGCGGCATCGGCTACACCCGCGCCGGAAACTTTGTGCGCAACGCCAACGGGCAACTCGTGCTCGGCAACAGCTTCGGGTATCCGCTGGCCAACTCGCCGCAGATACCGCAGGAGGTGCCGACTGACCGCATCAGCATCTCGAGCGACGGGCGCATCGTCGCCACCAACAATGACGGCACGCAGCAGGAGCTGGCGCAGATTCAGCTCGCACGCTTTGCCAACCCCGATGGCCTGCTGCAGAACGGCGGCAATATCTACATCCAAAGCGCAGCCTCGGGCGAGCCTGTGCTCGGCAGCCCCGGCGATGAAGGGTTTGGCGTGCTGATGGGCGGATATCTCGAGCTTAGCTCGGTCGAAGCCGTCGCCGAACTCGTGGAGCTGATCAAGGCCCAGCGCGTTTTTCAGATGAACTCTCAGACGATCCAGGCGGCGGATGAGTCGCTGCGGGTTGTCGCGAGTCTCCGCCGGTAAGTCGCGCCGTGATGACGGCTAGTGCCGTCGTCGGCTTGCGGTAGCGTCGGCCCTCTGTGACCGACGGCTGATCACAGTTGCCGACGGCGAATCTTCGAAGGTGCGACGTTGAGTAATGGAATGTTGAGTCGAGGAGCCAGACCGATGAATCGCCGCTGCTGTGTTGTCTTGGTCATCGCGACGCTGACCGGTCTGACCACGCTGCATGCAGCAGCGGAGTCGCCGATCGTACGGCGACTCGATCGGCCACAAGAGCAGAGCCGAGCTGAGCAGAGCCGAGCTGAGCAGAGCCGCGACCGTCAGGAAGCGGAGCGGCTCAACTCACACCGAAACATCGCGGAGATCAACCGCGCGCCAGCGGATTCACCGCTTCCTTACGGTCGCGGCGCCGCTCAAGACGGCCGCGGCGACGTCGATCTTGTCCGCATCCGCCCCGCCGCGCTCATTCGTGCCGGCGAAGTGGCCCGCGTGCGCGACGTGCTGGTACTCGACGGTTTGGCCGCTGACTGGGTCGCACCGGTCGCCGATCAACCGATCGAACGCAACCAGGACGCGATGTCCGGCGTGATCACACACGAACAAATCGCGGCGCGGCTCGCCGAGCTGGGCGTCAACCGCGCCGCGGTGAATCTCGTCGGCCCGGCCGAGTGCCGCTTGCGCTTTCAGCGCGAGCGTGCCGCAACGAGCCGCCTCGCCGCGGCTGCATCGATCAACTCCGCCGACGCCGACAATGCCGTCGCCAGTGACGCGGATTCAAACGCGAACCCAGGCCGAACGCTGGCCGACGCGATCCGCAACGCCGCCGCGCGCGACCTGGCCAAGCTTGGCGGACAAATCGAAATCGACTTCGAGCGCGGCGTCGCGGATCTCCTCGATCTATCCGAGCCAACCTGGGAGTTCAACGTCCAACCGCTGAACGGCCGCGGCGCGCTGGGCCTGCGCGACTTTCGCGTGGGCATCCGCCGTGACGGCAAGCTCAATCGCACCGTCACGATTTCGGGGCGCGTGCGTTTGACCAAGCCGGTCGCGATAGCCAGACGCCCGCTCAACCTGGGCATCCTGCTCAAAGCCGAAGACATCGAGCTGAAGCCGCAGACCGTCGAGTCACTTGAGGCGCTGGGCGTGACCGAGCCGGGGCAACTCATCGGCCGGCAACTCAAACGCTTCATCTCCGCCGGCGAGCAGGTGCGCACCGCCGACCTCAAGACCGTGGACGTGGTGCAGCGCAGCCGGCCCGTCACGGTTCTCAGCGGCGCGGACGGTGTCGCCCTGCGCCTGACCGGCGTCGCACTCGACAACGGCGGCATGGGCGACCAGGTCCGCGTCCGTCTTGGCGACAGCCGCAAGGCGCAGCGCGAGGTGCGCGGCGTCGTTACGGGCCTGGCCACCGTGCGCGTGGAGGAGTGAACATGAAACGCGAATTGATGAGTGCGCCAGCGGCCACGCCCTACCTGTGCATCGCCGTGGCGGCGCTGGCGCTGCTATGCGGAGCGCGGGCCGCGGCGCAGAACAACTCGCTCTTCAACCCGGCGGCCATGCGAGCCGCGCCAACCACGCAGCCCTCCGCCGTGCGCACGCCCTCGTCGCTATCCGCCGGCATGAATCTGACGGCGCGCAGTGGCGACGCGACGCAAGCCGGCAAGCCGCCGCGCAACCCAGTCCTGCTGAGCGTGTCGCCGATCGCCGTCGCAGAGCCGGCCCCGAAGAAAATCGGCGTCGGAGATTTCGTCACAGTGATCGTCCGCGAAGACAAGCAGGCCCTCAGCGACGCGCGCCTGCAAGCCGACAAGGAATGGACGCTCGATGCGGAGATCTCGAAGTGGTTTCGCCTGCATGACGAGCGGGATCGCGGCACGCGCCTGATCCCGCAGACCTTCGAGGAAAACACAACGCCGGGCGCGCTCGGCAACCCCGGCGCGGCGTTCAATTTCAGGGACGAATATGGCGGCCGCGGCACAGTTGATCGGCGCGACTCGCTCACGACGCGCATCCAGGCCCGCGTCATCGACGTCAAGCCCAACGGCAATCTACTCCTCGAAGCCACGAAAGACATCCAGCTCAACGACGACGAGGGTTACAAAATCACGCTGACTGGTGAATGCCGCGCCGCAGATGTGACGCCGCAGAACTCGGTCCTCAGCACACAGGTGGCGGACGCACACATCAAGGTGGAAAACCGCGGTGCGGCAAAAGCCGCCTCAGAACGCGGCTGGTTCAAGAAGCTCAGCGACAAGTTGAAGCTGTTTTAGGACGTATGCAGATCGGATGAATGGCAAGTAGCGAGTTGCGAGTAGCGAGTTGCATGTCGCGAGCAGCGAGCAGCGAGCAGCGCGTGACCGCCAAGGAGTGGCGCATATGAGTCTGTGGTTTCCGAGCGCGCGGGTAGCATGGGCCTCCGGCCCGTGCGTCCCTGAACAAACGCCTGCACGTGCGCTCGCGTGCCGCCGAAGGATTTTCCGCCCGACGATTTCGCTGTTGCCGGTGCTGGTCGTGCTGGGTTGGTTGTGCGCGCCGCCGGCGCCGGCCGACGTGCGCGTTCAGGATATCGCCCGCTTGCAGGGTGAGCGCACCAACCGGCTGGTCGGCTATGGCCTCGTCGTCGGGTTGAAAGGCACCGGCGACGGCGACAAAAACAAGCCGACGATGCGCGCCCTCATGCAGATGCATCAGCGCTACCAGACGCCCGTCCTGACCGATGTCGAGCTGAAGGGCAACGCCAGCGTCGCGCTGGTCGCGGTCGAGGCGGAAATCCCCGCGACCGGGGCGCGCGAGGGTCAGGCGATCGACATCACGGTGAGCGCGCTCGGCTCGGCGAAGAGCCTCGAAGGCGGGCAGCTTCTGCCGACGCCGCTGCAATATGCGATGTTCGACGAGCGCGAGCCGGCGACGCAGGTGATCTTTGCGCTGGGCGGCGGGCGCGTCGAGTTGACGGACAAGAAGATGCCGACGCGCGGCCGCATCCGCCGCGGGGCGACGCTCGAGGCCGACTTTTTCTACAGCTTCATTCAGGATGACGCGATCACGCTGATCCTCGACGAGGGTCACACAGGCTGGACATGGTCACAGATGCTCGCGCGGGCGGTGAATCATGAGCTGTCGCAGGCCGCGGCGCGCGGCGGCACGCGTGTGGAGGTGACCAGCGACTTTGCCATCGCGCTCAGTCCGAGCAATGTGCGCGTCAAAATCCCCGCCTATGAGATGCGCAATCCGGCCGGCTTCATCAGCCGGGTGTTGCAAACCGGGCTGTTTCTGCTGCCCGAGCAGGACGCGCGCGTCGTGATCAATCGGACGACGAAATCGATCGCATGCACCGGCGCGGTGCGCGTCTCGCCGGTCGTCCTGCAGGTGCCGGGGGCGGGCACGCTTTCGATCGGTCTGCCCGAGGGCGGCGAAGCGCCGGCCGGCGCCGCAAACGCCGGCGGCAATCCGACCCCCAACGACGCCGACGGCTCGAATGCGGGCGCTCCTGGCTCGGGTGGGGCCGGCGCAGCGCGTGCTGCCGCCGGCCGCACGAACGAGAAACCGCCCGGCGTCGAGTTTCGCGAACTGCTCGCCAAGCTCAACGCCGTGAAGCTTCCGCCGGATCAGATCATCGAAGCCGTCGAGCACCTGAGCCGAACGGGCGCGCTGCATGGCCGGGTGATCTATGAAGAGTAAAGGATGAGTTAAGAGTGGCGAGTTAAGAGTAGCGAGTTAAGAGTGGCGAGATAAAAGTACAATGGTGTTAGCTTAATAACTCGCTACTCGCTACTCGCCACTCGCCACTCACTACTCGTTCCGCGCGGCTCGCTTGGCATCACTCAACGAGGTTTCCGACATGACCAGCACGCTCTCTCACTTCGCCGCGCTCACCGGCATCGATCGGCAGCGCAACTCGCACGATCCCGCGGTCGCGCGGCAGACCGCCGTGCAGACCGCGGCGGAGCTGTTCTTCGCGCCGCTGCTCAAAGAAATGCGCGCGTTTCCCTTCGGTCGCGATCTCACCGGCGGCGGGCAAATGCACTCGGCTTTCGCCGAACAACTCGATCGGCGGATGGCCGAGTCGGTCGCGGCCCGCGATCAGAGCGGCATCGTCGCAGACCTGGTCCGGCAATTGCAAGGTGCAACCCGCAGCGATCTCGTCCACGCGATCGCGTCACAAATGTCCGCAGCCGGCAACACAGATGACCCGACACAAGCCGTGGTGAAGAGCACCGAGGCGCGAATCGCCGCCCCCGTCTCATCATCGAAACGATAGGAGCCGTGCGTGAACGCATTCACGTATCACCCGTCCCCGGACCCGCATGGATCGCCGAGGCGCCGCGGCCCGGCGCCATCGTCGGCCAGCGCCGCGGCGCGGCGCGAGGAATTCGTCCCGCTGCTGACACGTATGCGCGAGCTGGTCGACGGCCTCAGTGCGGCCGCGGATCGCAAGCTGACGGCGCTGCGCAAAGCCGACGCGGCGACGCTCCATTCCTGCGCGGCGGATGAGAAGACGCTGCTGTCCGAGGTGGTCCACAATCAGAACGCTCGCCAGGCCGTCGTCGCGGAGCTCGCCCGCGAGCGGCGCATTCCCGACCATGCGCTCGGCACACTCTCCGCGATTTCGCAGCATTTCAACGAGCCGCACGCCTCGGCCATTCGGTCAGCGGCGCTGGGCCTGCGCAAGGCGGCGGAAGAGTTGAAACGCAAGAATCAGCTCGCCGATGCGGTGGCACGCAATCTGCAAGAGAACATTCGTGCGGTCTTTGCAGAGCTGGCGAAATCGACGCAAGACCCGCTCGGCTACGGCCGCGCCGGTCGCAGCGAGGCCGTCACGACGCGCCAGGTGATGGACGCGGTGGGATGAGAGGCTCCAGTGCGAATGGCGAGGAGTGAGGAGCGAGGAGCGAGTTAAGAGTAGCGAGGAGCGAGTTAAGGCATGCTTACCGTGTGCGAAAAATTGAGCTTGAACAGATACAGCCCAGCAGCGCGGCGTGCGATCGGTCTTCCCTTCGTCGCTGCGTCGCTGCGTCGCTTTTTTTCCGCCCCCTTCGTCGCTTTTCTTCCGACCCGCTTCATGACTCGCTAATCGGAGAACCCCATGCTCGGCGGATCCTTTCAGATCGGACGCTCGGCCCTGGCCGCCTATCAACAGGCGATTGCCGTCGCCGGCCAGAACATCGCCAATGTTGGGAACCCCGACTACACCCGCCAGACCGGTCGACTGACTGCGCTGACCGGCGGGCCTGTGCTCGGCGGACCCGCGCCCGGCGCCGGCGTCGAGCTGTCGAGCCTGCGCCGCCATTTTGACGGCGCCCTCGAGCAACGCCTGCGCGGTGCGATCAGCCAGCGCAGCGGCTCACAAACCGTCTTCGAAACGCTCCGCCAGGTCGAATCGCTCTATGGCGAATTGTCGGAGCAGGATCTTTCCACCGCCCTCTCCGAGATGTTCACCGCCTTCGGCCAGGTGCAGACCGAGCCGACCGACATGACCAGCCGCCAGCAGGTCATCGCGACCGCGACCAGCGTTATTCAAGCCATTCAGCGGCAACGCGGCGGGCTGCTGTCGCAAATCAACGATCTCAACCGCGGCGCCGAAGAAGGCGCACGGCAGGCGGGCCAGATCGCCGACGAAATCGCCGCGCTGAATGGTCAGATCATCGAAGCCGATTCGCGCGTGCCGGGCGCGTCTTCGGCGCTGCGCGACCGGCGTGACGCCCGCCTGCGCGATCTCGCGGAAATGATGGACATCCAGGTGCGCGAGTACGCCAACGGCACGGTCAACGTCTATGTCAACAGCGACCCGCTCGTCGATTTCGATCGCTCGCGCGGCGTGAAGACGGTCAACGAACTGGTCGACGGCCTCGAAATCGCGACGGTGCGCTTCGCCGACAACAATGGCCGCCTGGTCATGAAGAGCGGCACGCTCGGCCAAACCGTCATCGCCCGCGACGAGCACATCAAGGGTCAGCTCGACGGCCTCGATAATCTCGCGCGCGGCATGATCTATGAGGTCAACAAGGTGCACTCGACCGGCCGCGGCCTGAACGGCAACGGCGCGATGACCGGCGCGTACAGCGTGAAGAGCACCACCGCCGCGCTCAACTCCACCGCCGCCGACCTCGAATTTCCCGTGCAGAACGGCAGCTTTCTGGTGCACGTCCGCGACACGACGACGGGGATCGTGACGACGCGTCTGATCACGGTCGATCTCGACGGTCTCGGCGCGGAGACCTCGCTCAGCAGCCTCGCCGCGAGTCTTTCGACCGTGCCGGGGCTGACCGGCGGCGTCACGGCCGACGGCCGCTTGCAGGTAACGCCGGGCGCAGGGCGCGAAATCTGGTTCACGGAGGACAGCTCGCACGCGCTCGCCGCGCTGGGCGTCGCGGGCTTCTTCACCGGTGTCGACGCGGGCACGCTCGCGATCAATTCCAGCGTGCGCGGCGATCCGCGGCTGATTGCGGCGGCACTCACGACCGCAACCGCCGACGGCGACAACGCCGGCCGGCTGGCCGCCGTCGCCGATTCGGTCAGCACGCTGCTCGATGGTCAGACCGTACTCGATTTTCACGGCTCCCTGATTGGCGCGTTGGCGGTCACCACCGCCAGCGCGCAGGCCTCCTATGAAGCCGCCGACGCGGTGCACACCAGCCTGATCGCACAGCGCGAGGCGATCAGCGGCGTCAGCCTCGACGAAGAGGCCATCAACCTGACGAAATTCGAGCGCGCCTTTCAGGGCGCCAGCCGCTACATCAACGTGATTCAATCTCTGAGTGATTCGCTCCTCTCGCTGGCGGGATAATCATCATGGCGGTCATTCCTCTCTCGGTGTCGCGTGTGTCGTTGAACCTGCGGGCGCAGAGCCTGCTCGAAGCGGTGCGCGTCAATCAGGTCGGCATGTTCCGCGTGCAGAATCAGCTCGCGACCGGGCTGCGCTTTCTGCAACCCAGCGACGACCCGCGCGGCGCGACGCGCGTCCTCACGCTCGACGGCCGGCTCGACCGGCTCAATCAGATCGAACGAAACGTGCAGGCGGCCAACGCCGTCCTGACCGAGGCCGAATCCGCCGCCCAAGACGCCGTCAATCTCATGCGCGAGGCGCAGGGCCTCGCGCTCGAATCGGTCGGCGACAGCAGCAGCACCGACGAACGCCGCACGCTTGCCGTCGTCGCTGATTCGCTGCTGGATCAACTGCGGCGGATCGGCAACCGCAAGCATCTCGACACCTGGCTCTTTGGCGGTGATTTCGGCGGGTCGCAGAGCGACAGCGACGGCCCCTTCGTCGTGCGCGGCGGGGGTGTGCTCTATCGCGGCGACGCCGGCACGCAAGAGACCGCGGTCGAGAGCGATCTGACGGCGGGCGCGTTCACGCTCCCGGGCAGCGATTTCTTCGGCGCGGTCTCGTCGCAGGTCATCGGCTCGCTCGATCTCAACCCGATTCTCACGCTCGAGACGCGCTTGGCCGACTTGCGCGGCGCCGGGGGAAGCGGCGTTTCGCTCGGCAGCATCGTCGTCAGCGACGGCGTCACGCAATCGACGATCGACCTCAGCGCGACCGACACGGTCGGCGACGTGCTCGATCGGCTCAACAACGGCCTGCCCGGCGGCGTGATCGCCAGCCTCGGAACCAGCGGCATTCTGATCGGCTTCTCCGGCGCCGGCGCCTCGTCCGTCACGATCAGCGATCCCGACGGCGGCCGCACCGCCGCCGATCTCGGCATCGCCGGGTCATTCTCGACGCTCTTCTCGTCTACAACGGGCGATCTTGATCCCATTTTGCGCGATCACACGGCGATTCCCGCGCTGCGCGGCGGCGCGGGGCTGACGCTCTCGCAGTCGCTGCGCATCACGAACGGCGCGCTCAGCGCCGATCTGAATTTCGCCGGCGCGCAGACCATGCAGGACATCCTCAGCCGCATCAATCAGGCCGATCTCGGCGTCTGGGCACGGCTCGCGAGTGACGGCCGACGGATCGAACTCATCAATCGCCTCTCGGGCACGGACATGTCCGTGGGCGAACTGGGCGGCACGCTCGCGACGCAGCTCGGCATACGCTCATTCCGCGCGGATACGACGCTCGCCTCGCTCCATGACGGGCGCGGCGTCGGCACGGTGAGCGGGCCGGATTTGCGCATTTCGACGCGCAGCGGCGCAAGTTTCATCGTCGATGTCGACGGACTCACCACGATTCAGGATGTCATCAACGCGATCAACGGCGCGGCGGGCGGCAGCGTCACGGCGTCGCTCACGACGACGGGCAACGGTCTGAGGCTGATCGACAACACCGCCGGCGCGGGCACGTTTGCGGTCGCCGCGGTCGAGCAATCGCCGGCCGTTGTTGATCTGGGTCTCGATGTGATCGCGGCGGGCGGAGAAATACTTGGTCGCGACGTCGCGCAAGTGCGCACCGACAGCGCATTCACGGCGCTGATGGAGCTGCGCGAAGGGCTGCAAAACGACGATCGCATCGCGATTACGCGCGCCGCCGAGCGACTGGAACGCGTCTTGCAACGGATGCAGGAAGCGCAAGGGCGCCTCGCCGCGACGGCCAAAACGATGGACGAGCGGCAGGAGCGCATCGAAGCCGAGCGCGCCGCGACGCAGATTCTGCGAAGCGACGTGCGCGATGTCGATGTCGCGGAGGCGGCCGTGCGGTTTCAGCAATTGCAGACCGCGTTGCAGGCGAACCTGCAAACCGGCTCGCGCATTCTGAATCTCTCGCTGCTCGATTACCTGCGGTGATCGCGGCGACTGGCATGCAACATGCATGTGCTGTTACGGCTCGAACGCATGCATGGATCGATGGGCGGATGCGGCGCACCACGCGGTGCGGTCGATTCGCCGGCGGATGGACCGCCCGACGGACGCCCCACGGCGACCGGCGCTTCGAACGCGGAACCCGGGCCAACGGAGCTAAGGACATGCTCATCAACACGACGCGCTTTGGAAGAATCGAAGTCGATGGCAGCCGCATCATCACGTTCAAGGACGGCCTGCTGGGCTTTCCGAATCAGCGCCACTTCGCACTGATTCAGACCGCGACCGATCCGGTCTTCTTCTGGCTGCAATCGGCCGAAGATCCGGCGCTGGCCTTCGTCGTGTGCGACCCGCTCGTGTTCGTGCCGGACTATGACGTGCCTGTGCGACAGGACGATCTCGACGATTTGTGCCTGAAGGACACGGGCGAGTGCCAGGTGCTCATCATCGTCAACAAGCAGAATGGCGAGCTGACCGGCAATCTGCTCGGGCCGCTGCTGGTCGGCGCGACCTCGCTCTGGGCCAAGCAGATGGTCTTGTCCGATCGGCGCTACTCGACCCGGCAGCGCCTGGCGAAGGCGACGCCCGCAGCCGGACCGCTGGCGCGCTCGGCCTAATAGGAACCTTGGACATGCTGCGAACACAACCCCATTCGACACCCGCGACCACCTCACGCCGCACGTGGCCCCAAACCGCCAGCGGTGGAAGTGACAGGTCTGTCATGAAACCCGTCGGCGTGGCTATAATCCTCGCCGGTGCGTTTCGCGATCAGGATCGTGCCGGGTCGCCGGCTGTTGGACGTGACACGTTCGCTTACTCTCGGAGTACACGCGACTTGGCAGGGAGTCGCGTGGATGGCAGGAGTGCCATCCCTGCTTCTGATTCTGTGCGCATCGGCACAACCCAGGAAGGAGCCGCGGATGTTGGTGCTGTCAAGACAACGCGACGAATCCATCATGATCGGCGACAACGTGCAGGTCACGATTGTCGACATACGGGGGGACAAGGTACGGCTGGGCATCGTAGCGCCGACCGATATCAGCGTCCATCGCAAGGAAGTCTACGACGCGATCCAGCGCGAGAACCGCAAAGCCGCGGGTCTGTCACCGGGCGATCTGGGACCGACGCCGGCGGACAATCGCCTCGCCGCGCAGGCGGCCCCGCTGCCCGCCAGCGTCAAGCCGCCCAGTTCACCCGGGCCCGGACGCACGCGCCCCTAAGCGTCACTCTGCTCAACATGGGCGCACTCGATCCGGCCCGTCGCAGCGCGGCGCCCGGCGCGAGCGCCCGGCCCCACCCGGTCGACCGTGACCGCCCCGTTAACCCCGCAATCATCGTAGAAACCACACCTTTCCAACACGCCGACCGGCCCCGGCCTCATGACGTTGCCGTCCGGTCATCGCGAAGAACACCCGCGCCTCGGCGCAGAGCTACCCACCCGTAGCCACGATCCAATCAAGGAGGATGGCCCATGGCTCGTATTAACTCCAACGTCAGTGCGATCACGGCCCAGCGCGTTCTGGGCGGCAGCTACCGCGAACTCAACGAGACCCTCGAGCATCTCAGCACCGGCCTGCGCGTTGCGCGCGGCAAGGATGACCCCGCCGGTCTGATCGTGTCCGAGCGGCTGCGCAGCGAGATCGGCGCGGTCAACAAAGCGATCTCGAACACGCAGCGCGCCAAGACGATCATCTCGACGACCGAAGGCGCGCTCGACGAGGTCTCGGCCCTGCTGCGCGACATCCAGGGCCTGATCACCGAGGCCGCCAACCGCGGCGCGCTCTCCGACGACGAAATCCGCGCTAACCAGTTGCAGATCGACTCGTCGATTGCCAGCATCACGCGCATCGCCAGCAGCACCACTTTCGCCGGCCGCGCGCTGCTCAATGGCTCGCTGGACTATCGCACCAGCGGCATTGCGCCCACTGCGATCGACGACATTCAGATTCATGGCGCCCAGTTCGGCACGCGCACGTCGATCCCCGTGAAGCTCACGGTCGTGAACTCCGCCGGCCGGGCGCAGCTCAATTATCCCTTCGCCACGGTGCCCCAGGACGTGACGATCGAAATCAGCGGCGCCGACGGCGTGACCACGCTCTCCTTTGCCGCCGGCACCAGCGCCGCCGTCGTGGCCGAGGCCATCCGCTCGGTCAGCGACGCGACCGGCATCTCCGCCACCACGTCAGCCGGCGGCACGGGCGGCTTCCGTATGTATTCCAAGGAATTCGGCAGCCGACAATTTGTAGCCGTCCGCGTCATCGGCACGGGAACGTTCGCAACCACCGCGCCCGACGGCACGTCGGACAAAGACCAGTTTGGCCGAGACGTTCAGACCACGGTCAACGGCGTGACCGTCATCGGCGATGGTCTGCGACTCTTCCACAAAACCACGCAGCTCGACCTCGAGATGCTCGTGCGCAGCACGTTTCTCTCGACTTTTACGTTTAACATCACCGGCGGCGGGGCGCTCTTCCAGGTCGGCCCGCAGGTCAACAGCAATCTACAGGTCAATGTCGGCGTGAAGAGCATCACGGCGTCGCATCTGGGCAACGGCCAGATCGGCTTCCTGTCGCAACTGCTCAAAGGGCAGACGTACTCCATCGAGAAGGGCAAATTCATCGAGGCCTCGCGCATTGTCTCGGAATCGCTGCGGCAGGTCGCGGTGCTCCGTGGACGGCTGGGCGCCTTCGAGCGAAACACGCTCGATACCAACATCAATCAGCTCGGCATCACCGTCGAGAATCTGATGTCCGCCGAATCCGCGATCCGCGATGCCGATTTCGCTCAGGAGACTTCGGAACTCGCTCGCAGACAGGTGCTCGTCTCGTCCGGCACGAGTGTGCTGCAGATCGCCAACCAGACGCCGCAGAACGTCCTGCGACTGCTTGGAGGATAAGCCGCGCAGCGCCGCGCGCGAGCGATGGAGCCGCCAGACAGTGGTCAACGATCCGTAGCGCCGGTCCGCGCACCGGGCGGCGCAGGCATACGGCCCGCGCTGTAGCGTCGGCCCTCTGTGGCCGACGGCGGAGCGGGAATAGCGAATTTCGCAGAGCGAAGAACGAATTGCATTGGCTTGGCCGTGCGAACATCCATACGCCGGCAGCGCACTGCAGCGTCGGTCTTCCGTGGCCGTCGGTGTTTTCACGGCGCTTTCTCGGAACCCCCGATGCCGTTAGATGCCTAGTCCGACCTAACCACGTCCGCGCTGTGCCAGCACCCCCGTGCGCGCACACGCCGCCACGCCTTACTTCAACTGCTCCACTTTTCTCGTCAGTTCGATCAGTTGCTGTCGCAGCGCCGCCAACTCAGCCTCCGTCGGCGTGGCGGTCGAACTGCCGTCGGAAGCCTGCCCGCCCGCTATGCCCCCCGGGGCGGCGGCATCCTTCTCGCCACCGGGTCGCGGCGTAAACGCCGAGAACATGCTGCGCGTCCACTCCAGCGGATTCGTCGGGAATGGCGGCAACTGGGCCGGGTTAAAGCCAAACGTGCGCCCAAAAATCTGCGCCCAGCGCTCCTGCGACGCCCGCTGAGTCGCGATCGCCTGAGCGAAAAACTGCTCGATCACCGACCCGAGAAACTGCTGCTGCGTGCGGATCATCTGGTGTAATATGTTCGCCGGGAACATGTCGAGCTTGGACGCGTCGCGCTCCAGGATGATCTGCGTCAGCACGATGTTGGTGATGTCTTCGTTGGTCTTCGAGTCGATGATCGTGACTTCGTGTCCGGCGATGACCAGATCATGTAAATCGCTCAGCGTGACGTGGCAACTCCGCGTCGTGTCATAGAAGCGCCGATTCGTGTACTTTTTGATTGTCAGGCGCTGCAGGGCGCCGGCGGGTTCGCTGCTCATACGCTGCTCCGCGGCGGCTGGCCGTCGCGCCATCGACTCAGGCCCATCTGCCGGGCGCTAAGCCGTGCCTCTTTCAATCCCACGCCGATTCCGGTTCACCCAGACGCGTGCCAGAACCCACGTACGATATTCATGATTCAACGCTCTTCATTTATCTTAGGCTTTTAGTGCGAAAGCGCCAAATTTATGCATTTCCATCACTAACAGCTCCAACCGCAACCACATTCGCGCTGCTTGTTGTCCCGATTCGCAGGTGGGTTCGGCAGCTTGCCGCACCGCGACACGTTGGAAGCCTGTCCCACCCAATGGCCATCGGCCACGCTTGACGACGACAAGTGCCCGCGTACTCTCGCCTGCATGAACGTCATCCACCCCATTCGGTTTACTGCGCCATTGCGCGCCTCATGGTGGCTGTGCGCGGCGGTTGCCATTCCGCTGATCCTGGGCGCCTCGGCCCGCGCACAGGATAAGAAGCTCTGGACGCTCGACGCCCTCTATGGGCCGCAGGGAAAGGTCGATTTCGACGGCAAATACGCCCGCGACCTGACCTGGCTGCCCGACGGAACGGCGTACATCGAGGCCCGCGACGATGGTTATTACCGCGTATCGGTCGCTGACGACGCCGCGACGCCGCTGTTTGACCGCGCCGCGCTCCAGGCCGCGCTGGCCGGCGCGGGTCTGCCAGAGGCCGACGCCGAACGGCTTTCCAAGAAGCCAAGCCAGTTTTCGGAGGACTTTCGGCGCGCGCTGATCGAGCACGCGAGCGGCTGGCTGCTGTTCGACGTGGCCACGGGCAGCGTGCGCCGGCTCGACGCGGGGCAGCCCCCCCGGGAAGTGCCCAAGTTCTCGCCGGATGGCGCGCGGCTGGCCTACGTGCAACAAGGCGATCTCTATGTGCTCGAGCTCGAGCGCGGCGAGAGCGTGCGCCTTACCTCCGACGGCAGTGAGACGGTGCTGAATGGCAAGCTGGACTGGGTCTATCAGGAAGAGGTCTATGGCCGCGGCAACTATCGCGCCTATTGGTGGAGCGAGAATGGCCGACGGCTCGCGTTCCTGCAGCTCGACGTCAGTCGCGAGCCGATCACCTATCTCGTCGATCACGCCAAGGTCCGCGCCGAGCCGCAACGGCTGCGCTATCCCAAGGCCGGAGAGCCCAACGCCGGCGTCCGGCTGGGCGTGGTGACGGCGAGCGGCGGCGGCGTACGCTGGATTGAAACCGGCTTGGAAAAGCCAGAAGATCTGCTCATCGTGCGGGTCGGGTTTCATCCAAACGGAACGCTGCATTTCCAGGTGCAAGATCGCTGCCAAAGCTGGCTGAAGCTCTATCACGCCGACGCCGAAACTGGGTCCGCGCGGCTCGTGCTGACGGAGCGCGATGGCCCGTGGGTCGATGCGGATGAACTGCCGTTGCCGGCGCAGCGCGATCGCGATGAGCGGCTGGTCTGGCGCGCGGCGCGCGCGGGCCATACCCACCTCTACCTGCACGAGGCCCCCGGCAAAACCGAGGCTGGTCGCGACGCCGGCGGCGGCAAGCCGCTGGCACTGACACAGGGGCCTTGGGAGGTGCGCAAGGTGCACGGCGTCGACCCGACCGGCGCCTGGGTTTATTTCTCCGCGAGCAAAGACTCGACGATCGAAGAACACGTCTATCGCGCGCCGCTGACCGGCGGCGCGCCGCAGCGCCTGACCGAGCCAGGCTATCAGCATCGGGCGCTCTTTGATCCGACCTTCACGCACTTCATCGACACCTATAGCAGCGTGATGCAGCCGCCGCGCGTCGCGCTGCGACGGGCGGATGGGACGCTGGTCCGCATGATCAGCGAAAATCCGCTGCCGCTGCTGAACGAATACGCCTTCGGCGAGACGGCGTTTGTACGCGTCAAGAATCGTGATGGGTTTGAGTTGAATGGTCTGATGATCCGGCCGCAGGAATTCGACCCCAGCCCGGCAAAAGGCTATCCGGTCCTCTGCATCGTTTACGCGGGTCCGGCCGCGCCGCTCGTGCAGAACCGCTGGGACACGCGCAACCTGCTCTTTGCCCAGTTGCTTGCGCAGAATCAGATCATCACATTCTTGATCGATCCGCGCGCAGCGTGCGGCGGCGCGGGCGGGGCGGCGCGCGTGCATCGTCGGCTCGGTGCGGATGAGCTGGCCGACATCGAAGACGCGGTGGGCTGGCTGCAAAAACTCCCCTATGTCGATCGCAACCGCATCGGCATCATGGGTCACAGTTACGGCGGATTCATGACGCTCTACGCGCTGACCCACTCGGACAAATTCCGCATGGGCATCGCCTCCGCGCCGGTCGCCGACTGGCGCAACTACGACTCGATTTACACCGAGCGCTACATGGGCCTGCCGCACGAAAACGCCGAGGGTTATCAAGCCGCGTCGATCGTCGAAGCGGCCGGCAAGCTGAAGGGCCGGCTGTTGCTGGTGCACGGAACGTTGGACGACAACGTGCACGTCGATAATTCATTGCAGTTGATCCAGGCGTTGCAGAAGGCGGGCATCAAGTTCGACTTCATGCTCTATCCCCAGGCGACGCACAACCTCGCCGCCGGCGGCCGACATTATCACGAGTTGCGCTTTCAGTTCATCCTGGAGCGCCTCTAACGCCACCGCGAGCAGAGCCGCGCCCCCAAACCGAACCGCGACCGTGAGGGAGCGATTCAGACTCCGCTGCGGCATGAGCAATTCAACGATGCGACACAGCAACGAAACAACGCAGGCTAAATGCGAAGCCTGTCAGCGCCCCGGACCGCGCCCCTGTCTCACCCGCCGGGCCAGCGCGCGTACCGGCAGATCGTTCACGCCCAGCAGCGCTTGATTCACACGCGCGATCTCGGCACAGGCGTCCGCGTAGCGGCGCTCGATCTCCGCCGTCGCGTGCAAAACCGCGGCGTCATCCGACAGGTCGAGGTCCAGGGCCTGGCTGGGGGCGCCATAAAATCCGATCAACCCATCCGATTTTGCCCGGTAGTAGCCGCCGGTGTAGAGGATCAGCGCCGGATGCCCCTGGCTCAGCGAGAAAACATGGACGTGATAGCTCAAGCCGAGCGAAAATCGCGCCAGGCCGACCGCGGCCTTCACGACGGTCACGTCGCGACACTCCGGCGGAATCAGCAGCGCGTCGGTCCGGTTCATCGCGTTGCGCAGCGCCAGCCCCAGCTCGCGATCAATACAGGAATGCCGCGCGTAACTCATCGGCATGAAGACCAACGTGATGCGCTGCTCGTGCGAGAGCCGATCCAGCAATCCGGCCAGGCGCGGCACGAGCATGCGCGTGTCGCGGGTGTAATCGGTTGCGCGAAAGTGACACGCGACAAAGCGCACGCCCGGACGCACCCCGGCCTGCCCCAGCCACATCCACGCCCGCTCTTCATCCGCCGGCGGCAACGTAAACGCCTCGTCACCCACGATCGCGACCTGCGGCCGTGACGGCAGCGGCGACACACCAGCGGATGGGTCGTTTCGTCGAGCAGGTGATTCCAGTTGCGACGAGTCGTCCACGGGCAGATTCCCGTGATGCTCACCTTCGTCAAACAGACGCAGGCTTTGCTCATAGTCTCGAAACGAGACATGGTGCGCATGCCCCAGCGCTCGCCGCGCCCGTCGTCGTAAAGCAGCGTTTTCCAGCGGCCCCACGCCTTGAGAGGAGACGATGACCAGCGGCACGGTTCGTCTGGCCAACCGATAGAGCCACTCTTTGTAGATCACGCCAGCCGGCCAGAAATCACTCAAATCCGCCGCCCCAACGGAATAAAACGCTTCGGACTGGCGCAGCGCGGCGCGATAATCGAGCAGCGCATTACAGAACGTCCGCGGCAGCGGCAACCAGCGCCGCGCCCAGCGGGCCAAACCCCCGTCCGCCAGCACAACGCGATCCGCCAGCCAGGTCGCCGCGCGCCATAGCGCCGGCTCGACACGCTCAAGCACGGGCAGCCCCGTCACACGCGCACAGCGGCGCAGCCCGCGCCGCAGCGGCCGGATGAGTTCTTCAAACGCCGCCAGCGCTGAGGCCGTCGTTTGCACCGGCGGCAGCGCTTCGGGCAATGGCTGCTCCGGCTTGACCGGCAGCGTGAACTCACATGGCCCGGCCAGCGCCTGCAGCCGTCGCAGCGCGTTGAGCAGCATCGCTTCGTCGCCGAGGTTGCCGTAGGCCTCGCCATGATCGATGAAGATGCGATGCGGACTGACCCGCGGCACGCTCGGCGCGGGCGCGCCGCGCGCCTCCGCCCGGCCCGATCCGGTCCGGAACGGCGCGACCGTGATTGATTCAAAGCGGCGCGGTCCGGCGGTGCGCGGCTCACCGCCGCGCGGCGCAGGCCCGTGCGGATCTAACCCGCGCGGCTCGATGATCAGTGGTGCGGCGTCGGTTGGCGACATGTGATTGGACTCACGCAATTGATTCTTGAGGTCCGCCCCGTCATGCCGATTTCCACGCCGCTGCGGCAACGACGCTCGGACAGCGCCCATCGTGCCGCGCCAGCGCCGCCGCCGAATAGTGCTGCTCCATCAGGAAGTAGGGCGAGCCGGCGACGGTGGCCGCGTTGCCATAGTCATGCAGCTCGACCCGGGCAAAGTCTTCGAGCAACGTCGCCAGCCCGTCGCGCGTGATGCGCCAGCCGTCATGCGGATCGGGCGCGTATTGCTGCAACACCGTCGGAACCGTGCAGAGCAACACCCCCCCGGGCGATAAGACCCGTCGCAGTTCCTGCGCCGCGCGCCACGGCCGCCGGACGGCGCTAAGCACGTGCGTGCAGATGATCGTGTCGAAGCGCCCGTCGGGAATCTCGGGACATCGCTCCAGGTCTGCGACGATCGTGATGCCCCGCCCGGGCACGACGCTCCAGATGTCGTACGCGGCCACATCCGGCCCACCGCCAAAATCACGGCGATAGATCGGCGGGGCAAACTCGACGCAGGCGCCGCGGATCGCCGCGCGATAGCGTTCCAGAAACTCGCGGATGTAGCGCCGCGCGGGCGTCGGCGGCGGCCAGACGCCGGGCGGATAGGCGAAATCGTTGACGCCCGCGCCCCACGTCAACATGCGTCCGAGCGCGTGCTTATACAGCCCGCTGAGCAACCGCGGGCGCGGCTTTCCGGCGAGCTTGATCATCGCGGCACCAGCTCGGCCCGGCGCCACCAGTTTCGCGCCTCGTCATGCGATTCGACGCAATTGCGGCAGATGCTCGGACAGGTGAAATCTCCCGCGAGCTGCGCGCGGCGCTGTTGAAGAACCTGCGCCGAGTTGAAGATCGCGTCCAACTCATCCGTCAGCACGTTGCCCATGGCAAAGCGGCTTTCGTAATCCTCGCAACACATCTTGACGGTGCCATCCCAATCGACCATCAGCACATCCCACACATAGCGACAGGGCCATTGCGGCTGCGCGGTGTCGTGCGCGAAAAACGCCCCCCAACTGATCCACGGCGGCACGATCACGGCGTCGACGACGCCGGTCCAGCGCGCCCGAAACTCCTCGATTTCTTCCGGGCTGTGATGCTCGGTCGGGATCAGCGAAACCTGAATTTTCAGCGGTTTTTTGCGACGGCGATTGGCGCGGAGCAGCCGGGTCAGATGGTCCTGCGTTCGCGCAAAGGGCAGCTTCATCACGCGCTCATAGGTCGCGGCGCGGGCGGCGTTCAGGCTGATCGAGAGACAATCGACGCCGCTGTCGAGCAGCGGGCCGACGCGCTCCGCCGTGAGCAGGCCGGCATTGGTGAACACGGTGATCTGCGCCGCCGGAAAGACTGTCTTTTCATGCGCGATGCGCTTTTCCAGTTGGCGGTCGGCCAGCGGTTCGCCCATGCCGGCGTGCGAGATCGCGCGGATCGGCGCGCCCCAGGCGCGCACTTTTTCGCACAGCACGCGGTGTGTTTCGTCGCTCATGCGGCCCTTGGGACGTTGCAGCGTGGGATAGGGGCACATGACGCAGGCGGCGTTGCAGATGGAGATGGTCTCGATCGCGAGCTGCGTCGGATAGACGCGCAGGTCTGGCGTGCGCAAAACCTGTAGCTCGATCCGCCGGCGAATTTGCTCGTGCGCGACGGCGGCGTCGGGCGTGTTGGCCGACCGCAGCGCGACCACGAGCGCGTCCGTCGGCGCCGGCGCGACGACGTGCGCTTCAGCCGCGCGCGACATGCCCCCCGGCGGACCGAGCAAGCCGTCGGCATTCAAGTCGGCTGTCGCTGACGCGGCGCGACCCGACGGCGCCATGCCCGTAGCGCGACGTTGCGCCGTGAACTCGCCGGACTCCGCCAACACCGGAAGTTGCATGGAGAATCCATCGGCGGAATGGCACGCGCAAATCCTGCCCCCGACGCAGAGCGGATGCGATCATGCTCATGCTCACGATGGCCGGCTCCAGCACAGCACCAAGCCGGCCCTCCCCGCGGCGGCGGCGGAACGCGGCACGATCATGGCCACTGTGATCGTCACAGAACGCCCCGTGCGAAATTCCGCGGCGCCGAACCAAGACTCTGGCGGCTACGCGGCTACAACGAATTCGGGAATGGTGTTGCCAATCCGACCAAAGCGCGTCAAAATCTCACGTGCGCTAACCGAAGTTTTGCGCAGTTCAGTGTCAACCCTTACATGTCCGGTTGATAATCCGCGCATGGAGAAGGGTTTATGAGCGACTTGTTAAGGCCAATCCTGGAATATGCGCAGCGCCTCGAAGGCGAGCAGCGCCTCCGCTGGGATAAAGTCCCCGGCGTGCGCGTCGATCTCCATTGCCATTCGACCTTTTCCGACGAAACGCTCAAATTCCTGCCCGGCCTGGTTTATCACCCGCTGCTCAAGCCCGGCGAGATCTATGACCTCTGCAAAGGGCGCGGGATGGATTTCGTCACCATCACCGACCACGACACCATCGACGGCTGCAAGGCCCTCCTCGATGAGCGCGGCCCGCTGCCCGACTTTTTCTTTGGCGAAGAAGTCTCGGCTGTTTTCCCCGAAGACGGCACGGTTGTGCACGTCAACGTCTTCGACCAGGATGAGGCCCAGCATGCCGAAATCCAGCGCCTCCGCCACAACATCTACGATCTGGTCGATTATCTCACGCGGATCGACAAGCTTTTCGTGCTCAATCACCTGACCTGGACCGAGCAACACCGCGTGTTGAAGCCCTGGCAGCTCGCGGCGATGTTGCGGCTGTTCCCGGTTTTCGAGGGGCTGAACGGCACGCGCAGCTATGCCCACAATGCATTTGCCTGGTATGCCACGCGCGGGCACGGGAAGGTGCTTGTCGCGGGCAGCGATTCGCACACACACCGCATGGGGACGACCTATACGCTCTCTCGCGGCGAGACCGTCGCCGAGCTGATCGCCACCATCCGCAGTGGCGAGGCCGCCATGTGCGGCGCCTTTGGCACTGCCGAGAAGCTCAGCGAGGATGTCTGGATCGTCCTGCAGAAAAACGTCGAATGCCGCATCGCCGAAGCGACGCATTGGTGGGAGCGCGTGATCGCGCATGCCGTCGGCGGCTTTGGCAAGCGCGTCTATCCGCTGGCCTGCCTGGGCTATCACAAGCAGCAGGACGTGCTGATCCGCGGCTTTGCCCGGGCGCTGCCGGCCTGACCATGCTGCCCGCCGGCTCTTCTCTGTAGCGTCGGCCCTCCGTGGCCGACGGCGTATGCCGCCGGCTCGAAGCGCCTCACCGACCCGGCGTCGGGTACGGAAGCCCCGACGCTACAGCACATGGCCACATGCGAATCGAAGCCCGCTTCCTTACGGGCGCGGCTCCGCTACACATCACAGACCGAATTCGAACATGTTCTAACGTCGAAGTTGCCACAAGAATTCTCGATTCCCACCATGTCCGAGAATCGGGCTTTCGATTTCGGCTTCGATCCGCCAGTTCTGCTCCTGTGCATCGCGGCGGCATTGCGCAAGCACCGCGTCGAGCCGCTCGGGCATGACCCGGCCGCCGACCAGATGCGCTTTGTCCTCTTCATACTGCGGCTTGATCAGCACAATCGCTAGCGGATCATGGCCGTGGCCCGCCTGCCGCGCTGCCGCCGGCAGCGCGAGGCTGCGCCCGATCGCCGGCAACAACAGCCGCAGCGGCGTCCATCCACAGTCGGCGGTGATCAGCGCACAAGGCTCCGGCGCGGTCCAACGCAGCGCGTTCTGCCGCTCGCACGAGATGACGCGCGTCTCGCGACGCAGCCTGAAGTCGAGCACGCCATAGCCCGGCTCAACCGCGTAGACCCGCGCGGCGCCGTGTTGCAACAGGCAATCGACGAACCCGCCCACGTGGCTGCCGAGATCGGCGCAGACCCACCCGCGCGGGGCGACGCCAAACGCCGCCAGCGCCGCGGCGAGCTTCAGCCCGCCGCGCGATACATACGGACTCGATTCATCGGCGTGTGACATCAAAGCCCATCCGCGCATGGCCTCCGCGTCGTGAACAACCCGTCCGCACCGTCGGCCACAGAGGGCCGACGCTACAGCGCGCGTCGTCGGCACGGCAACCGGCCGGCAAAATGTGACCGAGTGACATTACGATAAGGTGATAAGGTGAAAAAGTGACAAGGTGATAAGGTCAGCAGCGTCTTGAGTAGATGTTTACGCTCGAAAAACTAGGCGTAGTCACTCGCTACTCGCTACTCGCTACTCGTCACCTGCCACTCGCTACTCGCCACTCGCCACTCGCCCGCGTCGAGCGCCGCTCACCGCGGCGCCGTCGGCTCGACCGGTTGCCATAATCCAGAGCGCGTTCGCTCAAATTCGCGCGTGACCGAGCGCGCCGCCCACTCGATGCCCTGCCCGTCAAGCTGGAGCGACACACTGCGATTGGATGCGAGCTGCGCGGCGGCGCGGTCAATGCGAATGCGGCGCACGTTGCGCGTGCTCAGCGACAGCCGCCGGTCGCTCTCCTGCTCCACTACGACGCGGGCGGGCTTGCCCGGCTCGATCGTGTCCAAGATCGCCACAAAATCGGGCGCGGCCGCTTCATCCGGCTGCGGCGGCTGCGGGGCGGGTGGAGGATCATCGGGCCGAGCGCGCAGCGGCTCGGTCGGAGGCGGTGACGCGCCCGCTGGAGGGGCAGCCGGCGCCTTGCCCCGCCCGTCGAGCGGCGACATCGTGGCCAGCGGCGCTGCCGGCGCCGGCGGCGGCGACACAACCGCGGGCGGCAGCGCGGTAGCCGGTGCTGAAATTATCGGTTGCGTCTTCGGCGAAGTCTGCGGCGCGCCCGACGTGGAGGCCGGAACCTCCGGCTGCGCGCTTTCGTTACGGCCGGCCCCTTCGCAGCCGTTGAGCGCGACGAACAACCCGATTCCGAAGAGGATCAACCCGCCCGCGTCCAGCCATCGCACCGACCGGTTTTGCATGACTCATCCTTCAAGGGCCGCCGCGTCGCTGCTCAATGGGCAGCCGGCCGCTCGCGCTTCGAAAACCTGCCAACCGCCACACCCAGCCATCCGCCACGAGACCGAAAGATTCTACCGCTGCGCGGCGCTCGGGTCGCACGCCGCCGCCCGCGCGCGTGCAGCGAACAAGCCGGCCGCCCCGATCGCCAGGAACGGCATCAGCGGAATGCGATAGCGCAAGCTGCCGATGTAGATGCAGTGCAACAGCGTGAAATAAACGACCGGCAGCCAAAGCCGCGCCTGTACGCCGGCGTGCGCGCGTGAGCGGAAGAGGGCGATGACGGCAAGCAGCAGCACGCCGCCGGTATAGCCCGCGCTGACCAGCCCCGTCGCCCCGCCGCGATACTCGGAGTAATTCGGAATGAAGCTCCACATGCGGACAAATTTCACCCACGCCAGCCTCAACACGCGCGCGGGATCGGCCCGCATTTGCGCGCTGGCCAAGTCGCGCAAACGCTGATCCTGTTGCACTTCATTCAGCCCAGCCAGTTCGGGCAGCGTGCGCATGAAGTCCTGATTGCTGCGGCCGTCGGCTTGTGGCCCCTGCGCGTCATAGAGTGTGACGCCGCCGTTGGCCGAAAGCCACGCCGGCGCGCCCAGCACCTGCTGATTCCGCCAGCCCCACGGCACGAACATCAGCAGCGTGACCGTGATATTGAGCGCGACCGCGCCGCCCACCCGCCCAAAGATCCTCTGCGGCGGCATCGGCACTGTTACC
>CAYQLG010000020.1:0-46364 GCA_964418235.1 uncultured Planctomycetales bacterium
TCCGTTCCGTTCCGTTCCGTTCCGTTCCGTTCCGTTCCGTTCCGTTCCGTTCCGTGCATCTTTTCGTTGCGCTGAGCGAATGAGTTGGCGTTGGGATTGGCTGGTTGATGCAGTACGCTAAAGTTGGCGGCGGTATGGCCGCGGCGGGAGACGCTCTGCGCCGTCGTAATCGGCTCTGCGCCGTCGGAAGCGCGCGGATTGCTCGCGCGCCGGCCAACTGGAGTATACACATGTTATTCCGTCCCCTGAGTTCGATCGGCGTCGCTCTACTGCTTGTGGGAGCGAGCGGCCTGACGCCGTACGCATCGGCCGCCTTCATGCCGGGGCGTGTCTATCTGCCGTCGACGTTCATCACGGGGTTCGGCTCGACGACGCCGGCGCGGATTTTTGAAGTGGACCCGGTGACGCGCATGTCGCGCGTCTTCGCCACGTTCCCCGAAATGGGCGGCGTCGCCCGTTCGCTGGCGTTTACGCCCGACGGCCAGACGCTCCGCGCCTATTACAACGGCCAGATCATGGAGATCAACGGCGATGGTCAGATCGCTGGCTCCTACACCCTGCGAACGGGCGCAACGTGTGCAGGAACGCCGAATGCGATGGCGTTTGCGCCCAACGGCGATTTTTACGTTTCGACAGGCGCGATTCGGCGGCTACGCGGCGATCAACCGCCGATTGAAGTCGTCTCTTTCGGATTCATGGGAACGCCCTCGATTGCCATTGGCCCGGACGGCTCGGTGTTCGCGGCGGATTCTCGGCAACTCTACCGGATCACACCGGATGGCCAAAGAACGGTGATCAGCGAACGGGCTATCGCATCCACCGTCGCAGGCCCAACTGTGGCTGTTGATCGTCGTGGCTATGTATACGCTCTATTGTATGATGAACAGTTTGATCGAGAGGGGATTTATCGATTTAACCCTGCAGCGCCTGACGACGGTGAATTGGTAGTTCGATATTCGGATCTGGCCGCGTCTACGCCGCTCTCAGCGCTTACTTATTCGGCGATAGACGACACGTTGTACTTTCAGGGCGGCGGCGCGGTGAATGCCATCAATCCGCTAACTGGAGAACATCGTCTGGCGGGCGTCGCCAGTTTTGGATTCAGCTATGTAGGCGGCGGGATCGCCGTCTATGTGCCGGAGCCGTCTTCGGCTCTGCTGCTCTTGGGGCTGGCAGGGTTGGGGCGTCGTCGCGGCTAGCTCACACATACGAAAAGAGGGCCGAGATTTGAAATCACAATCATCTGGTTCGTAATCTGGCATTTTTTTGGCTCCTCGCTGTTTCGTATGGGTCGGAGCTGGGGGACCAGTCCCCCGGCCCCCCTGGGGTTTTTCGTTTCGGTCCGCCGGCAGGCAGGAGATGATGAGCGTCGAGGGGGCGGCCGGCCCGCGTGGGAGTGCCGGCGCTCCGACCGTTCGGGTTCTCAGTCGGCGCTCGGGTACAGAGTCGCTCATCCCGATGATCGACTGATCGCCGACAAGCTCGACTTCAAACTGCCTGCGCTGGCGCAAGCTACCCGCACGAAATAGCGAGGAGGCAATAAAATACGGCGTCCGGGCACGGAGTCACTTTAGACAATGAATATCAATAAGCGACCTAAGCAGATGGAAACGATTCCGCGGCCGAAGTGGGCGGCCCTCCTCCTGATGTTCCTCGGGCCGTTCGCGACCGCGCAAGCCCCCTGGGTGACACCGGCGCTCCGCGCCCCACACGTGCACTTCGAGACGTTCTTCAGCGACGCCGTTGGACAGTGCGTGAGTTATCACATGTACTTGCCGTCGGCGTATGCCCGCCGGCCGACGTGGCGCTTTCCGGTGATCTATTGGCTGCACGGCTCAGGCTCGGCGACGAACGGCGTAGCGCAGGTGAGCCGCTGGTTTCATGACGCGATCGAGCAAGGGCTGATTCCGCCGCTGATCGTCGTCTTTCCCAATGGTCTGTCGTTTGGCATGTGGTGCGACGCGCGCGATGGCCGTGCTCCGGTCGAGACCATGTTGATCCACGAGCTGATCCCGTATGTCGATGCGACCTATCGCACGATCGCCACCCGCGCTGGTCGCATGATCGAGGGCTTCAGCATGGGCGGCTACGGCGCCGGGCGACTGGGCTTCAAGCATCATCGGCTCTTCGCGGCGGCGTCGCTGCTCGGCGCCGGGCCGGTCCAAGTTGATTTCCTCTCCGCGCCACACGGCAGCCGCACCCCCCTGCCGCAGCGCCTGCGTATCTATCAAGCGGTCTGGAGCGGCGATCCGGCGAGCTTTTTCGCGCAAAGCCCCTGGCGGCTCGCCGAAGAGCATGCCGCCGACATGATCGCGAGCGGGCTGCGCGTGCGTCAGGTGGTCGGTACGCGTGATTTTTTGTTTGCTGATAACACGCGGCTGCACGCCCATCTCACAAGCTTGAAAATCCCCGTCGATTTCACCGCGGTGGCCGGCATTGATCATGACGCGCCGGCGCTCCTGCGCGCGTTAGGCGCCAAGAACTGGGAATTCTATCGAGCGACGTTTGGCCCCGACGAAGAAACGCACGACGGCGCCGCCGCGAGATAACGCGAAGGCTCGCCGGAGGCAGTGCCGGCCCGCCGCGCCGATCCAAGCGCATCAAGATATCATGGCGCCGCCCACTCGGTCGCAGTTCCGTTGAAAGAGCGTGATCGAGCGCATACGCACATGGAGCGTGATCGATTTCACAGCCTGGGCGCCCACTTCTTTCCGCGCTCCAAAAAGCGTTGAAATACAAGCTGTTGGTTGTCGGATATAGGCTTAGCGGCTATCTTGGTGAGAAGTCACGGCGCGGTCGAGATGTGTTGGCGGTCTAGTGCGTCCTCGCCGGTGGCCTGTCCTCGGAGAAGTTACGTGCGTATTGCACTCATCAATCCCATTAGTCGCCGTTCGCAGGGCTATCACACCGTCGGCAGTTACATCCCGCAGCTCGGCCTGCAGGTGCTGGCCGACCTTTGCCCGCCGCAGCATCAGGTCGAGATCATCGACGAGGTCTTCGGCACCGACACGACCGAGGAGTTTGTCCGCCAGGGCAACTACGACCTCGTGGGCGTGACGGGCTACACGAGCGGCGCCACGCGCGCATACGAAATTGCCAAATTCTGTCGGCAAATGGGGGTCCGCACGGTCATGGGCGGTCCGCACGCGTCGGCCTGTCCGGACGAAGCGGCGCAACATTTCGATGCGATCGCCGTCGGCGAATGCGATGAAATTTGGCCGCAAATCATCGCCGAAGCCGCCGCCGGCAAGCTGCAGCCGCATTACCAGGGCACCCTCTCCGACATTGAGGAAAAAGGCTTCGGCCGCGCCCGGCAGAGCCAGCAACCCATCAACGGCAAGTACACCGTCTCCGCGATTCAAACCTCGCGCGGCTGCCCGGTCGGTTGCGAGTATTGCTCCGTCACGAAGTTCAACGGCGCTCCGATCCGTCGCCGGCGGATCGCCGACATTCTCGATGAGTGGAATCGCACGCCCAAGCCGTTTTGTTTTGTGGTGGACGATAACTTCTTCGGCGTCGGCCCCAAGCATGCGGCGTGGGCGAAGGAACTGCTGCGCGCGATCATCAAGCACGGCAAGAAACGGCTCTGGTTCAGCCAGACCACGATCAACATGGGCGAAGACGCGGAGGGGCTGCGCCTCGCCTATCAGGCCGGCTGCCGCGGGATGCTGATCGGCTTTGAGACGTTCAACCGCGAAAACCTGCAGGAATATCACAAGGGCATCAACCGCAACAATCTCGATCGCTATCAGGAACTGGTGAACGGCTTTCATCGGGCGGGCATCGCGATCTTTGGCGGGTTTATCATCGGGGCCGACAAGGATACTCCCGAGACAGTCGCGGAGACGGCCTTAATGGCCGTGAAGATGGGCGTCGACATCATCCAGGTCACGAATCTCACGCCGCTGCCCGGCACGAAGATGTACGATCGTTACAAGGCGGAGGGACGTCTGCGGGCGATGAACTACCCGGAAGACTGGGAGCGCTACACATTCACCGAGACGGTCTATGAGCCGAAAATGATGTCGGCCCGCGAGCTGGATGAGGCGATCTATGAACTGCGCCACGCCGCGGCCAAGGAGTCGTGGGTGCTGAAGCGCGCGTTCCGCACGCTCCTCCGGACGCGGTCGTTGACGACGGCGCTCTTCGTGCATGGCATGAACACCGGCTGGAAGCGGATGGCGAAAATCCAGGCGCCCAAGGATGAGAAGCGCTTCGGCTTCACGCCGCTGCCGTCGCCGCGCGTCTCGAAGATCGTCGAGGCGTTCCGGATGCATCTGCAGGTCGGAATCTAAGCTCGCGCGCAAGCTTATTGATCCCATTCACTCGACATAGCCCGGCTTCGCGCGCACTTTTTTCCGCGCCTCTTCCGCCGACGGCGGGTATTCTGCCGCCGTGCCGTCGCTGGCTCGCAACATCTTCGATACCGTGCTGGGGACGGCGTTTTTCCACGCCTGTCAGTTGGCGGTTTTCTGCTTGCTCGCGCGCTTCGCCACACCGGATGATTTCGGCCGCTTTCAGTATTGCCTCGCGCTGGCGCAGCCCGTCATCCTCTTCTGCGGGCTGGAGCTGCGCGGCGCGCTCGTCTCCGACGTCTCCAATAAGTACGCGCCAATTACCTACTATCGCCTGCGCGTCCGCATGCTCACGCTGGGAGCCGCCCTGCTGCTCGTCATCGGAATCGCCCGCGCGCTGTGGCGACCGCACGAGCCGTTTCTCCTGCTCTTTTGTGCCATCGTCGCGGCCCGGCTGATTTGGTCGCTCGGCGAAGTCGGCTGGGCGCTCTTCCAACGCCGCGAGCAGCATCGCTTCCTTGGTGGCGCGAATGTCTATCGCGGGCTGGCCTATCTCGCGCCATTTGCGCTGCTGCTGCCCATGGCAACCGGCGGCAACAACGCGGTCGCCGCTTCGCCGCTGGTGATCAGCGCCGCGGCGTGGCTGAATGCGCTGGGGTGGCTAGCGGTTTGGCGGCTCTATGACGTGCCGCGCCTCGGACCCTGGACTGGCCCGGACAAGCCGGAGCCGCTGCGCCCCCTGCTGATCGATACACTGCCGCTGGGCTTCACGCAGCTTGTCATCATGCTCTGCGACGCCCTGCCGCGCATGGTCCTCGAAGCGCAGCCCCGCGGCAGCGCCCAACTCGCATACTACGGGGCGATGGCCTATGTCACGCAAATCGGCAATCTTGTTGTGCTCCAGGCCGGCACGGCCGCCGCCAACCGCCTCTCCTTGTACTACGCCAGCGACCGCCCGCGTTTCCTGAAACTCTTGCTGCGATTGTGCGGCGGCGCGGCGATTATCGGCGTCCTGGTCTTTGCCGTGGCGGTGTACTACGGGCGTTTTTTTCTGCGCGTGCTCTATGGGGCCGAGTACCGGGCGTTTCACTATGAGTTTGTGATCATCGTCTTCGCCCACTGCCTGACGCTCATGACCGCCGTCATCGGCATCACGATCACACAGATGCGGATTTTCTGGCTGCAGGCCCCATTGCAGGTGCTGATCCTCGCGGCTACGACCGTTGCCGCTTTCATTCTGATCCCACCTGATCCATTACGCGGCGCCGCCTGGACCAACGTCATTCGCGCGGTCGTGCACCTGGCGCTCTACGCAGCTTGTCTGGCTTACTTCTTGTCCCGGCGAAATCCGACGACTCGGCCGCCGGCCGAGTCGTACGGCTGATTCGACATTTCGACATCGAGATAAAACAAGCCTATGCCTCCGTCACATGCGTCGTATGATGGGGTGTCTGGTGGGAATGAGGGCAGGGTGACCCCATATGCAGGCCCCCCTCCTGCGCGGCTGGATCGGACATCGAGAAAAATGCAAACCGGGCCGCACGTCGCTAGCGACGCACGGCCCGGTCGTTGATTGACGGCATCCTGCATGCTTCAAGCCGCTCATGTGCATGAGCGTGTTGAAACCTGCCTGAAGATTCGCACGCGGCGGATTAGACGCCGGCGGTCTGCGGCGCGATCGCCTTCATCGCGGCTTCGATCTTCGCCTTCGCCAGCTCGGCCGACGCCATGGTCTTGCAGCACGACTTGGTCTCGCCGACCACGTACTCGACCTTCTGGCCTTCCTTCGCCTCGCTGTTGCAGTGGATTTCCTTGCCTTCGCACATGACCTTCATCGCGACCTTGTCCGCGGCTTCCTTCGCAGCCTTCGCGACCTTCTCGGCCTCTTCCTTGCTCTCGTAGCTGGCCGGGCCAACGGCGTACTTCATCGCCTTGCCGCTCTTGCTCGCCATGTCCTTGGCGCTGACCGGGCAGGAGACGCTCTCATCGCCGACCATGTACGCAACCGACGTGATCTTCTCGAGGTGACGGTTCAGCTCGGTGGCATAGGCCGTGTAGGCCTCTTCCTGCTTGCTGAACTCCTTGCCGGCGACCAGATACGTGATCTTGCTCTTGTCGCCCTTGGCCAGCTCGTCCGCCTTCTTCGGGCAGCAGACGGTCTCGTCGCCGACCTGGAACTTCATGCACGGGGCCGAGCACTTGCTCGCGCAAGCCTTCGCCGAACCCTCGCCCTTGCTGTGGCAGGCGGCCTTGGCCGAGGCGCTGTCGCTCTTGCCGGCGGTACACTTGCCACCCTCGCCGGCGACCGACGTCGCGACCAGACCGACCGACAGGAACAACGCCAACGTGCTACACAGAACCTTCATGTCACTTCCTTTGTGTGGGGAAAACCAGCCGGGCCGGCGAACTCCACCGCTCACGTCAGCCCTGCCAATGTCTTTGATCACCATACGTTTACACGCGGCCGGTGGATCGATGGCCGCCGCAGCGCCCGCAGGGGAACGCTGACAATTTCATACCGCCACCAGCCACTTGGATGCCGCGCTTTCCTGCACCGTATCCGTTGTGGACGCGTGGTCCGCAGATTATAACCCTGTCGTCGCGGAATGCTTGCGGCCCCGATTGACCGGGCTGCGAGTCGTTGGGCTGCCCGTAACCGTGGCCGCCGCCGGGGCTTGCTGTACCGCCCGCCGCGTCGCGAGACCGCAGTCTAGCAATCGCTGGAGTTTCTCATGCGCATGCGCGAGTCGTTGTGCCTGGGCCTTCTATTTCTTACAACTTCTTTTACCGCATGGGGTTGGGGCGCGATCGGGCATCGCGTCATTACCTATCTGGCGCTCGATGCGCTGCCGGCTGAGGCGCCCGCTTTTCTGCGCGAGTTGCCGATTCGCGACCGCGTCGCCGACCATTCCATCACGCCGGATCGCTGGCGCAGCTTCGACTCCGACATGCTTGGCCATGCTCACAAGATGGACCACTTCATCGATGCCGAAGATCTTGTCGATTTCGGTCTGTCGCTGGAGAACCTGCCGCGTCTGAAGTACGAGTATCTGCGCGTGCTGGTTCTCGCCAAAGACAAGCACCCGGAGAAGTTCGCTTCGTATGACCCGGCCCGCGACCGCGACCGCACGCGCGAATGGCCGGGCTTGGCGCCCTACGCGATCGCTGAAGAGTATGCCAAGCTCCAGGCGTCATTCCTGACGTATCGGTTGATCGAGCAACAGCATGATTACCGCCGGACCGGCCAACTCGAGCAGGCCCGTGAAAACATCCTCTATCACATGGGCATTCTCAGCCACTACGTCGCCGACCTGGCGCAGCCTTTGCACTCGACGAAGCACTACAACGGCTGGGTCGGGGAGAACCCGAAGAATTACACCACCAGCAACAAGTTCCACTCCTATATTGACTCCAACATTGTCGAGAGTCACAAACTGAGCTACGAAATGCTGCGCCCGGCGATGGCGTATAAACTCAAAATCAAGGCGAGCGACCCGTGGGAGGACATCCTCGCCTACATCCGCCGCTCATACGCCTGTGTCGAGCCGCTCTATCAGATTGAGCATGACGGCGACTTGCACGGCGAGCTAGGCAAGCAGTTTCTATCCGACCGGTTTATCGAGGCCGGCGAAATGCTCGGAGCGCTCTACGCCGGCGCCTGGGCCAGCTCGGTGCCCAATCGCAAGCAAGAGGCTGATTTCGTCACCTACGATCGCTTCATCCATTTCACGCCGCCCAAGAGCGCCAACCCGGCCGCTGCAACCCAGCCGGCGGGTTCTCCGCCGGCGGCCTCGCAACCGACGGTCGGCGCGACCGCCGCCTCTCAGCCGATCGCGCCGTAGTTGCCGCGCTCCATGCCAGGTTGTTGATACAGCCCATGCGCGTGGATCAGCGCTTCGACCCCGGCCGGCACGAGGTAGCGGATCGAATGCCCCTGCCGCACACGCGCGCGAATCGCGGTCGCGCTGATGTCAATCCGCGGGCCTTCGATCACCTGCTGCAAGAGCACGGCGGCCTGTTCTTGGCTTAGCGGCGGCACGAGGCGCGCGGCAACGGGAGCGGGCTGGCCGGGGCGGGACACCGTCACCATTCGGCAGAGATCGACTAACTCGCCGACACGATGCCACGTGGGCAGCTCGTGCAGCGAATCCAGCCCGATCAACCAACTCAGCGCCGTCTCGGGCCACGCCGCCCGAAAATGCGTGACCGTCAAGATGGTGTAATTCGGCCCGCTTTGACGCAGCTCCCAATCGCTGACCGTAAAAAGCGGATCATCCGACACTGCCGCTGCGCACAGCGCCAGCCGCGCCTCCGGCGGCGCGAGCGTCCGCCCGCGCTTGTGCGGTGGCGTGCGACTGGGGATCAACACGACGCGTGCCGCGCCGAGCGCTTCGGCGGCGTGCCGCGCCACGATCAGGTGGCCATGATGGATCGGGTCAAATGAACCGCCATAGAGCAAGACCATCCCCCTCGGCGGCTGAGCCGAATCTCCCGCGGCGGCGGAAATAGCTGCAAGCGGCGAGGTCGCTGGGTCGGCGTCGGACATCCTCTCCATCGTAGGACCTGCGCGGCAAGACGGACAAGGCCGGGTCGCGCGGCCGGCTTGACGGAGCCACGACCTGCTGGAGCGGTCCGCTGATGGTCGAGCCGCCCGCTATTCGGAGGTCGTGGCGCGCGGGTCAGCCTCAGCAGCCCAGGGTACTATGATTTCCGAGCAGATCGAAAGGACGGAGCAAGTCAAATGTTCACGCTGACGCCGGTCGCGCGCAAATTCATTCTCCATTGGGGCGAAATGGGGGCACGCTGGGGCATCAATCGCACCGTTGCGCAGATTCATGCGTTGCTCTACATCGCCGACCGCCCGTTAAACGCTGAAGAGATCGCCGAGACGCTCGGCGTGGCGCGCTCCAATGTCAGCACCGGGCTGCGCGAGCTGCTGGGCTGGGGCATCGTGCGAGTCGTGCACGATCTGGGCGACCGCCGCGACCACTATGAAAGCCTGCGCGACGTGTGGGAGCTGGGCCGCGTCATCCTTGACGAGCGCAAGCGGCGCGAGCTGGACCCGACCCTCGCGCTGTTGCGCGAATGCGTCGCCATCGCCCGCGCCAGCGGTAGCACCGAGGCGTCCGCGGCGGCCAAGCTGGGCGAGATGCTGGAGGTCTTGGAGCAAATGTCCGACTGGTATGCGCGGCTGCGCGAGTGGCCGCGCACGGCCAAGCCTGCGCCGATAGCCCCCACGGAAAAGAGTGCGCGCACCGGGCGCGCCGCCCCGCCGCGGCGTGGATGATCCACCCCCAGCTACGCGATGAGCTTGGTGGGACAGGCTTCGAGCTGGGTGGGACAGGCTTCCAGTTCGGTGGGACAGGCTTCCAGTTCGGTGGGACAGGCTTCGAGCTGGGTGGGACAGGCTTCCAGTTGGGTGGGACAGGCTTCCAGCCTGTCGAGTACAAACCGCCTGTCGGTGATTCCCATCTACTTCTTGGACACAGAACGATCGCGCCTGCCCAGCAGTTCCGCCCGGCCATTGCCGCTGACGGCGCTTTCCTCTACCGTCCTGACGTATGGACGCTGCGGCCCTGCAGGGAAAATTCATCGTGATCGACGGCCCCGACGGCTCCGGCAAGGGCACGCAACTCGACCGCCTGCAACGCTGGTTGGAGTCCGCCGGCGGCTCGGTTTGCCGGGCGCGCGACCCGGGTGGAACCGAAATCGGCGACCGCATCCGTCATGTGCTCCTCGACTTTGACCTGACGAAAATGGAGGCTCGCTGCGAGGCGCTGCTCTTTATGGCTTCGCGTGCGCAGCTCGTGGCCGAGATCGTCCGCCCCGCGCTCGATCGCGGCCAGACCGTCCTGTGCGATCGCTTCATCTCCGCGACGTGCGCCTATCAGGTCGCGGCCGGCTTTCCGCGTGACGAGGTCATCACGCTCGGACGCTGCGCTGTCGGCGAAACCTGGCCAGATCTCACGCTCGTGCTCGATTTACCGCCGGAGATCGGCTTCAAGCGCACCGGCCGCGCACCCAAGCACGTCGCTGTCCGGGGAAAAGCCGCCGCGACCGGGCAGCAGGCGCTGTTCGACGGCGCCACGCCCGACGCGATGGAGCGGCGGCCGCTCGATTTTCACCGCCGCGTTCGCGAGTTGTTTCGTGAGCTGCCCACGGTCTATCCCAGCCCGGTCCGCGTGATTTCGGCGGAGGCGCCGCCGGACGTGGTTTTTGACGAGATCATCGCGGCGGTGCGTCAGGCGCTCGGAGACCGCGCCGCCGCGCCGCCCTCCGCCGGCGCGGCCACGCTCCCGGAGTAAGATGCCGGCCGAGGTGGCGCGAATGAAATGGTCCGACATACAACATCAATCAGCGGCGATCGGACTGCTTCGCCGCGCCCTCGCCAATCAGCGCAATCATCACGCTTTCCTCTTTGACGGCCCCGACGGCGTGGGCAAAGAACTGACCGCGCGCGTACTGGCGGCCCGGCTGATGTGCGCCGCGGCGGGGCGCGACGCCGACGCCGATCCGTGTGGGGCGTGTGATTCGTGCCGGCTATTTCTCGGCGGCAATCATCCCGATTTTCATGTGCTCGATCGCGAGCAGCGCAAGCACCACCCGGATCGCACGGTACGCGCGAGCAAGGGCCTGTTTCTCGGCGTCGATCTTGTCCGTCATTTCCTGATCGAGCCGTCGGGCCGACGCCCGACGCACTCCGCCCGGCGCGTCTTCCTCGTGCGCGAAGCCGAGCGCATGAATGAAGAAGCGCAGAACGCGCTGCTCAAAACTCTGGAAGAGCCGCCCGGCGCGAGCGTGCTGATTCTCGTCACCTCGTCGGCGATGCGTCTGTTGCAGACGATCCGGTCGCGCTGTCAGCGGATCGCATTCAATCTGCTCCCGACCGCCTTTGTCACCGCCCAGGTGGCCCGACGGACCAGTCTCGCGGAGGCCGATGCCGCGACGCTCGCACGCCTGGCCGGCGGCCGGCTTGGGGCGGCCCTGCGCTGGCAGCGCATCGGACTGCTGGATACCTACGCGGCGATGGCGCGCCTGCTCGATCCCGGCGTGCTCGACGAGCCGGAGGGTTTTGGCAAGAACATGATCGAACTCGCCGGAGGCGTGACGGAGCGCCTGAGAGCTACGCTGCGCGATCCGGATGGCGCCGCGGCACGCGGCCGCGCCGAGAGCGGGGACAATGCCGGAGCGCCCGCCGCCGCCGGCGACGATTTTCAAGATGAAGAAGACGATGACGACGGCGCCGAAGCCGGTGCATCCGCGTCGAAGTCAGCCAAGAAAATTCCCACGGATGAGCTGCGCGACGCGCTGAAGCTGCTACTGGCGCTGGGCGCGGCCATCTATCGCGACGCGCTTGTCAGCGCCGGAGGCGCGGAAATGCTGCGGATTGCGGCCCGCCAGACCGCGCGGCTCAGCAGCACAAATCTCGACGATCTCGACGCGGGCATCCGCGCGTTCGCTGACGCCGAGCGCTTACTCGACCGCAACGTCGCGCCGCAGCTCACGCTCGAACGACTCGCGATTCAGTTGCGCCACGGCCTGACGGCGAGCGTGGCGGGGTGAGGGGCGAAGTGCGAAGTTAGCGCAGTCTCGATCGAACTGTAGCGTCGGCCCTCCGTGGCCGACGGCGTATCGGCTTCGTATCTGACGGCGAATCGGCTGCGATACGCCGTCGGGCAGATACGCCCGACGCTACAGGAAAAAATCGCGCTCGTGCTTCTTCACACTTGAATTTGCGGGTTCGAAACGAGGGTAGCATGGGCCTCCGGCCCGTGCGTCCCACGACAAACATAGGCACGAATCTCATGCGTGACGTCGGAGCTCTTTTCCGCTTCATCCGAAAATTCAAGTTTGGCGAAGCACCAGCAATTCGACGGCTTGGGTCATTGGGTCAGAAGCGCGGGTAGCATGGGCCTCCGGCCCGTGCGTCCCACGACAAACATAGGCACGAATCTCATGCGTGACGTCGGAGCTCTTTTCCGCTTCATCCGAAAATTCAAGTTTGGCGAAGCACCAGCAATTCGACGGCTTGGGTCAATGGGTCAGAAGCGCGGGTAGCATGAGCCACCGGCCCGTGCGTCCGGCAACTAACAACGACGCTCATTTCACGCCATGACGCCGACGCTCTTTTTCGCCCCATCCGAAAATACAAACTTGCCGGACTACGTAGAGCGCGCGTCACCGCCGGGGGGCGGCTCCGGAGCGGGGCGCTGCTCCGGCTGAGGCGGGCGCGGACGCGGACGTGTCGGTGGAGGATCGACCCGTTCTCGAAAAACATCGAGCGGGCCCGGCGCGCGGCGTTCTTGCTGCGCAGCACGCGGCGCTGGACCGGTCGGTTGTGGCGGCTTGGCGGCCGATTGCGCTCGTGGCTGCGGCGGCGTTTGGCCTGGTGTCGGCGTCTGATTGGGTGTTTGCGCTTGAACAGGCGCCAGTGCTTCGGCGGACACGGGCTGAACCGACGCCGGCGGATCGGGCGGAGGCGCCAATTCTCGTGACGACCGTGCTGCCGGTTGCTCTTCAACGGCTGGATTCGCGATTTCCGCCCGGGCCGCGGGGGAAAGATCGGGTCGCGCTTCGGACGAAGCATCCGCACCCATCGACGGCCCGAGCGCGGCGCCTGACGCACGGCCTTCGTCTAATTCAGCTTGCCGCGGCGCCTCAGCAACCGGTCCGGGCTGTGGGCGAATCGCTCCGCCGCGAGCACTGTCACGCCGCGGCGCCAGGCCACGTTCGGTGCGGCGCACACGCGGCAGATTCAGCGGCGGATCGGGCAGCGGCGGCAACGACACCGGATCAGCCGCGGCCAGCCCCTGATTCTCGCGCACTTCGTCTTCGGGCCGCGCCCAGCGCGCGGTCTGTCGATTCGCCGGTGGACGCCGCTCGGCGGCGTCATCCGCCGGCACGTTGCGCTCATCCGGTTCGGCCAGCGGTTCGCTATTGCGCCGACCGCGCGCGGCGCTGGCAGGCGCCGCCGGCTCGCCGGCCCGGGCCGTTGAACGGTTCGCCCTGCTGATTTCGCCGTCCGGCGCGGCGCGCTCGCGGACAGTTTCGCGCTCCGCTCCCGCGCCTTCGTCACGCTCCGCACGCGCTTGCGCACCGCGCGCGGCGCGCGATAGCCGCGCCCGCGCAGCGCTTGAGTTCGGGTCTTGCTCCGGGGAAGAGTCGTTCCCGCGCGGGGCGCCCTGATAGGCCTCGCGCAAAGGCGGCAAGGGCCGACCGTCGGCAAAGCTCCGCCGCGGAGCATCCTCATCAGCCGGCGGTGGGCGGCGCGAAATCGCAGGTTCGGTTTCGTCGGCCTCTGGCGCAGCGTCATCCGCGCGCAAGGCATTCGGCTCATCGAGCGGCGCTTCATCGGGCGGCGCGTCGGCCGGTCGGCGTGGCGTCGTCCTGCGCCCTGTGCGCGCCTCACGCTCTGCACGCCACGCTCCTTCGTCCGCATCATCTTCAGGCTCCGCCGCGGCGCTGCCCGGCGGATCAAGCGCCTCAATCGCGCCGCGCCATCGCGGCGGAAAGGTGAATATCTCCGGCGATAAATCGGATTGGAAGCGCGCGTTAACGATGTCCAGCTCAAGCTTGGCGTCATTGGCCGGCCATTCGACGCGATAACGCCGCGGAATAAACGGCCCGGTCTGCGCGACCCGATCGTATTTGCTCAAGCGGGCAATCATCACCACGCCGCCGTCCGCGCGCCGATCGCGGATTTCGACCGGCTGATAGGGCGGCGCGGCGTCGAGCACGATCTCACGCATGATCGGCGGACGGCTGGGCGACGGCTTGCGCGTATAGATGAGCTTCGCGATGCCGCCGTCATTCTGCAGAATCGGGCCGACCTCGTTCGGGCTGTTGCGCGGCAAGGGCCGCAGCATCAGCGCATCGAGCAGCAGATCGGGCGGCAGCGGCAGACGCTTGTCCGAAATCTCCCCGACGCGCGCCCACGTGCCCCACCACAGCTTGCGCAGCTCCGGGTCGATCCAGACCCAGTAGCGCTCTGCGGTCGAGCCAAACTGAGCGATCGATCCGGCGAGCGAGCGCACGTCGATAATCAACGAGCGCGGCTGAGCGAAAAACAGCCGTGCGTCATTCTGCAAAAAACTGTGCCGCTCGCCCGCATTATCTCGAAAACTGAACGACACCCGCGCAGCGCACACCAGCGGCTCTTCCAGTCGCGAAAGATTCTCGTTGACGCGCGACAACGCTTCGCGCTCGTCGATCGGCGGATCGCCGACCGGCTCGGGCTTGACCTTTGAGTTTCCAAGCCCCCCGGGGCAACCCGTCAGCAGCAGCAACCCGACCAACGTCAGGCTCCACCGCCCCACGACGAGCAACGCCGGTCCCGCCCAGGTCGGCTTGCGATGCGCTGCGCGAGGGGCGGGGCCGTTCGCGCCGGCGCTGCGGCGCGCGGCAGCGGAGCTGAGTGTGCCAACAGAGCCGCGGTCCGCCGATTCGTCAGCGTGGGTCATGAACCGATTCCGGAAAATGCTGGGCGTCGTGGCCCGAGATGATCTGCTCGAGTTGGATGCTGAGCCGCTCCAGTTCCTCTTCATCGAGATCGGGGCGCTCGAGGCGCACCGCAGAGCCGCCGCCGGGCTGGGTGAATTCCCAGACTTCGCCATGCGAGGTTTCATCGACGCCGACGAACTTCAGCACTTTTTTTCGCCAGAGCAGCAGGCTGATCACAAAGCGAAGCTGCTGCGCTTCGAGGCCGGGCTGATCGGCAAGCCGCTCAAACAACCCGACCACCGCCTCGCGATCAAATACCGCCGTGCGGCGGACATGCGGCTGAGGACGATGGGTGCGCCAACTGGCGACGGAGCGCTCGGCATCGGTGGGCCGGCAGCTTGGACAATAGTCGCGCCGCTCATAGCCCGGCAGCGCCGCGAACAAGTACGCCTGCAATGCGTCGCCCGAGGCGAAGGCGCGGCCGCAGGCCTGACAGCTTTCCGCGCTTCGCGGCATGTTCCAATCTGACGACAACCACGCACTCCTTTCGCCGCCGCACCGCGCGACCGCGTTGATAGCGCAGGCACAATGGCCCTGCTTCGCCGACGACGCCATCATCAGCCAAAAGCGCCGGCCGACGCGCTCATCCGGGGCGGCATTATAGAGTGCGTCAGTGCGGACGCGAATTCCGCCGCTCAGAAGCCCAAATCAGCCGCTGCGGCGCATTGCACCGACATGCAGGCCGCACCCTCGTGGGCGCCCGCTTGGCCCACAACGGCAACCGCGGCGACCCACCAAAGTGAGCCGCCGCGGCGAGGTCATTTCACGCACGACGAACATGGCGCCGCTTCCTAACAGGCGCGGCACGCAGGCGCGGCGCGGTTAGGACGGCGTGCGCGGCGCAGCCTGTCGCGGACGCTCATCCGGCCGGTCGGCCCGCAACAACAGCAACGGCGACGCGATCAGCACCGATGAGTATGTGCCCGCGACGACGCCGATGAACATGCAGTAGTTGAATCCGCGGATGCTGCTGCCGCCGAAGACGTACATGATCAGCAGCACCCCCAGTACGCATATGCCCGTCAGGATGGTGCGCGACATGCACTGATTGACGGCGTCGTTGATGGTCTGCGGCGTAACGATGCCCAGCCGCCCGCGCAGCTCGCGCACACGGTCGAAAACGACGATCGTGTCATTGATCGCATAGCCGATCAGCGTGAGCAAGGCGGCGATGATGGTCATGTTGATCTTGAAATTCTCGACCAGCAGCGCGCTGCCGAGCGGGTGGCCGGCCCCGCCGATCAGGCCGGCGAAGCCGACAAACGCCAGCGCGAGCAGCACCGTGTGGATCAGCCCGGCGACGCCCGCGATGCCATACATGGCGCGGCCGAAGCGGATCCACACATAGAGCACGATCATGATCCACGAAAGCGAAACCGCCGTGATCGCCCAAAGCTGCGCCTGCGAGGCGATCTGCGGCTTGAACTGGCTGACTTTGCGCAGGGCCTGCTCGGTGTTGAACGTCGCAACGACCAGTTCCTGCTCCTTCGCGGCGAATTCCGCCTGCCAGCGATCGGGTTTCTCGACATACGAGAACGCCGGATCGACCACCGCGACAATCACGCTCGAATAGGTCGTCTCTTCGCCGTCCTTGCCGGCGGGCTTGACGCCGAAGACGTCGAAGCTGCGCCACGGCATGTCTTGATGGCCCGGCTGCAAACGCATGTTGCGCAGGCGGGACTTCAATCCGGCGGCGGTCTGAGGGGGGTTCAGCTCTTCAAAGTAGAGCGCCGCGCCGCCGAGATAATCGGTCAAGTCAACCACCGTTCCCGGCGGGAGCAACCCCGGCGGCAGCACCGCTTCCGCCCGGCGATCGAGGATCGGCAGCGGCTTGTCCGCGCCGGCCTTGGGCGTGAAGAGGATGCGCTGCTGCACCTCCAGGTCGCCGCCGATGGCGAGCACCATCGCGTGTTGAACGAGGGCCTTGTTGGTCTCGGTCGTGACGATTTCCCACAGCCGGCCCTTTTCCAGCGTCGAGCCGCCTTCGAGCACGGATGAGACGTTGGCGTCGGAGATATTGCGGCCGGCCTGAATGACGACGCCGGCCTGGCCGCGCACAAACTCGCGCAGCTTGTCGAGCGTGATGCCCTCCTGCACGCGAACGTTGACGCTATCGCGCTCGGCGCCGGGCGTGACGCCGCCGCGCACCATGAAGCCGGCCTCTTCAAGCGGCTCCGTCAACATGGCGGCGATGCGGATCGAATCGAGCTGGGGAACGCGCACGACGAACTCGCCGGGAGCCCCGGCGCGCTCTTCGACGGCGGCCTCGCGCAAATTCGCGCTCTCATCGCTGATCTGCTTGCCGACGGCCTTGAGCTTGTTCGCGATCTCGATGTCGTTGAGCTGGCCGGCCTTCTTTAGTTCGATCGTGGCGCTGGTGCCGCCGAGGAATTCGACGTCGAGATAGGTGTGCGAGCTGCGGATGCCCATGAGCACGAGGCCGACAACCGTGATCGCGATCGAGAGCGGGATGAACAGCCGCCGCTTGGAATACCAGTCGATCGTCGGCGTCTGGATGAGTTGCATCATCGAGAACGAGCGAATCAGCCCGAAGCGCACGCCCGACGCCAGCAACACCCGTGCGGCAAAGACCGCGGTGAAGAGGTTGAGCGCGATGCCCCAGCCCAGCGTCAGGCCGAAGCCGCGGATTTCCTGGCTGCCGACGTAGTAGATGATGACCGCGGTCAGCAGCGTGGTGAGGTTGCCGTCGAGAATCGCGGTCCAGGCGCGGTCGAAGCCGTTTTTCATCGCCAGCCGCAGCGAAGCGCCGCGCTGCAGTTCCTCGCGCATGCGCTCGTTGATGAGGATGTTGGCGTCGACGCACATGCCCATCGAGAGAATCAGGCCGGCCAGCGCATCGAGCGTGATGCGCGCGTCGAGCATCGCCAGCATCGCCAGCGTCAGCAAGACGTTGAACGCGACCGCGATCACCGCGATCAACCCCAGCCCGCGGTAGTAGACGATCATCAGCACGACCACCAGCGCCGCGCCGAGCAGACCCGAGCGCATCGCCTTGGAGAGGTTTTCCTCACCCAGGCTCGAGCCGATCGTACGCTCGCTGACGGGGGTGTCCTTCAACCGGGCCGGCAGCGCGCCCGCCATCATCGTCTGCACCAGATAATCGACCTTGTCACGGCTGAAATCGCCGGAAATCTGGCCCGACGTGCTGATCTTGCTGCGGATGTTGGCCGAGGAATAGGCCAGATCATCGACAAAGATGCAGAGCTGCTTGCCGATGTTCTGCTCGGTCAGGCGGCCGAACATGTCGCCGCCGGCGGCATCCAGCTCGAAATGTACGGCGAGCCGGCCATGCTCATCACGATCGGCGATCGAGCGTTTGAGCGACCACTTGCGATCCGCGGTGCGGGTCAGACCGTGCTCCTTGTCGATTTTCGAGAGCACGTAGAAGTCTTCGCCGACCTTGTCGATGACAAAGAGATTGTTGTTCTTGTAATCGTATTTGGCCAGCTCCGAAGGCGAGTCGAGATTGAAGAACTGCAGCGCGTTGTCGATCTTGTACCAGCCTTCGCTCTCGCCTTCGCGGGCGGCCTCGGCCCCGACCTCGGCGAGTTTCTTGCGCAGGCGGTCATAGCGGGCGGCGTTTTCCGGGCTGGGTTCTGCGAGAATGCGGAACTCCAGCACGCCGGCGCCCTTCAACAAGCGCTGCAAGTCGGCCGGGCCGTCGAGAAAGCCGCGATTTTTTTGCCAGATCACGTGCTTGGCGATCACGTTGTCGATCCGGCCCGCCAGGTGCGGGTGCTTTTCCCTCAGCTCCTTGAGACTATTCTTGCGGGCGTCGCTGGCCGCATCGAGGTCAAGCACGTCCTGAAAACGCCGGCTTTCAAGGTTGGTCGTGAGAATCTTCTCGAGCGCGCTGTTGTAGGTTTCCGAGGCGTCGCGCTGCGCAATGCGGGCCGTGCGGAGCGCCTCGCTCGGCTGCGTCGCGGCGGCGGGATCGGCCGGCTGGCTCGCCGCCTGTGCCGCGCGCTGCGCTTCAACCTGCTGACGTGCGGCCTGCAGGGCGTCGTAGGCCGCGGCCGCCTCGCGCAGGAACACGGCCCGCTCTTCGGCTACCTTCTTGGCGGAGGCGTCGGCGCCGTCGGTTCCCAGCGATGCGAGCCGGGCAATCGCGGCCTCACGCTCCGCCCCGCTCAATTGAAACGAGCCTTCGATCTGTCCGCGGCGGAGGTTCATCGCAAAGAGCTCGTCTTCCGCCTTGCGATAGTCTTCGCGCTGCTGCTGCGCTTCCTTGGGCGGCAACGGCATCTGAATTTCGATGCGCTTCTTGCCGTGCACGCGCCAGACCAGGTTGTAGAGGCCCTGCGGATCGACGCGCTTTTGCAAGAGCGTCTTCATCGTTTCGGCCAGGTTGTCGCCGGCAAAGCCGGACTGCTCAAGGCCGCGATCGTCGACCTCAAAGATCATGGCGACACCACCGGCGATGTCGAGACCGGGCTTCAGATTGAGCCGCAGGCCGGTCTCGGGCGACCAGCGAATCAGCGCAATCAGTGCAAAGAGCACGACGACGCCGATGAGGATCAGTTGTTGGCGTAGGTTTTTTTCGTTCATGGCTGGATAGTCCTATCGGCGCTCGTGGGCCGACTCAAAGTTTTTTTTGCAACGTCGGTCCGCGCTGGCCGACTCAAACACTCTGTAGCGTCGGCCCTCCGTGGCCGACGGCGTATCTATTTCTGGCTGCGTTTCCACAGCCGACAACCTTTCTGTCGCCGACTGTGTTTCCATGGCCGAGAGCGTTTGCCGACTGCCTCGGGCGCCCGACCGACTCGGCGTCGGTTACGGAGCACCGACACTACAGCGCAGCGGCCGCCGCTTTCATTCAGGGGTTTATTCGCCGAGGCTGTCGGCGTGCAGAGGGTGATGCGCGGCACAAAAAGGGATCGGTTTCGGCGCTGGTCGTCATCATTGGACCCGGCGAACACTTTTCGCCGGACACTTGAAGGCTGGTCAGCGCGAGGTGACGCGCGAGTTAGATCAGGGGCGGGCCGGTGCGCTGGATCGATGACGCGAGGCGTCGCAGCGGATGGTTGAATTCACACTGACATACAAGCTCCAGCGGCGACGAGGCCGCCCGACTGAAATCTATGTCTCCCCACGCAGCGTCGCGCAGCTCCGGGCCGACAACGCTCGGCGGCGGGCCGTGTGTGCCGGCGTGTGCAACCAGCGTGGCGCAGGCCGCCGCCCGATGCGCGTGAGGCAGCAGCCGCGGGCGCGGCGCATAGCCGACCGGCAGGGTGGCCTGAAGACTGAGCGGCTGCGGCACGGGAGCATCGGGATCCGGCTGGTCTGATTCGCCGGGTTCGCCCTCGCCCTGCCCAACGTGGGCGAAGCGCGAGCCGGCCGCAGCGTGTGACGCCGGCGCCGTGGCTGCGCCCGCCGCATCCGTCATCTCATTGGATTGGGCAGATGCAGGATGTAGATCTGGATTCGCGCGAGCGCTCTCGGCGTCTTCGACCGCAGCGCGCAGCAGCCAGGGGCACGCTTTCTCCTGCACAACCAGCAGGAGCAGCAGCGTCAACCCGGTCGATACGCGAATCGCGGCTTCGCAGCGAAAACTGCCCACGCAGGAATCGTAATCGCTCGCTCGATTTCGAGCAAAGTGCTCGACGGCTTGCCCAGCACCGTGCCAGGGCAAAGGGATTCTGGCTCTCGTTGCGTGGTAACCGGGTGGAAACAGGCTCCCAGCCTCTTTCGGACAGGCAAGATGCCTGTCCCACCCTCGCATCTTGGCGATGAGTGAAAGCATGCGTTTGCCCGCAGCAGCGGGCGCCGCGGCGCCGCTCCGGCAAGACCCGCGCCGTGAAAATCGCTCCGCAGCAGAGTACGCTATCAGTCCATCGTCATCGCCGACGTCTTGAATCGCGCGGCCGCGGCCGCCGCCTTTCACGGCTCCGCGAACAGATCGGCGACGACGCGATCAGGAGCGGCTTCTGTACACGGTCCTCTCACTCGCGATGCTGCGCTTTGAGCATCCTGGCTACCTGGCGTTGCTCGCGGTCCTGCCGCTGATCGTGGTGTTGTCGTTCCGCTCCCTGGCGGGGCTGGGACCGGTGCGCCGCTGGCTGGCGATCAGCATCCGCTGCGTCGTCATCACGCTGATGATTTTCGCCCTGGCCGGCGCGCAGCGCGCCAAAACCACCAACAAGCTCGCGACGGTGTTCCTGCTCGATCGCTCCGCCAGCATGCCGCAAGTGATGCAGCAGGCCGCGTTCGATTTCATCAAGATCGCCACCACCGGCCTGCGGCCCGACGACCAGGTCGGCGTGCTGGCCTTTGACGGCGTCAGCACGGTCGAGCAACTGCCGATGGGCGCGCTCGGCATCGAGCGCATCACCGACCCCGTCACGCCCGAGCGCACCGATCTGGCCGGCGCTGCGCGGCTCGCGCTGGCGCTCTTCCCGTCGGATGCGGCCAAGCGCGTAGTGCTGCTATCCGATGGCAATGAAAACGCCGGCGCAGTCCTGGCCGAGGCCGAACGCTTCAAAGCCGCCGGCATTCCGATCGACATCGTTCCCATCGATTATGAGCGCACCAACGAAGTGCTGATCGAGCGGCTCAAGACGCCGCAATTCGCCGATCTCGATCAGGAGATCAACCTGCAGGTCGTGCTTCGGGCAACGCAACCGGCGACGGGCCGCGTGTTGATTTATCACGGCGAAGAGTTGATCGATCTCGACGCCGATTCGCCGGAGGCGGGCTTCCCCGTCGCGCTCAAGGGCGGCCCCGAGCGCATCGTGATCCCGCTGCCGCTCAAGACGCTGGGCGCCCACCGCTTCACCGCCAAATTCGTGCCTGATCGTGTGCAGGCCGATGCCGTGCCCGCCAATAACGAGGGCCGCTCTTTTACGATCGTCAGCGGCCCCGGCCGCGTGTTGATCGTGGCCTCCAGCCGTGATCTTGAATCACCCACGCCCGACGCGCTCTACATCCGCCGCGCCTTGGAGTCGGAGAAAATCGCCGTCGACGTGCAGGCCGCGGGCGCGCCGCAGCTCGATCAGGTGCGCCTGCTCGAATACAGCCTGGTGATCCTCTCCAACGTCTCCGCCGGCGATTTCACCGACGCCGAAAAGCAGGGCCTGGCGATCTATGTGCGCGACCTCGGCGGCGGCCTCGTCATGGTCGGCGGCGATGAGTCCTTCGGCGCCGGCGGCTGGATGGGCAGCCCGGTCGAGGAGATCATGCCCGTCAGCTTCGACGTCAAGAACAAGAAACAGATCCCCAAAGGCGCCCTCTGCCTCGTCATGCACGCCTGCGAAATTCCGCAAGGCAACTATTGGGGCGAGCGCGTCGCGATCGAGTCGGTCAAGACCCTTAGCAGCCGCGACCTGGTCGGCGTCGTCGCCTGGCAGTGGATGGGCATGGACCAGGATCACTGGGTCGTGAAGCTGCAGGAAGTCGGCGACAAAGCCGCGATCATCGCCCGGATCAAGCAAATGACGATGGGCGACATGCCCGCCTTCGACCCGCCCATGCGCACCGCTGTCAACGCTCTGGCCGCCCGCGAGGACGCCGCCGCCAAGCACATGATCATCGTCTCCGACTTTGACCCAGCCGACCCCGACGAGGATGTCATCAAGAAGATGAAGGACAACGGCATCACCTGCTCGACCGTCGCGATCGGCTATGGCGGCCACATGATCGACGAATTCAAGGCCCGCCGCATCGCCGAGCGCACCGGCGGCAAGTTCTACAAAACCGACGACTTTTCCAAGCTCCCGCAGATTTTCATCAAAGAGTCGCGGATCGTGCGACGGGCGTTGATCAACGAGGCGCCTTTTTCGCCGCGGCTGGTCAACGCGATTTCGCCGGTCGTCGCGGGCCTTGGCGGACTGGCGCTGCCGCAGTTGGGTGGCATGGTGCTGACGACGCCCAAGCCGCTGGCGGACGTGCCGATCATCAAGAAGAGCGACGAAGGTGACGACCCGGTGCTGGCCCACTGGCAGGTCGGCCTGGGCAAGACGGTCGCTTTCACCAGCGGTATGTGGACGCGCTGGGGTGAAGAGTGGACCGAATGGCCCCGCTTTGCGAAGGTATGGGCGCAGATTGCGCGCTGGGCTGGGCGCGAGTCGGAGACGCCCGCGTTCGACGTCACGACGACCGTGCAGGGCGGGCGGGCGCGCGTGCAGGTCGACGCGGTCGACAAAAACGCCCGCGCCGTTGATTTCCTTGAGATCGCCGGCACGCTGGTCGATGCCGGCAACGAGAGCCGGCCTTTGCGCCTCATTCAAACCGGCCCGGGCCGCTACGAAGCCGAATATGACGCTCGCAACGCCGGCAATTACATCGTGAATCTCGCCTATCGCTCGCGGGCCGGCGGCGAATCGCTGCAAGGCTCCTTGCGCACCGGGGTCTCCGTCGCCTACTCCGCCGAATATGCCGAGTTGCTGCCCAATCACGCCCTGCTCGAGCAGGTGCGGGCGCTGTCCGGCGGACGACTGCTCACAACGCTCACCGAGGGACAGCCGCTCGATCGCGCCGCCGCCGGAAAGGCCTTTGACCGCGTCGGGCTGGACCGCGCCGAAGCGCGCACGTCGATCTGGGAAGATCTCATCCGTCTCATGCTGGTCTTGTTTCTGCTCGACGTGGCGATTCGGCGGATCGCGATCAATCCAATGGAGCTGCTGCGCAACGGGCGGCGTTACCTCGCGGATTTGGCCGGTCGCGGTCAGCCGCGCGGCCAGGCGGAAGCCGTCCTGACCACGCTGAAGGGGACGCGCGAGCGCGCCCGCCAGGAAACCCAGGCCCGCCCGCGCGCGCCCTTGCCCGAGACGCAGCAGCGTGAGGCCAAAGCCACCGAAGACCTCAGCAAGGCCCTTGGCGGGGCGACCTCGCAGGATGCCCCGGTTGTCGCGCGTCCCACCGGCAAGAAGCCCCCCCAGGGCCAGGCCGACTACACCTCGCGGCTGCGCGAGGCCAAGAAACGGGCCCGCGAGGATATGGAAAAAGAAGAGTAACCCCTGTACAATCCGCGGTTTGGAATTGTGTCGAGTGTTGAAGTGCCCGGCGCGCACGGTTCTCCGCTGCGGGATCCAAACGCCTGAGACCTTCAGCACTCATTGTGTCTCAGGTCGGAGGCGCTATGGCGGTGTCGCAGATGATGCAGCTCGCGTTCAAGGGGGATTTGGCGGCGTTCGAATCACATATGCTCGATCTGCTCAACAACGGCGACTTCTCGCCGTTGGATGTGGTCGAGCCGCTCCTGCACGTCGAGCGCAGCGGGCAGGCGTCCAAACTGAGCGGGCTGGCTCAGTTGCTGCTCGAAAATCAGCGCATCGCGGCGGACCCCGCCGGCGCGCTGGCCGCGACGCGCATTGCGCTGCTGGCCGCGCCCGAGCGGGCCGACCTGCGACAGAAAGTCGCGGCGCTCTTTGAGCAGGTGCATGGCGCCTTGCCCGGCTTCTCTCAGATTATCGATGCGTCGGGGCTGACCGGCACGCGCCCGCCGCGCGCCGCGCTGAAGTTCATCGACCTCTGCCTGCACCTCAAGAAAGGCGACACGTTCATCAGCCGCATGGAGGGGCGCATTGTCGAAGTGACCGACGTGATCCACGAAGAGCTGCTGATCACGCTCCGCCGCGATGGGCGCCCGACGACGATGCCGATCGCCGACGTGGTGCGCGAATTCGACCCGATCAACCCGGAGGACGTGCGCGCCCTGCGGCAGCTACGGCCGCAGCGGCTGATCGAGCTGCTGGAAAACGAGCCGATCCGCGTCGTCTGCGAGTTCCTTCAGCATCACGGCTATACGATGACGCTCGATCAGCTCAAGGACGAGATCTGCCCGCGCTTTGTGCCCGAAGACGAGTGGAGCAAGTGGTGGACCAAGGTGCGCACGCTGGCGAAGCGCTCGCCGAATCTGCAGATCGAGGGCCGCGCCCCGGTCATCCTCAAGTTCGATCCCAAGGGACAAACCCTCGAGGACGAAATCTGGGCCGAGTTTGACGGCAAAGACGACGCGGCCAAGTGGCTCGCGATCGTCGAGTCGTACATGCGCGAAAAGACGGCCCGGTCGGAGCCGATCGATTCCGAACTGTTGCAGCGTTTCCACGACCAGATTCTTACCTACGCCCAGCGCGCCCAGGCCAAGCGGCCCGCGGAGGCGCTGGCCTGCGGACTGGTGCTTCTGAAGCTCTCGGGACATGGGCTGCCGATTACAGCGGAGTCGGGCGAGTTGGCCCCGAATCTGCTCAAGCAGAGCAAGACGCCGACGAAGCTGGTCTCCGGCTTTTCGCAGGACGCACTGCTCATGCCGGCGGTGGCGCTGCTGCGGGAGGTGCGCGAGGAGTGGCCCGACTGCTATGTCGAGTTGCTGCCGCTGGTCGGCGCTTCACTGCTCGACGTGCTGACCGGGGCGCTGGTCGAAATCGGCCGCGCGGCCCACGTGCAAAAGTTCATCGATGACGCGCTGGCGACGCCGTCGCGCTATCCCGAGGCGCTCTACTGGCTCTGGAAAGGCCCCAAGCACACGCAGGGCCTCAATGTGCCGACCCCGCCGGAGCTTTTCACGCTCATCATCAATCAGCTCAGCGCGCTGGGCCGCACCATTCAGGCCGACGCGTCCGTTGTGCGCGAGTTTCGCGCGCGCATGAAGTCCGCCCTTGGCCTGCGCGATTACACCAAGGTGCGCGATTGCCTCAAGCAGGTCAGCGAGGCCGCGGCGATCACCTTCCGGCGGCACTTTGACCGGCTCGAGGGGCTTGGCGACAACATCCGCGCCAAGCTGCTCGACCTCCTGCGCGATGTTCATCCGCAGCTTTGGATCGAGAAGCGCGCTCGCATCAGCGCGTGGGAAGACAAGAACACCATCTACACGACTGCGGAGGGCCTGCGTCGCAAAACCGCCGAGCGCGACGAACTCGTCAACGTCACCATCCGTGAAAACGAGAAGCGCATCGGCGAAGCGGCGTCGCTCGGCGATCTTTCCGAAAACTCCGAATACAAATTCGCGCTCGAGGAGCGCGACCTGCTCCGGGCACGGCTTGCGCTGATGAATCAGGAGTTGTCGATGGCGCGGCTGCTGACGGCGGATGACGTGCCGGCGGACATGGTCGGCGTCGGCACGCGCGTCCGCTTCCGCGTCGCCGGCGAAGGCGAGCGGACGCTGACGTTCCTCGGCCCCTTCGAGGCCAACGCCGAACGGGGCATCTACAGCTACCTCGCGCCGCTTAGCCAGCGGATGATGGGGCTGACATTGGGCAGCCAGGTGAAGCTGATGCTCGACGGGCGCGAGGCCGAAATCGAAATCCTCGCGGTCGAAAACGCGGTCGAGCGCACCCCGCTCGAATACGCCCCGCCGGCATAGCGGGCTGTAGCATCGGCCCCCCGTGCGTGACTGGTATGCGCTGTAGCGTCCGACCTCGGTGCATGACTGCGTATGCGCTGTAGCATCGGCCCTCTGTGGCCGACGGCGGATTCTCAATTACGAATTTCGAAGAACGAATCGAACGCACGGGGCCTGCCGAAAAATACGCGCCAGCGACATTTCCGCCTCATCACGGCATCAACTGATCACGTTCTCACCTCTCCACCCGCCACATACGTGAATAATGAAAAATGCCGCAGCCGGTGGGGAAGACACCGGCCGCGGGCTACGCCGCGCGAAACACTCGCGCTATGGGGATCGAACGTCATGACCGATCGATTCGCAGTCGGCGCGCCTTGAGGCGCTGTGCCCTCAGGCGCCGCCGCGAAATCGATCACTCGAAAATGTTCTTCACCTTCTCATACAGGTCCGGGCGGTTTTTCTTGAGTTCTTCTACGTTGGCGAACTCCGCCGATTCACTCTTGCCCGCGGTCGTCGTCAGAATCTTGATCGCGCCGCTCGCGTCCATCTTGACCACGGTTGATTCGCCGCTGCCGGCGTTGTTCCACTGGCCGCGCCAGAGCAGTTGCGCCTCGTTCCGCATCTCACGGGCCATGTCGCGAGCCTGATCCTTGAGGCGGCCGGCATGCTCGCGAGCCTTGCGGGCCATCTCCTCGACGCGCGCCCGTAAATCCTGCTGACCGATCATCAAGTCGTCGGCGCTCGGGCTGAAGATCATCACGCGCCCGCGACCGCCGCCATGCCGCAGGTACGCGCGATACGTCGCTTCGTCGTCTTGGCGGAACTCATCGGCGCTTTCATACGTCTTCGTCGTGGGCTGGCCGCCCGGCTCCGAACGGGTCACGGTGAACGTGCCGTCCTTCGACCGCTGCACGTCGATCGACTGACCGTTGCGATTGATGCTGACGCGCACCTCGACCTGTGCGTCCGCATCGGCGTCCGTGTCCACATCCGGCGACCCGCTCGGATCATCCGGATCGCCGGGCGTGAAGAACGTGCCCCATTGATCCCACAACGGCTCGAGATCGCGGAACAGGTCGGGCAGACGCTGAAAGTCGCCCAAATCCTGCAACATCCAATTGCCCTGACCGTCCGGACGCAGCGCCCGGCCGCGCAGCTTCATCTCTCGCATCGTGACGACGTCCGGCTCGTGATACTTGAACTGAGCATCGCCCGCCGCGCTGCGCGCCGCCGGCTGAATCGAGAGCTTCATCTCTTTGCCGCCGCGGATGATCTCCAGCTCGCCCGTCTTGTCCGCGCCGAGTTGGCCGACCGCGTCAATCAGCCCCTCGGCCGATTCGATGGCGCGACCGTTGAGCCGCAGAATCACGTCATATTGCACCAGGCCGGCCCGATCCGCCGGGCTATTCACCAGGATGTTCGCGACCATCAGCCCTTTATTTCCGATGTGCGCGGCGAGCGACTCCGGCAGCGGCGTGCAACGCACGCCAATCCACACCGGCGGAAAATTTTGCGCAGCCGGCGCAAGGACCACCCCCCCGGGGCCGACGTTTGGATTCGCACCCGGGGCCGGCGCCGCCTGCAGCACGCGAAAACGCGGACCGTTGTCGGCCGCACCGGCGACCACGTCAGAACTCACACGCAAAAATGTCGTCACGCCCGGGCTAGCGTCGCTCGGCGCCGGGTCGGCGGCAAAGTTCCGGGCCTCCGCGGCGAGCGACACCGCCGCACTGGCCAACAGTAGCGCTAGTTTGGAAAGCCACATCGTCATGCACTCCTTCAAAGTTCACATCTACCTGTCATTTCCTGCCGCGGCGAGCGGCCGGCACGGCCCAAACGCCGCTTGCGATCCGCTGCGATCGCTACCACTATTCTCGACGCCCCTGGCGCCGCGCTTCCGGTCAAAAATCACGATGCAGCGGAATCTGTTCCGTGTTGGTTCGATCAACTTCGATTACCAGGAACTCGCCCGGACGCTTTCCGGGCACTACCAGCCATTCACGCTGCGTGTTCGACAACTGAATCGTCGGACGATCCGCGACCGGCTTGGGCGGCTCGACGCGGTCCGCCGGCGGGCGCGGCGGAACGAACCAGGGCAAGCCGCTTGTTTGGGCCTTCGATGCGCCGCCGCGGCCGTCTGCCGGTCCGTCCATCGGCGTCAGCCAGAACATCCCGGTCAGCCCCGCCGCAATCGCCAGCGAACCCGCCCACCGTCTCCAGCCCAAGCAGGCCCGTGGCCGCACCAGCCGCAAAGGTCCGCCGCCGAGCACCGCGCGCAGCGCTCGGCCGGCCTCGGCATCAATCGCGGCATATTCGTCATAAAGCGCCCGTGCCGCCGGCTCGGCCAGTGCCGCCCGCAAACGGCGTTGCTCATCGACGGTCGCCTCGCGGTCCAATGACCGCGAGATCAGCCGTTCCAGCTCTTGAAGTGGCATGTTCATGTCACAGCACCTGATCAATTGATCGCCCGACACAGGTCGGGCGTTTCTCTACACATTCGGGCACGCGCTCAGGCGGCCTTGTCACGCAGCGCGTCACGCAATTGCTTGCGCGCCCGCGCCAGCCGCGTCTCGACGGTCTCGACCGGCAAGCCGAGCAACGCGCCGATCTCGGCATAACTCCAATCGTGTACGTGTCGGAGCACAAACGGCTCGCGATAGATCGCCGGCAACGCCTGAACCGCATCGAGCACGCTTCGCCCCAGTTCACTCAACTGCGCGGAGCGCCCCGGCTCGCTTGCGGCCCCGTCCGACAAAACCGGGGCGGCATCATCCAGCGGCGACTGCGACCGGCTGCGGCGACGATCGGCCATCCCATAGTCAATCGCCGCGTTCCGAGCAATCGAATACAGCCACGAGCGCAGCCGCTCCGGCTCCTGCAGCGAGTGGATCCGTTCCCATACCAGCGTCCAGACGTGCTGGGAGATGTCATCGACGAGCTGGCTCTTGCCGGTCACGCCGAAAATGACACTGCGCAGCCACGCCGAATGCTCGCGGACGAGTTGGTCCACGGCCGGCCGGCTGCCCTGTTGCGCCGCGACAATGATCTGCCGCTGCGCTGCCATATCCAGGGCTGCGCTAGTCATGCTCAACAGAATAGACGGTTGACTCGTTCAGATTCGGTCGAAAACCGCCTAAAATAATCATAACATGTTTTTTTACATATAGTTACAGTGGTGATCCAATTCATGCCTGGTCCCGCCGTGAGGATCCTGATTTGAGGGGCGGCCTGTCGGCTCGCGGCGCTCGGCCCGAGTCGGATACCTTTAGGCGGCGGCATGATGAGCATACCTAACGCCGACCGGCCGCAGGATTTCGTGAATTCGCTAGCGTCCGATCTGGGTGCCCGCCCGGCCGGCCAGCGCGTCAGCGATCTGGTTCAGCCCACAAATGACGACGCTGGCCTGCGCGGCCGGCGCGTTGCGTAAGAATGAAATCGCCGCCTCAATTTTCGGCCCCATCGAGCCGGCGGGAAAGTGCCGCTCCGCCAGATAACGCTCAGCATCGGCCACCGAGATCCGATCGAGAAAACGCTGCGCCGGCGTGCCATAGTGCAGCGCCACGCGCTCCACCGCGGTTGCAATGATCAGCGTATCACTGCCGATCTCGGCGGCGAGCAGCGCGGCCGTGCGATCCTTATCGATCACCGCTTCCACGCCATGCCAGCCGTCCGCATCGCGCACCACCGGAATGCCCCCGCCGCCCGCTACGACCAGCAACTCGCCGCCCTGCACCAACCGGCGGATGAAATCGATCTCGACAATCGCGCGCGGCGCGGGCGACGGCACCACCCGTCGAAAACCATGTGGCGGCACATGCACCATCTGCCAGCCATGCTCGGCCCGGAGCTGTTCGGCGCGCTCGGGCGGATAGAAGCCGCCGATCGGCTTGGTCGGCTGCCGAAATGATGAGTCGCCCTCATCAACCTCGACGCTGGTGACGACCGCCGTCGCGCGCTGCGTAAGGCCGCGCCGCGCCAGTTCGTTGTTGAGGCACTGCGCAATCATGTAGCCCATGCCGCCCTGCGTATGCGCACCGCAGATTTCGAGCGGCAAGCGATAAAGCTCCTTGGATGCCAGTTCGACGCGCCGCAGCACGTTGCCCACCTGCGGACCATTGCCATGCGTGACGACCAAGGTTCGACCGGCGGCGACCAAATCCGCCAGAAACCGCGCCGTCTGCGCGGAATTGGCAAACTGCTGGGGGACGTTCCCCTCTTCTCCCACCCGCGAGATCGCATTTCCGCCGAGCGCGACAACCACGGGCGGAGGCAAAGGAGCAAAGGCGGCGCTACGCATCGACGCAGTATAAACCGTGAATCATCGACCGTCGCAATCCGAACCGCACCCGTGAGCAAACGATTCGATGCCCGGAGCGCCCGTTCAACCCGCCACGCCCTGCCTCGACACAGACTCCGACTCGCGCTTGCACCGTTCCCAGCGGCCAGCGCCGGCGTCAACATGCAAAGGCCCACGCCGCTACAGCCGGCGTGGGCCTCCTCCTCTCCTCAAGTTGTCGTCCGCAGCTCATCCGCATGCGGGCTGCGTGGCGTAGTCGCGTCTACCAGGCAAAGTGGGCAAAGGCCTTGTTGGCGTCGGCCATGCGGTGGACGTTTTCGCGCGTGTTCATCGCGTCGCCCTCACCCTTGAAGGCGGCCATGAACTCATCGGCCAGGCGCTCAAACATCGGCCGGCCGCCCTTGCCGCGCGTGGCTTCGAGAATCCAGCGGATCGCCAGCGACTGCTGCCGCTTCGGGCGAACCTGCATCGGCACCTGATAGTTGGCGCCGCCGACGCGCTTCGAACGCACCTCGATATTGGGCTTGATGTTATCGATGGCCTTCTCAAAGACCTCGAGCGGCGGCGCGTCTTTGATCTTCTCAGCGATGCGATCCATCGCCCGATAGAAGACGCCCTGTGCGACGGATTTCTTGCCGTCATACATCAGGCAGTTGACGAATTTACTGACCAGCCGGCTCTTGAAGCGCGGATCCGGTCGAAGCTGACGTTCCGATTCGGTGAACTTCTTATATGCCATGATTCCTCTTCATCAGACTTGCGACAGTGAGCCGCAGGCTCACTGGGGTGCGGCATTCAACCGCCTCCGCGGCCATCCGGCCAAAACTGCGACCGGCGGACCTCACAAGTGATTACTGGCCCAGCCTGGGCCATGACCCAATTCAGGCCGGCGCGATCGCGCCGACCACCCATGCACTGAAAACGCCCGGCTACTTCCTCTTCATCTTCACGCCATACTTGCTGCGGCTGCGGTTGCGAGCAGTGTTGAATTTGCTCTGCACGCCGACGCCGGCACAGTCCAGCTTGCCGCGAATGATGTGATAGCGCACACCGGGAAGATCGCGAACACGGCCGCCACGGACGAGCACAATCGAGTGCTCCTGGAGGTTGTGATCGATCCCCGGAATGTACGCCGTCACTTCGCGGCCATTCGTCAGCCGGACACGGGCCACTTTGCGCAGGGCCGAATTCGGCTTCTTGGGGGTCTGCGTCTTGACGATCAGACAGACGCCCCGGCGAAACGGGCACTTCTCAAGATCGCGGACCTTGGACTTCTGCGCCTGAACCTGGCGCGGTCGGCGAATCAACTGGTTAATCGTCGGCATAGCGCTCCTACACGCAAATCTACCGCTGCTTGCCGCGACCGGCCGGCGCGCAACCGCACCTTCCGCCCAACAGCAGCGAACTTCGTACTATAACCAATCACCCGGCTCTGACAAGGGTCTTGCTGCAACTCAGCCCCGCAAAAAAACACCCAACCGCCTCATCCGAGAATCGGCCGTCCGTACCAATGTGCCGGCGGACGGGCGGGCGCGACAGCCCCCAGTCTCTCCCAGCCCTGTCCACGCAACTTGCGCCGGCGGGTTTGCCGCCGATCGGGTCGGCGTATACTGCTCTTATGACTCACGCCCATCATGTCGTACGCCCTTACTTGGTCGCCAGCGCAGCCTTGTTGATGTCAGTCGCCTTGCCGGCCGCGATTGCCGCTGGCGAAGCGAGTGCGCCGCAATCGGCGGGCGATATCACGCCCGAATCCTATCTCGCGCACCTGCGCGTGCTGGCCAGTGACGCCCTCGAAGGACGACTGCCCGGCACGCCCGGCAGCCTCAGCGCCGGGGAGTACATCCGCGATCAATTCTCCCGGAGCGGGCTGCTACCCGCCGGCCCGGGCGGTGACTGGTTTCAACCCTTCGAAATCAAGCGCGGCAAGCAACTCGACAAGCAGGCGGCCCAACTCGAAATCGCGGGCCTATCACCCGCACCGCAGCTCGAGCAGGATTGGATCACATTCCCCTTCTCGCAGCCGGACGATGCCGCCGGCCCCCTCGTCTTCGCCGGATACGGCATCGAGGCGCCCGACGCGGGCTACAACGATTATGCCGATCTCGACGCGACCGGCAAATTTCTGCTGATCTTCCGGCATGAGCCGCGCGCCGCCGACGAGAGTGCCAGCTTCGGCGGCAAACAGCCTTCGGAACATGCGCTCTTCTCAACCAAGCTGCGCGTGGCGAAGAAAAAAGGCGCCCTCGGCGTGCTGGTCGTGCAGCCGCCGCTGCGCGAGCCGAAAGACGAATCACTCTATCTCTTCGATGGGGCGCGCATCCGCGAGCCGTATGATCTCCCGTGCGCTCATATCACGGTCGCGCTGGCCGAGCGGCTGCTGGCGAGCGCGAAGCTGCCGCCGTTGAGCGAGCTGCAATCCCAGCTTGACACCACGCGTAAGCCGCTCAGCCATGACCTCAAGACGACTGTCCGACTGGCGCCAGGCGTCGTGCCCATCGTGCGCTCAGCCCGGAACATTGTGGCGCGGCTGCCCGGCGACGGCTCAAGCGATGACTATGTTGTCGTCGGGGCCCACTATGACCATCTGGGGAACATCGTGCCGCGCGCGGCGACGGGCGACCGCACCCCGGTCATCCATAACGGCGCAGACGACAACGCCTCCGGCACGTCGGGGCTGTTGGAATTGGCGCGCACCTTGGCACGCGGTCCGAAGCTCCACCGTCACGTGCTTTTCATCGCGTTTGATGGCGAGGAAATGGGTCTGCTCGGCAGCAAGCACTTCGTCGACAAGCCCACCGTGCCGCTCGAGAAAGTCCGCGCGATGGTCAATTTCGACATGATCGGTAAACTCAGCCAGCGAAAGCTGACTATCTATGGCGCGACCACCGCCACCGAGTTTCCCGCTCTGGTCGAACGTTACTACGGCAAGCCCGGCCCCGGCGTTTATCGCCTCGCACAGGCCGTGCCCGGCAACAGCGATCACCACTCCTTCTACCGCAAGAAAATTCCGGTCTTCTTCCCGTTCACCGGTGTGCACAGCTCCTATCACCAGCCCAGCGACGACTGGGAGCTGATCGACGTCGTGGGCGCGGCGGAGATCCTCGGCGTGTGGAGCCAGATCATTCGCGATCTTGCGAACATGACCTCCGGGCCGACCTTTACCGAGTCCAAAGCTCCGCCATCGCCGGAAGATCTCGTCAAGAAACCCGCCGAGGAGGAAGCCGCGGAGCCGGGCCGCAACGCGCCGGATGCGCAGCGAGCGAGCGGAGCGCCGTCCGCCGATCGCGCGTCCGCGCGGGCGATGGACGATCGCACGTCCTCAGCGGCGGACGCCGGCGACGACCGCCCGCCGCAGATGCCGCCGGTGCGGCTGGGCATCATGCCCGACTACGCCGGTGATGATCAGCCGGGACTGCTGGTCGAGTCGGTGCGGCCCGACAGCGCTGCGAAAGAGGCGGGCATGCTCGACGGCGACCGCATACTGAGAATTGGTGACATGCCGATCACGGGAATCGACAGTTACATGACCGCCCTGCGCAAGTTCAAGCCTGACGATCTGGTCGAAATCGAAGTGCAGCGCAAGACCGAGAAGCTGGTTCTGAAAGCCCGCGCCCGCGGCCCCAGCTCGCCGCGCAGCGGAAGCTGAGGCGGCAAGCGTCGGGGGGGGAACGTGACAGAGTGGGAACGCAGCAAGGTGGGAACGTGGGTAGGCCGCGTAAGAAGGTGATAACGTGATAAGGTGATAAGGTATCAAGCCGACATAGCAGCCGCGCCACTTCTGCGCATCTGTCTCACTCTTCGCACAGTTATTAACTCGCAACTGATAACTCGCTGCTCGTCACTCGCTACTCCTTTCTCACCTTCTCTGACCGCGCTGATGAAAGAACCGGCGGAGCGGCTCGACGAATGATCCGCCGGTCGCGACTTCGATCGGGTCGATCCGCACGCGGCGGAAATTCCCGAGCAATTCCGCCCGGCGGGCCGCGCCGAGCTGTGCGAAGCGCGCCCGGAAACCCGGCCAGTTTGTGTTGACGAGCAACTGTTCGCCGGTTTCGGGGTCGATCGTTTCGAGATAGCGCACGCGCGGCAGCGACCGCTCGCGCTCATCAAACGTCACAATCGGAATAAGATCGTGCCGATGGCGCACCACGCGCAACGGACCGGAGAAATCGGGCGAGAGAAAGTCGCTGATCAGAAATACGACGCAGCGCCGGCTCATCACGCGATCCAGATGGCGCAAGGCCGCGCCGACGTCGGTGCGCCGCCCGGCGGGCTGATGGTAGAGCAGCTCGCGCACGACGCGCAGCACGTGGCGCGTACCCTTCGCCGGCGGTACGAACCGCTCAATGCGGTCGGTAAAGAGCGTCAGACCGACCTTGTCATTGTTCTGAATCGCCGAAAACGCCAGCGTCGCGCCCAACTCCGCGACGAGTTCGCTCTTGAACTGCTGTCGCGCGCCAAACTCCTGCGATGGGCTGACATCCACGAGCAGCATCACCGTCAGCTCGCGCTCTTCGCGGAAGTTCTTCACGAACGGCCGGCCCGTGCGAGCCGTCACGTTCCAATCAATCGTGCGCACGTCGTCGCCGGGCTGATACTCGCGCACCTCTTCAAACTCCATCCCGCGGCCCTTGAACGCGGAGTGATATTGCCCCGCGAAGAAGTCGTTCACGAGCGCCGCCGTCACGATCTGAATCCGCCGCACTTTTCGCAATACTTCGGTCGGGATCATGCGGCCATTATGTCGCGCGGACGGCGATCGGCGATAGTCGCGCGCGGCATGGCCAGGCCACGACCGCGTCAGCAAGCGGACCGTGTGTGCGCCATCCTCCGCTTCCTGACGGTCGCGGCTCTGCCGGCCGAATGGCGACGCAGCGGACACATGCGCGGCGCGGTCGTCGTCTCGTGCGCGGTTCTCGCGCGAATGAATCGCGCGATTCACGCGCGCCGGAGCGCGCAGCATGACGCTGCTCGGCACGCCAGACTGGCGCGGCGAAGCGCAAAAAAATTTCACTCTCGCGCGCGAAAGCGCTTTGATTTTTGATTTTACGTGGTATACATAATGTTGAAGTCTCTCAAGTTAAGACACGCATGACCCTCTTGCGGCGAAGTCACTGCCGCTCACGAGATGGAAGGACACCCGCGCCACGGCTGGACCTTCCATCTTTTTTTATCTGTTGAGCGCTACGCAACGCCGGCGGCGCGTGACGCTGCGCTGCATCGCCCGCATCGACTACACTTCGATCATGTTCGTCCGACTCGCCAAGACGTTTACGTTTGAGGCGGCCCATGCCCTGCCCTCGTTTCCGCCCGGGCACAAATGCCGCCGGCTGCACGGACACAGCTTTCGCATCGACGTGATTGTGGCCGGCGAGGTTGATCCGGCCCGCGGCTATCTGCTCGATTACGGCGACATCAAGGCCGCCTGCGAACCCGTGCGGCTGCAACTCGATCATTTCTATTTGAACGAAATACCCGGCCTCGAGAATCCGACCGCCGAGCAGCTCGCCGTCTGGATCTGGCAGCGCCTCAGGCCGGCCCTGCCCTTGCTGGCGGAGGTCGTCGTGCATGAGACCTGCACGAGCCGATGCGAGTATCGCGGCGAATAGTGGGCGGATAGACCGCGCATGCCGAACCGCATGTCTGAGCCGAACCGCGCCCGTCAGGAAGCGATTCGAGGCGAGCTGCGCCTCATCCAACCGTTTCCAAAGACTCAGTACCGGCGCTCATGCGCGTCAAACTCTGTATCGACCCATGGCGTCGAGCAGCCTTTGTCGCGGTGCGCATCGAATCGCTCCCTCACGGTCGCGGTTCGGTTCGCCTCGCGGTTCGGTTTACGGTCGCGCGTCGTCGCCCTAGCCGCCGACCAGCGCCGCGACGAGCGGATTGATGTCGTCAAAGTCAACTACGCGATCATCGTTGAGATCGGCATTGAGGTAGCGGCAGGTCGGATAGGCAGCTTGGTACGCCGCCGGCCCGACGATGGCGAGCACAAAGCCGTCGAGATCATCGAAGTTGACGCTGCCGTCGCAGTTCATGTCGCCATCACGCAGCAGCGGCGTGCTGAGCGGATCATCCGGATCGCTGCCGGCGGTCCGCTCGTCGCCGTCAAAATAGCCGTCGAGGTCTTGATCGATGCCGATGCGCGTGGCGCTGAGCGTCGGCACCACGGTGTAGGTCAACGGCTGGGCCGGGCCGGCCAGCGCCTGCAGCGCGGCGAATGTGATCGTCTCGCCGGCGCGATCTGATTGGAATATGTCGCCGGGGTTGTAGCGCCAGCCGCGCGGCACGCCGCTGATCCTGCCCTTGGCGACCAGTCCAACTTGTCCGCTCGCCGCCAACGAACGCATCGCGTTGAGCAGCGTCTGATCCGCCGGCGGCAGCCCCGCGCTGGAGATGGTCAGTTGCCGCCCCACTGCGGCATGAATCTCCGCGGCGAAGCAGAACATGAACGCCACGAGATCGCGCCGCTGCTGCGCGCCGGTTGCACCGGCCGAGAACGTGAACTGCGGCAGCGTCAGAAAGCCGTCGAGCGTGTCGATCGTGCCATCATGCAGGTAGCCGAAACCACGGTTATTGACCGCCGCGAATTCCGTCGAGAAGCCGGTCTTTTCGTGCATGTTGCGCAGTTGCGGCGAGTTCATGCCCTGTCCGAAGACGTTAAGCGCCAGCGTCGTTGAGATGACGTCCGAGCTAAGCCCGAATGGCGGCCCATGACAGAGCGAGCAGGTCTGCTGATTGCGGAAGGTGCGCGTATTGCGGAAGATGGTCTCGCCGTTGCGCGGGTTGCCGCCATTGGGGAAAGTCGTGGGCAGCGTGCCGTCAAAGTTGCGATAGGGGTTGGGAGGGTTGCGGATGCCTTTGAGGAAATCCTCCAGGAGATCCATCTCCGTCGGTGTGATTTCGCTGTCGCGGCTCTGCAGCCCGGTATAGGCCACGTTGAACTCGGACAGGTTCAGACGATCGCCGCGCCAGTGAAATGGCTCGCCAAAAAACAGCCCGACCAGCGTCTGCGTCGTCATCGGCCCTTTCATCGGGTGCGGCGGTTCGCAGTCGTCGCCGCCGCCAATGCCGAAGTCGCATACGCCGCGAAACTCCGTGACTTCGCCGGCGGGATTGCCCAGGTCCCACGCGACCTGATCCATCCGCGCATCCACGTGGCACGACGCGCAGGAAACGTGCCCCAGTCCGCTGGTCAGGTGCGTGTCATAGAGGAACGGGCGCCCGCCCTTGATCTCCGGCGGCGAAGAGTCGTAGAGAGGCGTGGTATGGGCTACCGCCAGCGTCGCGAGATTCACCGTGCTGATGCTCGAGCCGAACTTGTTGAGCACGTAGAGCTGTCCGCGCCCCTCGTCTAAGGCCAACCCGGTCGGTCCGCTGCCCACCGCCACGCGCCCGACGCGCGCCCCGGCGGCATTGATCGCAATCACATTGTTGGAGCCCATTCCGGCGATATAGCCCACTGTCCCCGCCGCATTCCAGACGATCGCGCGCGGATCGCCAATCGACTCGGCCCGCGGCGTCGGCGGCAACCAGCGCACCTGATAATCCAGATGCGGGTTGAGATCGACGTGGCTTGTGCCGGCCGGCGCAGCGCCGTTGAAGCGCCCCATTCGCACGCGCAGAAAGATGCCATTGACCACCGGCTCGAAGCGCACCTCATTGAGCGCCTCTGTGCCGACGACCGTGACCTCGCCGCCCGGCCGCACAGCCAGGCTCATGTTCAAATTCATCAGCCCCGTGGCGTAACTGACGGCCAGCGAATTCGCATCGATGATCGCCACGTCGTGGTCATGCAACTGCCAGTGCACTTCGGGCGACCAATCGCCATTGTTGTCATCGAGCCAGCGGCCATCGGCCTGCTGGCGCACAATGAGCCCGACCGGCGGAGGCGCCGTCAGTTGCGGATTGATCGGCGGCTCAAACGTCGTGCCGCGATTGGGCGGCGGATTGGGCGCGCCGACATAAGGGCTTTTCAACGGGCTGGAGACAACCTCGCGCGGCAACGCCGTGGTCTTGTTGCCCGACTCAAAAATCGCCGCGTAGACGCGCACGCCGTCGGTCGCCAGCGCGCGCGGGTCTTCGCCCTCGATGTTGAGAGTGGTCGGCGGCGCGCTCAGCGCGGCGGGGTCATAGACCTTGATCTGATTCAATTGCGAAAGACAGACAAACGCCCGCTGCGGTGTGCCGGCGAAGATCACGTCGGTCGGCTCATCTCCGACAAACAGCGTCGCCACGACTGTACCCGCGCTCAGGCTGACGATGCTGATCGAATCGGAAACGTGATTGACGACCCAGACTTCGTCGCTCGTGCGGGCGCGCACCGCGACCGGATCAAGACCCACCGGGATGGCCCGCTCAAAGCGCGGCCGTCCGGTCGTCAGCGAGAAAATCTCGAGCCGGTTTTCCGGCAGATTCACCGCCAGCAGCCGTCCCCGATCGGGCGTGATGTCGAGCGGATACACGTGCGGCGTCTCGAAGTTGGTGAAGGGTGTGGGCGGCAATCCGGCGCAGGCCGTCACCGCGACGGCGCTCAGCAGCGCGGCCCGCAGCCAAGCCCGGCACACGGTCGGAAAAACGTGCATCGATAATGCTCCATTCAGGCGCGGGCGATCCGTCGCACGACCAGGCGCTCATCGCGGGCGACCAGACGCCGTTAAGTCCATTCGCGGTTGCGCTGTGCAGGAAGTCACCGCCGCGCGATCCGCTCATGCGGCATGCACGGTCATCGCGTGAGCCGTTCTAGCTCTCTCCTGCCCGGCGCTGCCTGGCGGGCGCTATTTCAGTGTAGCGAACCGCCGCCGCATCTCGATGGGAGCGTAGCGGGCGCGCAGCGTGCTGTCGATAGAAAATGGATGCGCGGGTCGCTTCAGCGGGATAAAAACAAGTGAAAACCGGCGGCTGTCGGGGCTACCGATAAACCGAACTCCCGTCGCTGCTCGTCGTTAACGCGATCGATCCGCTTTGTTGATGCATGAAACGTCAGGGCTTTGCCGCAGCGCTTCGAGGTTTTGCCGCCTAGCGTGCGGCCGGACGTGCTATTTCGCGGGTGCGGTGGCCGACGCCCTGGCGTTTTCGATGTCGGGTGCGCTCGGCTGCGATGCTGTCGCTGGGTTGCTGGAGATGACCTGCACGCCGGCGCCTGGGTTGAAGTCAAACATCGGCTCGTCGCGGATTCGCAGCTTGATCATCAAGCGCCCGCGGAAGAGTGCGGCGGCCGGGGTGGCGGAGAATTCGCCGCGCTCGACCAGGCGTCCAAGCGCAATCGCGCGCCGCAACAACTCGATCGGATCGAGGAACGGCAGCGGAATGCGCTGCGTTTGCTCGACGCCGCCGCGCTCGATCAGTAGATCGATCCAGCGCGAGTTGGGCCGGGCGGCGACGCGCTGCTGCATCTCCTGCGCCGGTTGGGACGTGGCAAAACGCTGACGTTCGACGCCGATCAGAACATCGCCGGGCCGCAGCCGCCCATCGGCGGGCAGGTGCGGCAGCACCGACTCGACCCGCAGGCGCGGCTCGGGCGCGAGCCAGCGCACCGCGATCCCCAGGCGCGTGGCGGCGACGCTGGGTTGATAGTCTCGCCACCAGGTTTCACGCAACAGCTCGGGCCGATGACGCTCAAAATAATCCAGCCAGCGCGCCCCAAGATCGGCCACCGCGGCCGCGTGGAGATACACGCGCCGCGTCGCGAAGGCCGCCTCGACCGGACGAGTAAGCGCAGAATCGCCGGCGACGGCCATGTCGCCGCGGAGCGCCGCCGTCAGCGCGGCCCCGTCACCGCGACGGCTCTCAACAATCTCGCGCAACCAATCAGAATGTGTCGCGAGCATGAGGACGTTGTCGTCCGCCGCCCAGCTCAGATGGAGCGCCCCTAGCGCGGTGTCGCCCGGCACGGCTCCGAGTATGCCACTCAGGTCAAGCTGCTCGGCCCGCATGCCCGGGAGCGCGAGCGGCTCAATCGGCGGCAGCGTCACGCGAAACCCGGCCCGCAGTGCGAGCAGGTTGAATAGCGACGCGCTCGCGTGAAAAAGCGTCTCCCACTCCGCCGCCGCCGCCGGAGAGTTCAGCGTCAAGATCAGGGCCGCGGCCGGAATGGGCGGGGCCGCGACCGTGCGTGTTTCGGGTCGAACAAAGCCGACGGCGACGCACGTCGGCGCGTCGAGCGCCGGCAACAGCCGGCCGATGTTGCCGGCTTTTTCATGCAGCGTGTAGAAAATGCGCGCGACGTGCTGCGGCGGCAGCGCCATGATCAGATCGACCCATTCGGCGTAATTGACGCCGCCTTCCCAGGCCAGGAGCGTGGTGCGCGGCAAGCGCGCAAGCAACGCGCCCGCGTGCGAAGCCTCCGGTAAGGAAGCTAGGCCAGCTTGCGGGAGAGTTGCGGGCACTCCTGCACTCTCACCTGCAACAGCCGGCGAGCCGTAGAGCGAAAGCGTGACCTCGTCGCGGCTCTTTTCGAGCGCGACCAGCAAGCTCTCAAGACCGATCCCGTCCAGCGCCGGACCTGGTGTCACAGTCGCGACCGGTAGCGCCGGGCGCGGCTTGATCGGCGGGAAGGCGCTGTCTTCCCCATTCGCGGGGCGCGTCTCCGCCCCCGCCGTCACGCGGTCGCCGGGCGGCGCATCTTGCTTCGCCGAAAGCCGCACGAAGATGAAGCCCGACTGCGCGGCGGGCGCCGCGCCAAGCAAGCGCCCGAACTCGGCAGCGGCGCTGAGCGTGTCCTGATCGACGCCGCCGAGGCAAGCGACGACGCGCGCGAACATGCCGCCGGCGAGCGTCGCATCACCAAAGACGAGGATCTTGTCGCGCGTTGCGACCCCAACTTGATTGGGCAACCGAAACGTCCTGGCCGCGCCGACGGCGGCTTGCTCGGTCGCATTCCAATCGCGCAGTAGTTCCGCGATCGGACGGGCCGGCCGGCACAGCACGACCGCATCTTGCGAGCGCCCGACGCCGGCGCCGACGTAGGCGACGCAATCGGAGAAGAGCGCCTGAATCGCCGCCCGCGGCGCAAGCCGCACCGATTCCTGAATGCGGGCGCGCCATTCGTCCAGCTCGCGGCGGTTCGCCGGCTGACCGGCTAGTTCTGCCAGCGCCAGCCAGAGCGGCGCTTCGGTCAGCGGCTCCAGCAGCGCCGCGCCATCACGCAATTCCAGAAACAAACCCGCATCCGCCGGTACGAATCGCGCCAACTCGCTGCGGACCGACTGACGATCCGAAGACGCGGCCTGCGTTACGGGGGTTTCGATTGAGGCCGATGGAGCCGTCTCGGCGGCTGCGGCCGGCGGCGCAACGCCGATCGCGGGGGCAGCCCGATCCGCGCGTACAGCCGGCACGGAGAATACGATTAACGCCACGAATAGGAACGCGTGGAGAAAACGCAGCGGCCCGGTACGTGTGATGTATTGTGGAAAATCGGCATGCCACGTGTTGCTACCGTTCCCTGACGGTCGCGGCTCTGCTTTTCGTTTTCGTATATCTGTCGTGCAGGGCGTCGGCGAACCCCTCAACGCGGCTAAGCGGGACTGACCCGCGTGCGGTCGCGAAATCCGCGGCGGCGTGTTACAGCTCAAAAACATGGGCGCCTGTTGCGGGCATTTCCTCTTCGGGGGCCGGGCCAGGCTCGACCGCCGCGGGAATCAGCGCCTGAATCAGCCCCATCACCGGCTCCGAGAGCACGAGCTGATTCGTCGCGCGGGTCAGGTCATCGGGCAGCGTGATCCGTAGATATTCGCCCAGTTGGACAAAATCGCGCGTCAGGTCATTCCCGGCGGCATAGGCATCCCAGAACCGCTCATGGAGCTGATCGAGCACGATCGCCCGAACCGCCGCCCGCGCCTGGGCCTCATCACGCGGGGTGATTTCGGCGATGCGCTCCTTGCCGGCCAGTTCCGCACGCGCCGCGAGAGCCGCCGGCGTGACGGCGCGCGGAACGTGTGCATCCGGCCCCTTCATCGGCACGTCGGCGGGCGCCGGTGCGCCCCGCAGCGACGCAACATCCACAAGATCATTCGATGAATCCGTCGGCGCGGGGCGCTGTGTCAAGACCGCCAGCCCCAGCGCCGCCGCCGCGGGCAGCGCGAACGCCGCCGTCCAGACACGCCAGCGCCGCGCCCGAGCCGTGTCGATCGCCGGCTGTTTTTCAGCGAGCGCCGCCATCAGGCTGTCGGTGAAGTCTGCGCGGAGACGCGGCCCGCCGCGATCACTCGCCACGACCGAGCCGATCGACTCCATCATCGCCACAACGCGCCGGCAATGGGCGCAATGCAGTCGATGCGCGTCGAACTCGATGCGGAGCGAACTGCTCAGTTCGCCGTCGAGATAGGCATCGAGAAGTTGGTCGAATTCGGTGCAGCGCATGGTGTTGTTCAACTTCTTTCAAGCCACGCCGGCGCGGGCCGTCGTGAATCCTTGCATAACCCGAAGCCGGCCCCGCTGGCGGTCAGGCACGGCGTCACGCCGATCCCTGGCCGAAGCGCAGCGCGGTCCAGTCTTCGTCTAACTCGTGCTCGAGCCGGCCGCGCAGCTTTTCGCGGGCACGATGCAGGTGGCTCTTGACGGTGACCGCCGGCATGCCGAGCACCTCACCGATCTCCTGACAGCTCTTCCCTTCGCGATAAAAGAGGATGACCGCCGCCTTCTGGGCCGTGGTCAGTTCGTCGACGGCGTCCCAGATCAATGTCTGAAGCCGACGTGACTCCTCTGTGTTGGCCAGCGTCCCCGGCAGGTCGGGGTCGCTGACGCGCAATGGGTCGAGGTCAATCTCACCGGAAAGTGGTCGGCGACGCCTCTGACTGTTGAGGCAGATCCGGTACGCGATCGTGTACAGCCAGGTACTGAACGCGTACTCTTCGGAATAGCTGGCGAGCGATTCGTAGGCCCGCACAAACGCCTGCTGGGTGAGGTCTTCGGCCTCGTGGTGGTTGCGGACGATCCGCCAGACAAAGGCGAACAGCCGCTCCTTGTAGCGCTCGACCAGCGCGCGGTACGCATCGGCGTTGCCGCGCTTGGCGCGTGCGACCAGGCGGTTTTCCTCGCTTCGCGCGTTGGGCGAATTCGCTTCGCCGACCGTCCGATCCGGCACAGTTCACCACCTTCTACCGCCGGCCGCCGGGTGGGTTGCAGTCCCTGGCGGGCAAGCCCTAAAATCGTCGCGACGACGGATGCCGCCCTGGCGGTTGCATACCGCCGGGGCGCGTGTTGTGCGTTGCAGTGCGGCGTCTTGAAGCTATTGACAGCCGTGCCTGCCGCGCTCGCGGGCCATGAAAGAACTGTACCCGTCCTATGGCCAAGCGTCCATTAGAATCGACCAAACGCATCCAGAACCGCAAAGCCCGACACGAATATGAGATAATCGACGAAATCGAAGTCGGCATGGTGCTCAAAGGCAGCGAGGTCAAAAGCCTCAGAACCGGGTCGGCCAGCCTCGACGAAGCCTATGCCTTTGCCAAGAACGGCGAAATCTGGCTGATTGACTGCAATATATCGCCCTATCCCAACGCCACCGTCTTCAACCACCCGCCCAAACGCGAGCGCAAGTTATTGCTCCACCGGCGGGAACTGAACAAGTGGTCCGCAAAAGCCAAGGAGAAGGGCTTGACGCTTGTGCCGCTCGAAATCTTCTTCAATGAGCGCGGCATCGCCAAGCTGCGCCTCGGCCTGGCCCGCGGCAAAACCTTCGGCGACAAACGCCACTCCCTGCGCGAACGCGATGTGAAACGTGAAATGGACCGCGCCCTGAGGCGTGGCTGAACTGCCTTTCGAACGTGGGAACCTGAGAAAGTGGGAAGGTGGGAAGGTGGGAAGGTAACTCGCTCGCGCGCTCCTTGTCTGGTCCTAACGTTGCGCGATTGAGCATAGATTATTCACAAGCATAGAGGATGCGCTGGAGCCAAGCGCCGTGAAAATTTCAAACAGCGCATCAAGGACAGCGCCGTGATGCGTTTCGTCCGCTCTCAGCCGCGACTCCGATCATCCGATTTGCGCCGCCACGATCACGTTCCCACCTTCCCCGTTCCCAGGTTCACACGTTCACACGTACCGGCTCTGGCGCGGCGTCGCTCAGCTCGTCGGCGTCGTAGGCATGCAGATCCTTCGGTCGATGCAGATCGAGCAAAGCCCCCAACACGATCGGCACCAGCACCAACGTGCCGATCGTCGAAACGATCATGCCGCCGAGAATCACGCTGGCCAGGCCGCGATACAGTTCGCTACCCGCGCCGGGCATGAACGCCAAAGGCAGCAGGCCGACCACGCTCGTCAGGCTCGTCATCAGGACCGGCCGCACGCGCACCCGCACCGAATCGGCGATGGCCGCGTGGATCTCCATGCGATACTCGCGGATGTTCACGAGCGCCTGCTCCACCAGCAGAATCGCATTTTTCACAACGAGGCCCGTCAACATGATGAAGCCCAGGAACGTCAGCACATCGAGCTGTTGCACCGGCTGATCCGTCGTCAGCAGCGTGCCGACATTCGCCAGGCGCAGCCCGAGAAAGCCGCCGAAGATCGCCAGCGGCACGCTGAACATGATCACGAACGGATAGACCCAGCTCTCGTAGAGCGCGCACATCAGCAGGTAGACGATCAGCACCGAGAGCAGAAACTTGCCGCCCAGAATGTTGATCAGCGATTCGAGCGTCAAGCCCTTCCACTCACCGACGAGCGCGTTGCGCGCCGCGACCAGCTTGTCGGCGTTGCCGCTGAAACTCACCAGCACGTCTGGCGTCAGCATGCCGGTCTCGCGCATTTCGTCGGTCTTCTCGCGCACCTGGCGAAGCAGCGACTCCAGCGGCACGGCCTCCGGCGCGTTGATCTGAAACTGAACCGCCCGCTGCCGCTCGACGCGATAGATCTGCTCCAACGCGGTCGTGTCCTCCTGCCGCGTCACCGCACCAAGCGTCAGCAATTGGCCCGCGGGCGTAAAGATCGGCACGTCGGCCATCTCGCGCATCGGCTTGCCGCGCTGCCCCTTCAGATAGAGCGCCATGTCAATCGCGTCGCCGCCCTGCTCGCGGTATTCACCGACAAACGCGCCGTCGCCGCACGCCTCGACGAAAAAGCCGATGTCCGAAGCGGTCAGGCCAGCCTCGGCCGCCCGTTCGCGATCCGGCACGATGCGCAGCTCCGGCCGGCCCAGGCTGAAATTCGACGGCGTCGGCTGCGGAAAGCCGAACTTGCCCATCAGCCACATCTGCAGCATGGTCGCGCCCGAGACGACGCGATCGAGATCGTCGCCGCGGAGCTGCACCTCGGCGGTGTTGCCGCCGCCAAAGGTAAAAATCTGCGACTGGAAAAAGATCGGAAACGTCCCGGGGATTGCCTGACCCGTCGTTTGCAGCAGCCGCACCAGCGGCCGCACGCGGGCCGGATCGCGGCTGTCGCAGCCCATGAAGCAGCCGCCGTTCCACACGACGAAGAAGAAATTACCGATCAGTGGCGGCGGCGTGAGCCACTCGCGCCGGGCGCGATCACGCTCCAGCCACGACAGCTTGGGATTTTCGACTTCGGGAATCTGTTTGGCGTCGAGCATGGCCTGAATCTGCTGTCGCCAGGCCTGGTTGAGTTGCTCATGTTCCGGAGAGTCTTTATCGACCGTCCAATATGGGCTGATTTGCGCTTCGATCTTCGCCGCCATCGCGCGAAACTCAGGCAAGCTGTAGCCCGGCGGCGTGACCAGAAAGCCGAATACCAGATTGCGATTTCCCGCAGGCAGATAGGTCGCATCCGGGATCAATGGCGCCGCCAACCCCAACGATCCCAACGTCACCAGCGCAATGATCGCCACGCGCGCCAATGGCGCGCGGTTGATGTGCGCGACCAGCGTCGCGATCAAACCGGCTAACCACAGCACCGGGTCGCGCGGGGCAGCATTCGGCTTCGTGGGAGTGGCGGTCAGGTTTTCAGCCGTGAGGCGCGCGGCGCGCTCTGCGCCGACGCTCTCCGCCGCGGCGCGCGCGGCGCCGTC
>CAYQLG010000021.1:0-1722 GCA_964418235.1 uncultured Planctomycetales bacterium
CGCGCCGGCTGCGGCGCTGCTGGCGCTATCCGCGCCGGCATAAAGCTGCGCCGCGAGCGGCCAGCCGACGCTCAGGCCGGCGGTCGTCGCGGCCAGCGTGCCGATGAATTCACGTCGATTCAGATTATCACGTGGGGACTGCATGAGCTTCTCCGATGGAAGGGTTCGAGGGGATTTGCTTCGAGGCCGGCCAAGGGTCGACAGCGCGGCGGCGCTGGGCCAACCCCAGCCAGAGCGAAAGACCAATCCAGATGGCGCCAACAGGTGCGAGCACAAAGGCCGTGCCGATCAAGCCCAGAACCGGGCCAAGCGCCGTCAAGGCGCGATCCGCCAGTGCGCCGACCATGTCGCCGGCGCGGAAGACAAACGTGTCAATCAGGCACTTGGCTTTGTATTTTTCGTCGCGGCTCACGACGGTAAAGAGCGTCTCACGGGCCGGGCCGACAATCGCATGCCGGGCGGCTCGGTGCATGGCCTGCACCAACGCCAGCGCTACGATCGTCGGCGACGCCGCCAGCGCAACCAGGCCAAGCACTGAGAGCGCCGGCAGCAGCGCCAAGGCCGCGCCGACGCCGACGCGCCGAATGATCGCCGCGGTCAACGTCAGTTGTGCAATGAGTGTGAGAATCTGCGTCCACAGGTCAAACTGGGCAAAGAGCGCCGTGCGCGCCGCGCGTTCCATGGTCGACGCGCTGATGATGCGGGCTTGCGCAAAATAGAGAAATGTGCTGCTGATCGAGACCAGCCCCACAAACGCGCAGATCGCCAGCAAAAAGGGCGAACGCAGCGCCAGCCGCAGACCATGCAGCGCTACGGAGAGCGTGTCTTCAGCCGCGGGCCTGCGGTCATCATCCGCCACAGCGCCGGCGACCATCGGCCGCGCCGGCGCCCTCACGAGCGCCGCCGGCAAGACCCGCACGCGGCGCTCGCACCACGCGAAAGCCAGCACCGCCAGTTCGAGCAGCGCCGCCGCCACGATCAGGAATCCGTATTCGGGCACGAGCGCCGGCAGCCTTTCCGCCGCGGCGGCTCCGGCGATCGCGCCCAGCGTGCCGCCGACGCCGATGCGCGCGAACCAGCCCCGGCTGCGTTCATAGCCGAAGCTATCCGCCAGGAAAGCCCAGAAGAGTGAAACCGTGAGCACGTTGTAGACGCTCAGCCAGACATAGAAAACATACCCGGTGAGCCGGGCCGCGTCGCGCCCCGCCAGCGCCAGCACCGCCGCGAAGAGCAGCAGCACCAACGTCAAACAGCGATAAATCAACGGGATGAAGCGCGTCCGCTCGTAGCGCCCGACCAGCCACGAAATCACCGGCTGAATCGCCAGCGTTGCGAGCAGCGTGGCTTGAAAGAGCCACGTCAATTCACCCACGCCGCCGGCGATGCCGAACGTCTCGCGCAGCGGGCGCAGCACGAAGTAGCTGGAAAGCACGCAAAAGAACATCGCCCCGGCCGCGCCGGCGGCGGCCAGCTCACGCCGGGCGAGCGCCGGCCCATCCATCGGTTTATCGAGGCTTGCAAACATCAGGCGATAGCAGCGTAGACGCCCGCGGCGGGCTACGCCGGTCGGAATTTTCGCACCTGCCCGCGCAACGCCGCCGAAACGGCTGACCATGCTCGAGTCGGAACCCATGCATGCCGTGTTCGCGCAGATGTTTGGATCAACGCATCATACTTGTCTGCGACAGGCTGGAAGCCTGTCCCACCCGCGCGTAAGCCTGT
>CAYQLG010000021.1:1822-45180 GCA_964418235.1 uncultured Planctomycetales bacterium
CCCACCCGCGCGCAAGCCTGTCCCACCCGCGCGCAAGCCTGTCCCACCCGCGCGCAAGCCTGTCCCACCCGCGCGCGAGCCTGTCCCACCCGCGCGCAAGCCTGTCCCACCCGCGCGCGAGCCAGTCCCACCCGCTTTGATGATCCGCGACAGGCTGGAAGCCTGTCCTACCCGCAAGCCAGCCCCACCCGCGCAAGCCTGTTCCACCCGGAAGCCTGTCCACCGGGATGCGTGACCCACCTGTTTGAATCGCAGATTATTCAACTGCGCCGGTATCATCATTCTCGCATGCCGACGCCCACGCCGCAGCCTGCCAGCAACGCCGCCGACGGTGCGCTGCCGCTGGAGCGCTGCCCCAGTTGCGGCTATTCACCGGAGGGGCTGCCGACCGTGCATCCCTGCCCGGAGTGCGGGTTAGAACTCGATCGTTCCTGGACCGTCTTCGGCGGGCGCTATCCCAGCCGCAGCGCCAAACAGCCCTATCCGCTCATGAAGATCTTCATCGGCGTGCTCTCTCTCAATCTGATTTGCGTTGCCTTTGCTTTTTATTATCTGACCGGACATAAGTACTTGTTCTTCCTTCCGGGGCTGTTGCCGCTCGTACTGTTGCCGTTCCTCTATCTGCGGCGGTCTTTTGTCGCGTTTGGGCCACGCGGGTTGGTCATCTTTCGCGGGCGCAACCGCGTCGAGCAGATCCCCTGGTCGCGCCTCAGCCATGCCCGGCACAACCTCGGCTACAAGTATGTCACGATCGAGGCCCCCGACGGCGGCGAGGCCGCCCGCCTGCACCTCAACGAGTTCTTCTATGGCGACCCGGCGACCGCGGCGCTCTTTCTGTGGCGATTCAATCGCCATGAGCCGCGCGAATCCTGACGCCGAGCCGCGCGCCTGACAGGGAATTGAGTTTTTCGCTGCGCAGGAGCGGGGCGTGCGGCTATACTGGAATTGAAATTCTTGAATAAAGGTTCTTCTCAGGAGTCATTCATGGCGATCAAGCGGCTGGCGTGCGTGAGCGTCGTGTGTGTCGGGGCCGGTCTGTTGCTTGCCCCGATTTCGGCCCGAGCAGTCGTGTTGTGCGCGACGCGCGATCTGGTCGATCTCAGCCGGACCGAAGTCGGACCATTCGGAAGCGAAGTGCTCGGCATCACCGCGGCGGAGGGGCGCGTCACCAACACGCGCGTCGAGCTGAGCTTCCGGGCCGATCCGCCGTTTGACGCGCGCTATCTGGCGTTCACGCTGATATGGCCCGTCTTGCAAGTCGATGGCGTGCTCTCGCTCGTTCTGACCGGCGCAGACCTGGGCTGGTCCGGCGCGGGCACATTCACGACCGTGTTTGACACCGACACCTTCGACGGCGCCATGCAGCTCGACGGCGCGCCGTGGCGCGGTTGGTCGGCATTCGTCAGTCTCACCGATTTCAGCCGGGGGCCGATCCGCGGCGAGCTGCTGCGCTGGAGCTACGATTTCAGCTTCGCCTCCTGCCGGCGCGGCGATCTGAACTGCGACGACCGCGTCGATTTCGACGATATCAGCGCCTTTACGCTGGCGCTGATCAGCCGGCCGGCCCACGAGGCGGCGTATCCGGCATGTGACGCCGATCTCGCCGACATGAATGGCGACTTCCGTGTGAACTTTGACGACATCGACGGGTTCGTCGCGTGCCTGGCGGGCGGCACATGCCCGCCGATCGCGCCGTTGTAGGGCCGGCCGGGCGCCGAGCGCGACCGATCGAGCGCATAAAGCGTTTTCAAATTGCGTCTGTCGTCTGTGGCGGAGCCGCGCCCGTAAGGAAGCGGAGATTCACTGAGAATTTGACCACTCCCTCACGGTCGTGGCTCTGCCAAGGCAACCGAGCAATTCTGAAAAAACGCGCTACAGCCGCGGATCGACCGGCTCCGACTCCAGCGCCAGCACGCCGAAGACGCACTCATGCACGCGCCGCAGCGGCTCTCGCCGGACGAAACGCTCGAGCCCCTCGACGCCGAGCGCGAATTCGCGCAACGCCAGCGCCCGCTTGGCCCCAAGGCGTCGGCCGCGAAGGCGCTCGATGTTTTCGGGCGCGTCGTACTCGGGGCCGTAGATGATCCGTAGATACTCAGGGCCGCGGCACTTGATCGCCGGCTGAAGGACGCCGCGCGATCCGCTTATCACAAAGCCGAGCGGCTTCACCACCATGCCTTCGCCGCCGGCGGCGGTCAGTTGCTCCCACCAGGCCGTCGCGGCGGCGACGCTCGCATCATCGGCGGTATCGACGGCGATCATCGCGGTGGCGTGCAGCGACGGCGCGCCGGCGTCACACATCCGGCGAATCAGATCCATGTGCCAATGGTGATCGCGGTTTACGTAGGCGCCGCGCTCCCCGGCCAGCACGTGGAACGGCGCCAGCTTGAGATCAGCCAATGAAGCCACCGGCCAGCAATAGCGCTGATACGCCGCTTCGAATCGCTGCACACCGGACAACGAGCGCTCGTAACGCTCCAACAATGGAGCGATCGGCAACGCGCGCCCGGTCGCAGCTTGCAGTGCCGCCACGGCGCCGGGCAGCCCAGCTCGTCCGGCCGCAGCAACCGCCGCATACTGCGATCGCAGCAGCGCCTGGGCTTTGAGCGACCACGGCATGAGTTCACAATCGAGGCAAAGCCAATCGGTTTGCAGCTCATCCCAAATTCCGGCGGTGGCGGCGCTTCGGGCGACGTGGTCGAGTAAGTCGCGCTCCAGCGCGGTGTCGTCGAGAAAGCGCCGTCCGGTGCGGGTATAGATCACGCCGGGCGCATCCTGTGACAAACCGAAGCGGCGGCGGGCGACGGCCGGCTCACGCAACACGATCGCGACCGCGCGCGACCCCATGTGCTTTTCCTGGCAGACGACGCGCGCGACGCCCGCATGCCGATAGAACGCCAGCGCCTCGTCCGGGTGTTCCAACAGGTTCGGGCGCCGCGATGCTTCACAGGGCGACATCGTCGGCGGCAGATAGATCAACCAGTGCGGATCGACCGCGAAGCGGCTGAGCACTTCGAGCGCGGCCAAGCCGTTCTCTTCGCGTATGGTGACCGTACGGCTGAGGCGCGTATCGATGATCCGCTTGCCCAGCAGCTCGTTGAGATCGAGCATGTCGTCGAGGGCGGGCATCGTGGCGGCCGCCGGCGGCGAAGCGGAATCCCCGTTTGTCGCCTCGGAGAACGTCATCGGCCGCGCCGGGTTGGCATAGATGCGCCGCGCTGCGACGTGCACCAGCTCGCGCTCGGGCCAGCGCAGCGCGGTGAGCCTGCCGCCGAAGGCGCAGCCGGTGTCGATGTTGAGCGTGTTATTGATCCACTCCGGCTCCGGCACGGGGGTATGTCCGTAAATCACGGCGGCATTGCCGCGATACTCGGCCGCCCAGTTGTGGCGAACCGGCAGGCCGAATTCGTCGGTTTCTCCGGTGGTCTCGCCATAAAGCGCGAACTCACGCACGCGGCCCGAACCGCGCCCCTGCATCTCGGCCTTCATGCCGGCGTGGGCGACAACCAGCCTTCCGCCATCGAGCACGTAGTGGCTGACCAGATCATCGATGAACGTGGCCGCCGCGGCGCGAAACTCGTCGGGTTCGCCGGCGAGCTGCGCGAGCGTCTCGCCCAACCCGTGTGTGACGCGCACGGCGCGTCCGCGCAGTGCGCGCAGCAGCTTGATGTCGTGATTCCCCGGCACGCAGAGGGCCTGCCCCTCCGTCGCCAGCCGCATCACCAGGCGCAGCACACCAGCGCTGTCAGGCCCGCGATCGACCAGATCGCCGAGGAAAATCAGCTTGCGGGCTTTCGCTGATCGCACGGCGTAGCCCTGTTCGTCGCGCGTCGTCTCATAGCCCAGTAGACGGAGCAATTCCAAGAGTTCATCCAGACAGCCATGCACGTCGCCGATGATGTCGAACGGCCCCGTCTCGCTCCGGAGATTGTTCCAGAGCGGCTCGCGCATCAACTCAACCGCGGCGAGCTCCTCCGGCGTGCGGAAGACGTGCACATGTCGAAAGCCCTCGCGCGGCAGCCCGCCGAGCGAAGCTCGCAGCGCGCGCAGATGCTGGCGAACTACGTGCGGGCCATATTGTCGATCCGGGCGCGCTTGGTTGCGAGCCAGACAGACATCCTCGCGCACGCGAAAAACCAGCGCCACCGGCAGGACGTGAAACTCACGCGCGAGCGCGACCAGCGGCTTGCGATCCTCCGGGCGAACGCTGGTCGCGTCGATGACCGTCAGCCGTCCGGCGCGCAGTCGCTCGCGCACGATCGCATGCAACACGGTGAACGCGGCCGGCGTCGCAGCTTGATCGTTTTCATCGTCGGCAACCAGCCCACGGCAGAAATCGCTCGACACAATCTCCGTCGCGCGGAAATGATGCCGTGCGAAGGTGCTCTTGCCCGCGCCCGTCGGTCCGATCAGCACGACCAGCGCTAATTCGGGAATGCTGATTTTCATGGCACAACCCCCGTCGCGGCCGGCTCGTTGACCCGAAAGACCGCCATCTGCGTTGGCGGCCCCAGCTCCGGATCGACCGGGCCGATCGGGCGAATCGTGCCGGCGTAGCCGAAGCGATCGCCAACCCGCCGCACCCATTCGGTGAATTCCGCCCGTGTCCACTCAAAGCGATGATCACGATGCCGAAAGCAGCCCGCCGGCAGGCGCTCAAACCGCACGTTGAATTCTCGATTGGGCGTCGTCACAAGCACGAATCGCGGCCGGGCAAACTCGAAGATCGCGCGTTCCACCGCGCGCACCCGCTCCGGCTCGATATGCTCGATCACCTCGATCAGCACGGCGGCGTCGTATCCCGACAGTCGCGTATCGCGGTAAGTCAACGCGCCATGGATCAGCGCGATGCGTTCACGCTCAGCCGGCGTCAGCCGCTCCCAATTCAGCCGCTCCGCCGCGATTGGCAGCGCCCGCGTGGAGATATCCATGCCGAGGATGCGCTCAAATCGCGCTTCGCGCTGCAGCCGCGCCAGCAGCCGGCCCTCGCCGCAACCCAGGTCCGCCACGCTGCGGACGTCGAGCGACGCGAGCGTCGCCAGCACAGTCCCCAGGCGCATTTCATGCAGCGTGTAGTGCTCATCGACACGCCGCAGCGGCTCCGGCGCCGCTGCGGCGGATACGGACGGTGGGACCGACGCTGCCGCTTCATTCGAAATGCCATCCTCTGCTGCGCGCGATGTGACGAGCGCCTCGAACGCGACTTCTTCGGCGTCGATCGCCGCGGTGTCCGGCTCCCCCGACGTGTCGAGTTCGTCGCTGAGCCGCGCCAAGGCTGCGCGCATCAGGCCGCGCTGGTGGCGCAGATAGCGAGCCACGATGAACTCGCGCAACGGATGACCCGCGAGCCAATCCTCGCCGAGGCGCAGCAGTTTCTCGACCTCCTCTTCGCCGACCCAATAGTGCTTCTCGTTATCCAGCACAGGCAGCAGGACATAGATATGACGCAAGGCATCCCTCAGCGGCGCGCAGATCGCAAGCACCGCCTGGACGTAAGGACTGTCGCCCCACTCCGGCGCGGCGGGATTGAGCGGCTGACGACGCTGTGTGACCGTGTAGCCCAGCGGCTCAAACAGCCGCGGCGTCAGGTCCGGCTCGCCGTGCGCCGCCAGTCCGTGCAGCGCGATCTCCAGGTTCAGGGGCTGATCAGGCAGGTGCGGCTGGGCCTCGCAGCGCCCGGCCATGGCCGTGCGCAGCGTCTGCGCAATCGCGACGCTGAGAAACGATGACGCGACATAGCGACGATCGTTGACGTAGGGCTGCAAGCCGAAGGCCTCTCCGCCGGCGCGGGCCGGACGCCGCGTCAGCGCAACCGTGTCGACATCCAGTAGCAGGGCAAACGTGGTGCGCGCATCGGTGGCCTCGGGATAGAAAACGTGCGCATGACCAAAGCTCAGTTCAAACGATTGCAGCCGATCAGGATGCTTATGCAGCAGAAACCCGAGCGCGCGGGCCGGCGGCGTGGTTGATGTAATCGTCAGTAGCATCGGATCGTCCCATGCATCATGCCGCGCCGCGCGCCGGCCGGCTTGAATCGCCGGCATGAGTAGCGCGGGCCGCCTGCCCGCATGACCTCATGGATGCCCCGTGAGCCTGCTCGAAGCCCGCACTTCCCGAGCATTCAAGCGCGATCAGGAACCCGGCCGGCGCGGCGCGAGCCTCTGCTCGAGCCACGGCTGGGCATGATGATATCCGATCGCCACTCGGGCCGGGGCGACGTCGCTTTTCCGTAGCGTCGGGCGTCAGTGTCCGACGGCGTATCGTCGCGGATTCGCGTCGGACGTGCCGCGCACTCACCATGGGCCACGGCACTCATTCGCCGACGGCAACAGAGCAGATTCACCGTCGGCCACGGAGGGCCGACGCAACTGCGCCATGGAACGGCTCAACACGCGGCCAAGCGTACGAATTTCCTCCGTCCGCTTATCATCCCAATGGAGCAAGCCCGTCACGTGCCGGCGCGGCGATGGCGGCTCGGCGACCCCCTCAGCCTGGATCGGCGGAGAAAAATTGGGTTGTCGGCGCACCGAATGGTTACGAGCGACGTATGGATTCCCATGAACAAAACGCCGGAACTCAGTGAATCAGATGGTTGTTGCGACACCGCAGAACGTGTGGGGGGCGAAACCCGCACCGGGATAACCCCCCCGCCGCCCAAGATCCTGATACCATCCGCGGCGGTTCCGGTCGCTTCCGGCGCACATCCGCAAGAGGTCATGGGACCATCAAATCAGGCCGCGCGAGTTGATGACGTACTCACACCACACGCGGCCAGCGGGCCGACCGCGCCAAGAGGCGCCGCCGCATCAGCGCGGCCGCGGGCCTGGCTGTCGCGCACCGAATGGCTGAACCTGGCGCTATTGCTTTGCTACATCATCGTGGCGGGCGTCACGCCCGTCGCGGCCAAAGACGCGCTGACCGAAATGCCGGCGCTGACAACAGGCGTGATTCGATTTGCCGTCGCCGGGCTGCTCTTTGTCGTCACGGTGCGCTTGCTGTCACGCGGCGACACCGCGGCGCGCTTGCCGGTGCGGCCGCGCGATTGGGCCTTGATCATCTCGGCGGGGGTGCTGGCCGTGCCGCTGAATCAGGCGTGCTTTCTGGTCGGCGTGAAGTGGGCGAATTCTTCGCATGCCGGCCTGATGTATGGGCTGACGCCGGTGCTGGTGTACCTCATGACGCTCGCGGCCGGCATGACGCAGGCAAGTTGGCGCATGGGGATCGCGGCGCTGCTGGCGTTTCTCGGGGCGGCAGCGCTGAGTTGGGAAGGCTTGCAGGTGCATCGCGACACGCAGTTCCTGCTGGGCGATCTGCTGCTGTTCGGGGCCGTGCTGACGTGGGCGGTCTACTCGATTCTGATCGTGCCGCTGGTGCGGCGCTTCGGCCCGCTGCGGGCGGCATCGTATGTGCTGGGCGTCGGGGCGCTGCTCTATCTGCCGGCGCTGTTGATTGACGGAAGGGATCTGAATATCGCCGCGCTCTCACCGCGGGCATTGGGCGGGTTCATCTTTATCGCGGTCTTTTCCAGTTATCTCAACTACTTTCTCTGGTTTCTCGCGATGCAGCGCATGTCGGTCAATCGCCTGACCATCTCGACCAACGCTTCGCCCATTGTGGCGGTGCTCGCGGCGCACTTCTGGCGCGACGAGCCGTTGACGATCTGGCTGGCGATCGGCGGCGCCATGATCCTCAGCGCCATCGCGCTGGCCAATTCACGCCGCCAAGGCGTTGCGCCCGAGCGCTGAGCCACACGGCCTTCTACCGCGCCGTTATCTACAACGTACGCATTCTGCCGGCACTACGAGCGCATGCCCAGCTTACGGATATTCAGTCCGCCCGCCGCGTCGCGATAGATGTCCCAAACTTCACCCGGGCGCAACTCGGCGGCGGGCGCCTCGACCTGGGCGATGCGCACGCCATATTTCTTTGCCATTTCCGGGTCGTCGGCGAGTTGCCAGAAGCGCTGCCACAATTCCGTCTCGAATGGGCTGAGCGGATTGCGATCGGGCAGCCGCGCGCGCGCCTGCCGGCCGATCTCCGCCGCGCTGTCGGGTGTTTGTTGATTGCCGAACAGCCGCCGAAACAGGTGCAGGCTGAGCGTGCGCTGCGGGTCGGCGGCGGCGACGTGCTCATACTCGAATTTGATCACGAGCGCGTCGAAATACACCAGCGTGCCGAAGACGATCGTCTCGACGGGCGGCCCGAGCACGCCGTCCGGGGCGATTTCCGTCCAGCGCAAGCGCGTCGCGACGCGCCCGTCCGGCGCGGCTGCTTGCGTCAAGACTTCGACCTGCGCGACGCGCACGGCGCGCGTCAGGCGGTCGGCATAATCGATCAGCCGGCCCTTCTCGACTTCGAGTTGCTGAATCTCCGCGCGAAGCTGGCGCGCTTCATAACCGCTGAAGCGAATCAACGCGGCGATGGCGACGGTCAGCAGCGCCGCACCCGCGATCAACCGGATCAGCCACATGCGCATCGAATCAACTCCCATTGGGCGTCACGCCGACGGCGATGATCGTCCGACGGCCGCGTGATCCGCGACATGGCGTCGTGGTCGCCGCTCATGGGCGCGGCGGGCGCACTTTCAGCACCGGCGGGCTGATGCTGACCTGATGCCCCGCGGCGACGCTCTGCGTGAGAAAGACCGAGCCGCCGATGATGCAGCCATCGCCCAGCACGGTGTCTCCGCCGAGCACGATCGCGTTGGCATAGATGGTGACCTGGTTGCCGACGGTGGGATGGCGCTTCTGACCTTTGATGATGCGGCCGCGCGCGTCTCTGGGGAACGAGAGCGCGCCGAGCGTGACGCCTTGATAGATCTTCACATGCTCGCCGATGCGCGTGGTTTCGCCGATCACGACGCCGGTGCCGTGGTCGATGAAGAAACACCGCCCGATCGCGGCGCCGGGGTGGATATCGATCGCGGTCAGTTGATGGGCGCGCTCGCTGATGACGCGCGGCATCAAAGGCACCTGCATCTGATAGAGCAGGTGGGCATAGCGATGCAGGCAAATCGCGATCAGCGAGGGATAGGCCAGGATGATTTCGGCAAAGGTCGTCGCCGCCGGATCGCCATCGAACGCCGCCTGCACGTCGTCGCCCAGCGCCGTTCGCACCGCCGGGATTTGCTCGAGAAAGGTATCGGCAAGCTGAGCGGCGTCGGTGTGACAGGCATCCAGCCGATCGCGGATCGCGCGGAGTTCGTCGGCGCTCGGCGCCGGTGTGACAGCGTTTGCGGCCGATGCAGTTGCGGCGTGCGCGGTCGAGGCGGAAACCGCCGGCGCAGGGAGCGCGTCGGGCGCCGCGATCGGCAAGTCAGCCCGATGCGGCTGCTCTTCGATGATACCCTCGTGCGCCAGGCACGAGGAGATCTGTTCGACGAGCAGATCCCAGAGCTGCGGCAGCAGCTCGCCGACGTGGTAGCTGATATTGTGCCGCGTCAGCCCCTTGCGGCCAAAATAGCCGGGAAACGTCAGCTCCAGCAGCAGCTCACAGATGCGCATCATGCGCTCTTTCGAGGGCAGATGCCGCCGATCGATATGCTGCGTGCGCGCGTCGGAGAGATAGCTCGCGACCAGGCGCTCGACAAGCAGCGGCAGGCGTTCACCAAGATCTCGTGCCGACATGCGGCGGATGATAGCGGAAAGAGCGCGCCGGCATGATGAGGGCGCGGGCGCAGGAGAAATCGCGAAGGGCAAAGCGCGAGGGACGAATTGAAATCGCCGGATGATGCGGCGGACTTGTCATATATTCGAGATGCCAGGTTCCCACTGTCTCACGATCTCGCGCGGCTCGGCGCCTTGAAATGCCAAGCAGGCAACGGCCCTATACTGACGGCATGTCCGAACCCACGATCCTCTTGCGCTCGCGGAAGTTTTATGTCGAGCGCGTCGCGTTTCGATCCCATGAATATGACGTCATCCGGCATGCCGGCGCCGCGGTGATTCTGCCGGTGCTCGCCGATGGGCGCGTTGTGTTGCTCGAAAATCAGCGCGCGGCGGTCGGTGGTCCGCTGCTCGAACTGCCGGCCGGCACGCTTGATCCGCCCGAATCGCCGGCGGCGTGCGCCGCGCGCGAACTGCGTGAAGAGACCGGCTACAGCGCCGGCCGCCTCGAACCGCTGCTGCAGTTCTTCTCCGCGCCGGGTTTCTGCACGGAGCTGCTGCACGCCTTCCTCGCGACCGAGCTGCGCCCCGGCGCCCATCAGCGCGAAGCCACCGAAGAGATGGAGTTGGTGGAGTGGCCCCTGACGGCAGCGCTCGAAGCCGTTCGCACCAATCGCATTCGCGACGCCAAGACCATCGCGGTGCTCTTGTATTACGCCGCCTATGTCCATGCCGGCGCGTAAGCGCCAGCCTCCCGGGCCAGAGCGCTGCGAGGCCAATCACAAACCGTCCCGCGGATTCACGCCGGCCGGGCCACGGACCTCATCAGGATTCCAGCACCCCGCCAGCGGGCGATGGTCAAGGCGTCGCCAGCACAGCGCTGATTTGCTCGAGCAATTTCTTCGGCGTATAGGGCTTGTGTACAAATGCCGTCGGCGGGTTGGCATCGAACTGGCTGGCGGCGTCGTTCTCGGCATAGCCGGTTGAGAGAATCACCTTGACGTTCGGGCGAATGGCCGTCAGTTCACGATGGACCGCGGCCCCGCTCATGCCCGGCATGTTGATGTCGAGCAGGACCGCATCGATTGCGGCGGCATGCGCTCGGAATAGCTCGATGCCGCTGGGGCCGTCGGCCGCCGTCAGCACGCGCATGCCGCGCGCCTCCAGCACCGCTCGCACCACCTCGCGGATTTCCGGCTCGTCATCGATCACGAGCAACTGGGCCGTCGCGCCCAGCTTCGGGGCATCAGCGGCGGGCCTGGGCGCCGTCGCGCGGCTCTTTTCGGCCGCGCTGTTCGAGCTTCGCGGGGTCGTGCCGATGGACGCCGCCGCGATGAGCCGCCCGAGCGGGAATGCCAGGCGAAATGTCGTGCCTTGCCCGAGCGTGCTGGTGACGTAAATCCCGCCGTGGTGGGCTTTCACGATGCCGTGAATCGCCGACAGCCCCAATCCGCGACCGGCGAACTTGGTCGTATAGAACGGCTCGAAGATGCGCTCAAGTGTCTCTTGCGGCATGCCGCAACCCGTGTCGGCGATCTGCAGTTTGACGTAAGTCCCCGGCGATAACCGGAACGTGCGATAGCGACCGAGTTGATCCTCATCGAGCGTGCGGAGCCAGGTCGAGATGGTGATGGCGCCGGGCTTGCCGCCGATCGCCTCGACGCTGTTGATGATCAGATTGAGCAACACCTGCTGCAACTGAATCGGGTCGCCGTCGACGCTGGGCAGGTTCGGCTCCAATTCCAAGACGACCTGCACGTTCGCGGGAATGACCGAAGACGAGAAGCCGATCAATTCACGGATCAGCTCATTCAGTGCAATCGGTTTGACGTCGATGGTGGCCCGGCCGGCATACGCCAGCAGCCGCTGCGTCAGATCGCGCGCGCGCTCCGCCGCGACCAGCACTTTGTCGAGATTGGCCCGAAGCGGCTCGGCTGCGCCGTCGATCGCCAGCGAAGCGTGACTGAGAATGATCTGCATGATGTTGTTAAAGTCATGCGCGACGCCGCCGGCGAGCACGCCCAGACTCTCCAGCTTCTGCGCCTGGAGCAGCTTGGCTTCCAGCCGGGATTTCTCGGAGATATCACGAATGAGCGAGACGATGCACTGGATGCGCCCCTGCGGATCGGTCAAGACCGTGTTGAACCACTCGCAGGTCAGCAATTGCCCGGTGCGCGTGCGGACCGGAATCACCAAGCCTGCGGCAGCATTGCCCTCAAGCAACTGCCGGCGCATATCTCCAAACGCAGACTGCGATTCGGAGGGAATCAGCAGCTCGTCGATGCGCCGACCACCGGCCTCGTCCAAAGAGAAGCCGAAGATTTCCGACGCCGCCGGGTTCCAGCCGGTGATCTGAAGCTGCTCGGACCAGACGACATATCCGAGCGGCATTTCGGCCACGAGCGACTCGAACCGGGCGTTGGCCGCGCGGATCCGCTGCTCGGCTTCACGCTGCTCGGTGATGTCGCGAGCGGTGCCGGTGGTGCCCATGATCTGGCCATGCTGGTCGTAAAGGGGAATCGCGTTGAAGCTGAGAAAGATGCTGCGCCCGTCGCGTCGCACGTGCTCGGTTTCATAACGATGGATGCCCTCGCCGGCTTTGATCTGGCCGAAGGTGTGCAGGTCGGCCTCGATGCGATGCGGCGCGAGAAAGTCGGTGAAGGGGCGGCCCAGCATCTCGGCCGGCGTGTAGCCGTAAATCTCGATCGCGGCGTTATTGACAAAGCGCCAGCGCCCCTCGGTGTCGACCGACCAGATCAGGTCGCGCGACGTCTCGACCAGGCTGCGATATTGTTCCTCGGAGCGCATCAGGGCGACTTCGGCGTGGTAGCGCTCGGTCACGTCGCGCGAAAAGCCGGCCAGCACCGTCTCTCCCCGATCACGCAAGACCACCACGCAGCTCTCGAGCTGCACGATGCGGCCGCTCTTGTGGCGATGGGCCGTCGCGAAGTGGTGCAACCCCGTCCGCAGCCGCGTCGTCGATTCCGGCGCGAGCGAGCGGCTGACTTCCAGATCGACCATCTTCATCATCAGCAATTCGGTCGCGGAATAGCCGAGCATCTGGCAGAACGCCGGATTGACCTTGAGAAAGCGATAATCCTCCCCTAGCAAAAAGAACCCGTCGAGTGCGTTGTGAAGAATCGCCTCGCTCTCGGCGACGGAGCGCTCCAGCTGCGCCAGCCGCGCCCGCAACGGTTGATCGTCGCGGGCTTCGGCGCCGTCCGGCGCCTGGAGCAGCATGCGCCGCAGCCGCGCCTCGCGCCCCCAGCCGATCAGCGCCGCGGCAACCGCAATCAGGGAGAGCGGCCAGAGATTCACGGGCGCTTCCTTTCCAAATGGAACGCGACCGGCGCCGCCGCTGCATCGGGCCGACGAATCATGCGCGTGCCTCCCCCGCACCGGCCTGCGCCACACAAGCGGCGGCTTCCGTCTCGCGTCCCAGCATTTTGTATGCGGCGGCCATCTGGGTCCACCCGGCCGACTCCATCCGGCGATTTTTATGCTGCCGGGCCAGATCGATGCGGCGCTGCGAGCAGCGAATGGCCTCATCAAAATTCCCCAAGCGCTGATTGAGATCGGCGACATGTTCATAGACGCGCGCCAGGCCGTTCCAGAAACTGGTCTCTTCCAGCGCGTTGAGCGCCAGCGCATACTCGCGCTTGGCCAATGCGAAGTCGCCCTGCTGCACGGCGCAGTTGCCCAAGTGCATGTGCGACGTGCCGATGTTGGTGCGATCGTTGATCTCTTGCGCCAGACTCAGGGCCTTTTCATAGTAGGTGCGGGCCTCCGCATAACGGCGCTGATCGAGCAAGACATTGCCCAGCCCGCTATAGGGACCGATCAGCGAGAGCATGGCGCCAAAGGCGCGGTGCGTCTCAATCGCTCGCAGAAACGCCGCCTCCGCGTCGCGCGGTCGTCCCAGCCGAAAGAGCACAAAACCCAGATTGTTGTTGATCTGGGCCAGTTCCACCGACAGCCCGAGACCGCCGATCGCCTGCGCCGCCGACTGGTAATAGTCGTGCGCCGCGGCATATTCGCCGCGGTAATAGTTCATGACGCCCAGATTCGCGTGCGCCTCGGCCAGCAGTCGCTGATCCTGCCGTTGACGCGCCAGCGACTCCAGCCGCTCGTGTTGTCGTTGCGCCTCGGCATATTGCCCCATGCGGCTGAGGCAAACACCGATGAAACCAACCGCCTCGGCGAATTCGGGATCGAGCGCCAGGGCCTCATGCGCCCAGCGGATCGCGTCAGCGTAAAGCCCGCGCAGAAAGGCCTGCCGCGCAAAAACGTATGGCTCCTGGGCCGCGGCGAGGGGCGCCCGAGTCACCGCCGGATTGGCCGATGGCCGCGGCAAATCCAGCCGGCGCGTCAGCAGTTGCGTGAGATCGCTCTCCAGTTCAACCAGCCGCGAAAGCGGACCGGCGATCGTCTCCAGCGCTTCAAAACCCGGCGGTGACGCCCGCAGCACTTCGACCTGCAGCCGTATGTTTTCTCCGCTGCGAACAAAGTGGCCGCGAATGAGTGTCGCTGCACCGACCAGTCGGCCCGCTTCGAGCAGCCGCTCGGTCTCGGAGACATGCCGGCGGAGATCGGGCCGGCTCAGCGCCGGAGTCAGCCCCTCCTGATCCACGACAAACACGCCCGACTGCCGCGCCAAGGCCCGTGCCACGGCGGTCGAAATCGCCATACCCAGCCAGTCGTCATCGCGACTCTCTCCGCGGTTCTCGAAGGGGAGCATGCCCACGCCGCGCGGCTGAAAAATTTCCGTGGCGGGCACGCAGGCCCACGGAGTTACGGGCGTCTGACTGATCCCCTGCCGCAGCCGCTGGGCCAGCGCTTCAGCCGATTCGAATCGCTCGCGCGGATCGATTCGCAGCAGCCGCAGAACCACTTCGCGCAGCCACGCCGGAACAGAGTCGGCCTGTCCCGCCGGCCACGTCACCGCCCGGCACTGTAAGTCGATCAGTCGCTGAAACAGGCTGGAAGCACTGTGCGGACGCGCCCCGGTCATCAACTCAAAGAAACAAACGCCCAGCGAATAAAGGTCGGCCGCCGGCCCCGGATCGCTTCCTGCCTGATAAACCTCCGGCGCGACATAGCAAATCGTGCCATCGCGCTCGCGCGTGCCGTACTCACCGCGTTCAGACCGCTCGGTGCGCAAGCGAGCGACGCCCAGATCACCGATGCGCAGCTCGCCGTCGCACCCCAGCAGCAGATTGGAAGGTTTGATGTCCTGATGAACCAGTCCGGCCCGATGGATGGCTGCCAGCCCCTCGGCGGCATGTTGGGCCAGCGTGACGGCCTGCTGCCAGGGAATGGTCAGGTGACGCTCGACCATCCGCGCGAGATCGCCGCCGTCGACAAAATCCATGACGAAGTACCAGCGGCCATCGAAGACGTCACAATCAAGCACGCGCACGACATGCGGCGAGTTGACGCGCAGCCCGGTGCGCGCCTCGTTGCGCAAGCGCTGGACAGCGAGATCGTCGGCATGCTGCACCCGGCGTCGCAGCACTTTGAGCACGCACGGGTAATTCAGGTAAACATGTTCGGAGAGAAATGTGATACCCTGGGAGCCTTCGCCAAGTTGCTCAAGTAGCCGATAGCGATCCCGCAACAACCCGTCCGGGGCGAAGCTCGAGAGGCCGTTGAGGCGCAGGCGAGCTGGCGTGCGTTCGGCCAATTCTTCGACAAAAGTCAGCGCCATGCAGGCTTCGCAACGTGCCAGCCGGCCCGTGACGGACCGCATGCAACCCAGCTCATGACAGTATCGGCATGGCGCGCTAGGCAGCACGCTGACGGCATTCGCGGCGAACACGTTACGTTGACCTGTCATATTTGGAATCGACAAAAAACTTTAACCAATTTGGCTCAGCGTTGCTTGACACGATAATTTGGATCGATATATTCGTCTACTGAGCGATGAAAAAACGAAGCGGCCATGCGACAAAGATTTGCCGGCCCCTCAACGGGGTCGACTTCTGCTTTCTCGGGTCAATTGGTCGACTTCCCGGTAGCAACGTCGCGGTGACGTTCTATTCTCTGCCGCGCTCGAGAAACAGCATTCTTACTTTGTAACGGGAGTCAGTCATGACAGCGTTCTTCAATTTCGTGGGCATGCTCGTATCGGACATTTTCGGTTCGGACTTCGGTCGCATCGTGATCGCGCCGTTCATTGACATGGTCACCGACTAGCGCCGCGCGTTGCCGCCGTCGCTGTCACTTCGACGCCGGTAAATCAGTGGCCTTGGCGAAAAACAGTACCTTTGAAACAACGGAGCGTATCATGATTGTAGTCATCACGGACATCGACGACCTGACCATCGAAACGCAGAGCTAACCACCTGCCGACGCCGGTGCTTTGGCGGCGGCGGAACAGGTTGCTCACGTTGGCAACCGCCTGAAATCAGGCTTTGGCCGGCGTGTCAACCGGTGTAGTTAGAGCGTTCGTGCTTCGTCAACTTTTCATATTCAGATAGCGGAATTCAACCGCGGCGTCATGGCGTGAATTTCTGCCGCGGTGGGTAGTTGTACGCTCGGGCCGGAGCCTCATGCCACACACGATTCGAACCTGAACAATCGAGTGTGACAGCCCACGAATGCACGTCTGCCATAGACGCGGCCCTGCGTCCTTGCGAAGCGGACTTCCTGGCGCGCCGCTGTGCGCCCAGCGACATCACAACATTTACCTGCCGCGTCGGCGATCCTCCTCTCCTCCGACAGCAATCGCCGCCGCGGCATTTTTTATCTCCGGACTTCGGCCATTTCCGGCGGCAGTGGCGCCAGCGACTGATCGCCCCAAACTTGCCGGCCTCTTTACGCGAGTAACGTTCGCTCGATCCGCTCATCCAAGCCGCGACGTTGCAGCCGTCCGACCGCCCAGGCGATGCGGCGGAGCGGCCCCGGCGCCCGACAAGAGCCAAGCGGACGTGTTCTGATCCGCGGCTCCCGGCGCCGCAACGTCCGGGAGTATCGAAGGCTATGCAATTCCGTTGGTTAGACCCAAAGCTCACCTGCGCCGCGCTGGTGGCGTCCGTCCTTTACGCCGGCACCGGCGCAGCGCTGGCCGCTGAAGCGGATATCCGCGATTTTTCGTTGAGTTTCGCGGGGCGTACGTTCCGGCTCTCGGAGCATCGTGGCGAGTTTGTCGCCGTGCACTTCCTCCTGAAAACCGAGTGCCCCATGTGCGGGAAATTCGTGCGCGAAATCGTACGCAACGGCCCCAGCGTCGCCGGCGTGCGGCACATCTTCCTGAAGCCCGACGCCGAAAGCGACGTCAATGCGTTTCGCGAAAAGCTGGGCGAAGCCGGCAAGCAGGTCGCGCTCTTCCGCGATGCCGATGCAGCGCTCGCCAAAGAGCTGAAGATTCCCGACGGCTACGAATTTCACGGCGAGCGCGTGCACTATCCGGCGACGGTGCTGTTCGGCCCGGACGGGCGCGAAGTCTTCCGCTACGTCGGCCAAAACAACACCGACCGGCTGCCCTTCGACAAATTGGCGAGCATCGTGACAGAGCGCTCGCGCGGGCCGGCCCTCTCCGAATACAACGTCAAAGGCAGCGAACCCGCACTCGCCGGATATGACCCCGTGGCGTATTTCGACGGCCAGCCGGCCAAGGGCGACCCGGCCTTGAGCAGCACCTACCGCGGCGTCAACTACCTATTCAGCAACGCCGAGCGGCGCGCCCGCTTCGCCGCCACACCCGATGCCTTCTTGCCGGAATACGGCGGCTGGTGCGCGACGGCGATCGCGGAAGGCAAGAAGGTCGAGGTCGATCCGCTCAACTACAAAATCACCCACAAGCGGCTGTTTCTGTTTTACAAGGGATGGCTCGGCGACGCCCTCAAGGATTGGAACAAAGCCGAACCCAAGCTAACCGAGCAGGCCGACACAAACTGGAAGAAGATCGCCCCCGGCGACCCGCACCGCGGCGCGTAACCGGCGGGGAAGGCTTTCCATGATCAGGGGGGAATATGCTTTCGCATTCCGGGCAGCACATGCTTCCTGCCGGTCGATAGCACGCAAGCTGTCGCTTCTCGCTTGCTGCCAGGTCTGGTCTGGTTCCCGCCAGATCGGCCTGGCCGAGCGCGAGCGCATGCCGTCAAACGTCACTCGCCCCCTCACGTAGTCGCTGAAATCCTCAGCCGGCCCTAAAATCTTCGCCGTTGGGAAACGAATGCGAAGCGGATGTCCGGCGTAGCCCGCCGGCGCAGGACGTGGCAGCCGCGGAGCGGTGACACGGGGCGGCGTGAACCGGCTCCGCTCGCGGTCAAACCGGCGAACGTCACGAGAGGAGTCTTGGACGATGGCGACAGGATCGGCGACACCGGGCGGTGCTACCGTCCCCGCGAGCGGCGGCGCCGCCGCTGCGATCGGCAATTTACTCCGCATTCCGCTGCTGCCGTTGTTGTGGCTGGCGCGGGTGTTGATCATTCGGATCGGAGCGCGCGAAGGGATGCAGATCGCGAGCTTCTCGAGTTTTCCCAGCCTGATTTACACCTGGCCGATCTGTGCGATGAGTTGGGTGGCGGTGATCGCGTTGCAAGTGGCGCCGGATAGCGCGACCATCGGCTGGCTCTGGCTGATTGTGGTGCTCTTCACGCTGATCGTCATTGCGACGGACGTCGGGCGAAACACCGCGCTGGGCTGGGCCTTGTTCACGGCGCTGTTGTTCGCGTGCGGCGCGCTGCTCTACGCCAATTTCAAGATCCCCATCCTCGGCATGCTTTACGATCACTTTGCGGGGCTGAACGTGCGGATGGACAAAGGGCTGGCCTGGGCCGCCGCCGAGTGGACCACGCTGATGCTGGCCATCACGATCATGGTCGCGCTGCTGGATGGGCAGCATGAGATCTCCTCACGCGAGATGACGCACCGGCGCTTCCTGCGGACCAGCGAAAACTGGCCGCTGACGATGAACCGCGTCCGGCTCGAATGGCCCGACATGCTGGAGATGTGCGTGCTCTTTGGCGCGGGGCATCTGGTCATCATCGATCAGGACCGGCGCGAGATTCTGCGGATCATGAACGTGCCGTTCCTGTGGTTCTTCCGCGACGAGGTCAGCCGGATTCTCGACGTGATGGCGACGACCGAAGTGCCGGCGGGCGCGCTGCAACAGAGCACGTGACGGCTACAGCGGCGCGATCGTGGCCCCTCGCGTTACCGCCGTGTTTTTCCAGATATGCCGCGCTGCATCAAGGCTTTCCACGCAGGATGGAAACTCCATGTTGGCTGATGGCGCTGTATTCGCGCGGCGGTTGCTGGAACGGACGCACGGCAAGCCGGCTCGAGCTTTGCGAACCTACGCGGCCTTGGCTTTGATCACGGCGTCTCTCTATACGGGCGCCTTCGTGTCTCAAGCTTTCGATCCCAACTACGCTCCGTTTCCGCCCGGTCGACAGCCCAAACCGTTTCGATTGACGCCCTGCAAAATTTGGCTGAATACCACGTCGGACGATCAGTTAGTCGCGGACAGGGTGATTGTCTGGGGCATGGATTCGGACACGAACCGCCGCCGCACACACCTTCGCTGGATCGAGGATGACGATGGCAAGGCCGATTTGGAAGTGCTGGCGGGCGACGGCAGATTGCTCACGCCGCGCCAAACGGTGTCAGACATCGGTGGTTGGAATGCCGCTTCGGCGGATTTCAATGCCGATGGGGAGGAGGATTTCGTGGTTGTTGCATCCTACCGTGGGTGTGGCTCTGCAGCACACAATGTGCTTCTCGTTTTCGCGATCTCGCACAGGGGAAGCTATATCGTCTCAACAATCGCAACCAAGTATGAACCGACGATGACTTTGGTCGATCTCGATCGCGACGGCCGGTCTGAGTTGATCCATGCTGCGCTGCTTTGGAGCGATGAAGCGGATGAGCGTGATAAGAAACATCACACCTACTGGGTTTATCACAAACTGGAATTGAAAGACGCCTGCTGGGTTGTCGCCACGCCCGGCGACGACTTCCCACGCTGGATTTGGCACACACTCAAACCCAATCACAAACCCACGCAGCGCCTCACCGAGCAAGCAAAAGCGCGCATCTGGCAAAAAGCCGGCGGCAACTCACAGATTTTCTGGCTGCCTGAGCTCGTTGGCCCGGTTCGATAGAAGCCGAGCGCTGAGAACGCCGCAACTGATTCAAAGCAACGACGCTTGACGATCTGATCTGTAAGCTCATCCAGGTTATGCACTGAACCTTCGCACCAAAAACGCCCGATCATGCTCGGCCTTTTGAATCCATTGCTCACGCGTTGGATTCCCTTCGCGATCGCACTATGATTTCGGAGTTGTCAGAACTCCGTCATTTTGGCGTTTGGCGTGGATCGACGACCCTCGCTCCGCCCGGCTCTGTCCGGCTGCGGCGAACGGCGACACCGTCGGCGTCCGTTTGGTGCAAGACAGGAACCGCGACATGAACTTCGACCTGCCTGAGGAAATTCTCCCGCTGCGTGAACTGGTCCGCGATTTTGCCGCGCGCGAGATTCGCCCCCATTCGCGCGATTGGGATCGCGAGCAATGGATGCCCGACGAGATCATCCGCAAGATGGCCGATCTCGGTCTGCTCAGCATCCTCACGCCCGAAGAGTTTGGCGGCATGGAGCTGCAGCGGCGCTGTCTGGCCAACGCGGTCGTCATGGAGGAGATCGCTCGGCACGACGGCGCGGTCGCCTTGATGCTCGCCGCGCATAACGGCCTGTGCACGGCGCACCTGCTCATCGGTGCGAGCGACGCCCAGAAGAAAAAATATCTGCCGAAGCTGGCCAGCGGCGAGCTGATCGGTGCCTGGGGCCTGACCGAGCCGAGCTGCGGGTCCGATGCGGCGGCCCTGCAAACGCGCGCAGTCCGTGATGGCAACGGCTGGCGCCTGACCGGCCACAAGCAGTTCATCACCAACGGCGCGCGGGCCGGCGTCTATGTCATCACGGCGATCACCGATCCGGAAAAAGGCCCCAAGGGCATCTCGGCCTTCATCGTCGAAAAGGGCGCGGCCGGCTTCGAAGTCGGCCACAAGGAAGATAAGCTCGGCATGCGCGCGTCCGACACCGTCACGTTGAATTTCGAGGGCTGCTATGTCGGGCCGGAGGCGCTCTGCGGTCCGTTGGGCATGGGCTATGTCGATGCGCTGAAGGTGCTGGAGCGCGGCCGCGTCGGCATTGGCGCGCTCTCGGTCGGCCTGGCGCGCGGGGCACTAGAAGAGTCAATTGGTTACGCGAAGGGACGCCTGGCCTTTGGCAAGCCGATCGCCGACCTCCAGGCGATTCAGTTCATGCTCGCCGACATGGCGACGGAAATCGAGGCGGCCCGGCTGCTCGTGCACGACGCCGCCCACGCCTACGATCGCGGCGATCCCAACAACAAGCTGAAAAGCTCGACCGCCAAGCTCTTTGCCAGCGAGATGGCGACGCGCGCCTGCCTGAATGCGATCCAGATCCACGGCGGCTACGGCTATACCAAGGACATACCGGTCGAGCGCTATCTGCGCGACGCGAAGCTGTGCGAAATCGGCGAGGGCAGCAGCCAGATTCAGCGCATCCTGATCGCGCGCGAGGTGCTGGCGCGCGTCAATCAGAACGGTTGAGATTCATCCCGGTTGCCGCGCGCAGTAGCTGGCGCTTGATTGAGGGCGCACTGGCCCGAGGCCTATGCTACGCGCGCAGCGTGCGCCTGCGCGCCCCCGTGCGTCCCGTTCATCCCATGTGATGAGTGCGTCTTGTTGGTCTCGTGCTTCTGATGCTCTGGCTCAATTGGGCTTTCGATTAATCGCAAGCCGTTTGCATACGCTTATCGCGCAGCGGTTTTCTCCGCCGGCTGCGTCTCCGCCCGAACAGGCTGCGCGGGTTGCGCCGGCGGTGGGGGAACAACGGCGGCGGGTTCGGACTTGGTCGCCTTGGCCCGCTGCTGCCGCGTCGGGAGCTTATCCAACCGCTCCTTCAATTGCGTGAAATATGTCTCCACCGGCTTCTTGAGCCGATCGACGCGAGCCTTGGCGGCGGTCTTGTCCTCGTCCTTAACAGCGGCCGCCAGCTCCTTCTCGGCTCCGGGCAGCTCTTTGCCGCGGCCGCGCATGTACTCGTCACGATTCTCCTGCGCCACTTTCAATTGCTGACGGGCCTTGGTGCTTTGCTCCGAATCGAGCTGGTAGCGCGTGATGAAATCCTCCGTGTAACGCTCCCACTCATCCGTGATGACCTTCGGACCGGTCGGCTTGCCCGGCGCGGCGGGCGGCTGCGGACGCGGCCGGCCCGTCGTCGGCTCGGTCGCCTCAGGAGCATTCGCCGCATCGGCGGTCGCGACCGGCGCGTCCGCCCCCATGGCCTTGTTTTTCTCGTTCTCCATCTCCCGCTCGATTTCTTCCGCTGTTTTCTTTTCGGTTTCGATGTGCGCTTTGCCGCCGGGCCAATCGGTGTCCGGGTTGAAGTTTCCTTCGCCCCACGCGTTCATTTTCTGTGTGACAAAGTTCATGCCGACCCGGAACGCGGCCATCTCGCCGTCGAGCAGGATTTGCTGATCTTCCGTCATGAATTCGCGCATCTTGCCGGTCGATTTTTCCATCAGTCCGCCAAATTCCTGCATCAGCGGCTGCGCGCGCGTCGCCCAGCCGGCGACGTACTCGGTGCTGGGCGGCGCGCCCGAGAGCATCGCGTCCATCCATTGATTCGAGAGTGTCTTGAGCTCGGCTTTGTTGCGATCGACCCACTCGGGCACCTGCTCGCGGATGATCTGGCGCGTGCGATCGAGTTGATCCTCGTCAAAGCCGTAACGCTTGCCCATGTCTTCGGTGATGCGATCGATGATCAGAAGGATTTGCTTCTTGCTCGGGAAAAACCCCTCCTCCGGCACGCGCTCCGCCTTTCGGAACGTGTCGAGCGGCGCTTCGTCGTCCACGTCCGACGGGAATCGCTCCGGCGAATAGGGCCGTTGCGGCGGCTGGGCCAGCGCGAGCACCGCGCACGCGCCAATCAGAATCAGACCTGCAATCCGGTGATGCTGCAGCATGGCGTCATTCTCCGCGTCGCCGGCTCTCAGGCTCCCAAGCGGTGGATCTCGAACCTCCGCCGGGCTGTCAGCGGTGGCGCTCGCGCCAACCGCAAAGCCAGCTTTCCGCAGCATGATATCGACACTCGCCTGCGCGGCAGCCACCCCTGACCAGCTTGCACAGACCGCGACAAGAATTGACAGGCCGGCCGCCCCGCCCGCTATAGAAAAACTAGAATGGTCCGCCGCGTGCTGTGCCCCCCCCCCCCTCTGACGCCGCCTCCACAGCAGGCGCTCGTCGCAGCCACTGGCACGATCGTACGCCCTAAGCGCCACAGCCCGCAGTTACCCGCCGCAGCACCCATCGCGCCGAGCGAAGTCCGGTCGTGACTGCCACCCACCTTCAGGGGTTACCCGGCTTTGCTCATTCATCGGCGCCGGTCTATACTTGCTGGTGTTGATCATGGCTGGCCATGCAACGTCCGAGTCTAGGGCCTTCGCCCATTATGATGATGACGACAGTTATCTGGCCAGGTCTTCGCAGATGGTCAACGTGATACTCACAAAACTCGCTACACTGGTTCTACGGTCGCAGTGCGCGATCGGGCTTGGATGGAGCGACGGAAGCATTGGCTCGGGCCAGTAGCGGATGCCGGGCTGATTCGTTCTCGAACCAAACAACCAACGTGCGATCGACCGGGCCGTCGACGCTTTCGTGATCTAGCCACCAGAGCCGACGGTGCTTTAGTTAGTTTATCGGCGACGTAACGCCGCAGCCGACCATGACACGCAGTGGACGTCTGGGTCTGACAAGCGTCACCGAGGCGTTTGCTTCGGTTTCGGAGGAGATGGAGACTATGCGAGCCGCCACGGGAGCGCTGCTGGGTAAGCGGGGGTTGGTCATCGTGTCCGTGCTGGAAGTCTTGACGACTGGCCCCGCCTTCGCCGGTTCGACGCAGATTTTCATCCCCGACGCCCCGGCCCAGATTGAGCCTTATCGCCCGATCGCGTTCCTGGTGCGCGTCATCGAAGGCGCCGACGGATTCGTTGAATCTTCCGCCGCTGTCACGTATAGCATTTCCGGCGGAGACTTTGTCAGCGCCCCGCTCGGTCGGATTCTTCCGGGCTACTACTTTGCCTCGATTCCGCCGGTGCCCTGCCCGGGCACGCTCGACTATTTCGTTTCGGCCCAGACGACACTGGGCCAGACGATTGTCGACCCGCCGCTGGGCCGAACGCAGCCCAACCGGGCACAGACCGAGGTGATCGGCCTGGTTGATCTTGTGGATGTGACCTTCACCGCCGGCGCGCTGCCGACGGGCTGGACCGCCAGCGGTCTCTGGAATGTCACGGAAACCTGCCAGGATTCACCCGCGCTCAGCGATGGCGAGGCTTGCGTGCCGAACGGCGGTTCGAGCTATTACGGCGTGCCCGGACAGTGCACCTATGACACCGGCTTCCGATCGTTCGGTGTTCTCGCCTCACCGTCGATTCAGTTACCCAAAGTCGGCCCGAGCGATGAGCTGTTTCTCGAATACTGCATGCGGAAAATCACGGAGAATGACCCGAAGTTTGACGTTGCGACGCTGCTGCTCAACGGGACGATCGCCGATCAGCCGCCGGACAACCCGGCGTGGACGCGGCGGACTATCGATCTCGTGGAGTTGAGCGGCACAAGCATCGCGCTGCGGTTTCAGTTTGACACGGTTGACGATGTCGATAACGACTATCTCGGCTGGCAGATTGACCATCTGCGGATTCGCACGGTCGGGACGACCTGCCCCAATCGTCGGGCCGACATGAATTGTGACGGGTTGGTCGACTTCAACGACTTGCCGGGCTTTGTCTCGGCCCTGGTCGGGCCGGAGGCGTACGCGGCGGATTTCCCGAACTGCGACTACTTCCTCGGCGATCTGACCGGCGACTCGCTCGTGGCCTTTGACGACATCAACGACTTCGTCGCGTGCCTGTCGGCGGCCGGCATTTGCCCCTGAGCCAGGTGGCAGGTGTAAGCCGCGCGCTGAAGAGAACGCGAAGCGCGAGTGCCGCGCTTGGCATCCTGTGTTGTGATCCGTCCCCCCCTAACGTCGCGCGCTGAACCCACCCAAGCCGCGACCTGCGCGGGCCACCTTCGGCTCGCCCCGTATCACGGCGTTAGAGAATCGACCAGCACCATCTCGGTCACACGTTTCGCGGGGATCAGATCAAGCCCGAGTTGATCCTGAAGCGCCTTGCGCACGGCGACAAGATCGGGGCGGCTCGCGGCGTCGCCGCGCGCGGCACTGGCCCAATTGAGTTGCAGGTTATATTCGCCCTTGCGGCCCGATTCATCGACGACGGGCAGGCCAAGCCGCTCCTCGAGTTGCTCAACCAACAACGTCGTCTCCGAGCCGCTCATGCTCGCTTCGACCAGCGTGTCGCTTTCGGTCGCCATGCGATAGGCCGCGTCTTGCGCAGTCGTGCCTTTGGGGATGAGCAGCAACACGTCGGTCTCGATCATCGCGCGCCGGCCGCGGAGGTAATAGCTGCGATCGAGGGCGTTGGCGAGCGCGAGGCGCAGCGCGTTTCCGGCCGCGCCGGGAATGACGATGTCGATGTCATAGCGTCCCGCCGGCAGCGCCCGCCGGCTGAGCACGCGCGCCGCCGACATCAGCGGCAGCCGCCCGCGCGCGGCGGAAGGATAGCGATGCGCCAGGCAGAGCAGATCGGTCATCGTCAGGTTTGTTCCGCGCAGGGAGTGGGCGCTCTCCAGCAATGTAACCTGGCTTTGTGCCCCCGGCGCAGCCGCCGGGCGGATGCGAATTTCGTTCAGAGCCACCCGCGGCGGCGGTGCTGGGTTTGCCGGCGGCGCCGGCGACAGTTCGGCGGATTTCTCTTCCGCGCAGCCGATCGTATGCGGCAGCGTCAACGCGGTCGCGACGGTCAAGAGCGGCGCAAAGACTTTGTGCAATCGATTCATGGGCATGACCTCCGTGTCCATTACGCTCACATATTTTTTTTTCAATCAAGCTTGCGCAGCGCTCACGCTCACATCCGCACCGTCGTGTCTTCCGGCGGAGCGGCGAACGGCTTGCGCCCGTCGATCTCAGCCCGCGCTACTTCGCGGCCTTCTCCGCCTGTTTATAGCGAGCGCGGGCCTCGTCGGTCCATTGTCGCACGAGCTTGCGGGCATCGCGCCCGCCGGCCGACAGGGACAGGTTGTGCGCGGCGCTCTCCTCTGTGGTGAACGGCGCGCGTTCCAGCAGGGCGACCGCCTCGGGCTTCATGCCGCCGGCAATGACCGCCTGCCAGGCGCTTTTCAACTCGGCGTGCAGATCGACCAGCGCCGCGCCCATGACCTCGGCGATGACCACGTTTCGCGAGCGCTGCAGCGCGTCATCGACGGTGCGAAAGGCGCCCTGCTTGGCGGCTTCGTAGGGATCGACGATCTTGAGCTTGCCGGCATGCTCGCGGCATACGTCCGGGCGGACGGGCATGCGAAAGAGCGCGTGCTCACGCGGGCCGCCCGGCTCGCCGGGCGCGAGAATCCAAAGCCGCTGCCCCTCCGGCCGCAGGACGAACTCGATGAACTTCTCGGCCAGCGCGCGATTCGGCGGTTTGCGCAGCATGCTGATCGGGTCGGGCGTGATCGCAGCGCCGCCAATGGGGTTGATGTATTTCAGCGTGTCGCCGGCCTGGGCCACGCGGGCGTAAGCATAGAAATCGATGCAGGGGCCGGCGAGCACATTGCCCGAAGCGATCTCATTCGGGATCGCGCTGCTGCTGTCGGCGATCAGGCGTGAATTGCCCGCCATGCGGACGAGCAGCCCCCAGCCATTCTCCCAGCCATGCTCTTGCAGCACCAGCTCATACGCGACGCGCACGCTGGCCGACTTGCGCGGATCGGCGAGAATCACCCAACTGAACATGCGCGGATCGGCCAGGTCGGCCCAGCGCTCCGGGGCAGAGAGCTTCTGATTCGTCAGCCCCTTCAGGTTCATCAACACGCCAAACGAGGAGTGCGCCGCGGCGATCCATCTGTTGCCCGCGCCGAAGTTGGCGACGCCGGCGATCTCCCGCGGGATTTCCGCAAGCAACTCCGCCGGCAAGTTGGCCGGCTCGGAATAGCCGCGTTCCGCAGTCAGGTCGTGATCGGGCACGCCGCCGCCAAAGAAAAGATCGAGATCAAACGTCGCACCGGGACTGGCGCGGTGCTGAGCGTCGAGCTGCTGAATGATCTGTCCGGTGCCTTTCTTGATCCAGCGGATGCGGACGGGCTTGCCCAGCCACTCGGCGAAACCGCGCTCGAATTCCTGCTGAATATTTTCGTTATGCGGCGTGATGATTTGCAGATCGTGGTCGGCGGCGATCAGCGGCGCCGTCGTCGCGGCTGCCAGGGCCAACGCGGCCGCGGCCGCGATGCGTTGTGAATTCATTCCAGATGCTCCTCTCGCGGGCCGCATTGAAGCGGAAACCCTGTCCGGACGCAAAGAACGCCCGTCCTTCCGGCGTGTCGGCGAGCCGCCACGCCTTCCGGGCCAAGCCGCGTGTCCCCACGAAAGGGGACAAGGTCCGAATTCGTAAGACGGACCGATATACGCCGTTTCGGCTTGTGCCCGGATGGGGCGAAGGTCTATCTTCATCAGTGACGGTGGCGAGGAGACGATTATGCGGCGTCGGCTGGTGTCGATTGTTGTCTGTGCCTGCGCGATGACGGCCTCTGCACAGCAGGAATTAGTCATTGTCGACACCATCGCCGGCACGTATATCGACATCTCACAATCGGGCAGCCGGCTGCACCTCGCCGACGACGAAGAGCGGCGCGTCTCCGCATTGATCAGCGGTCCCGTCGTCGAGGGACAGACGTTCGTCGTGGCCAACAACGGCGGACTCGGGTTCGGCATCCTGCCCAGTGATGAGTTGTCACCCATCAACGAGCCAATCCCCAGTCTTCGCGCATTCGGCGGATTGCTGACTCTCGGCGATCCCGAAGGCGGCTTTGGCACGACCGGCGGCCAATCACTGCTGCCCTACTGGGATGATCTCGGCAACACCATCGGCGATGTCTTCTATGAACAAACCGGCGACCGGCTCATCGTGCAATGGGACAAGCCCCTCGACGGCACCGGGCCGGACGACTGGACGCTGTGGGGCGACGCGACCGATCCACGCACTTTTGTCCGCTTCCAAGTGCAGGTCTTCGATCAGCCCGAAGTGCTGCCGCGCTCCAATTTCTGCTTCGCCCAATATCTCTACCGGCAGGTCGAAGGTCTGGGCGCTCGCGGCGGCGGCGCGACAATCGGCTATCAGGACGGCCCCGGCGGCTTTAATGACGTGCAGTGGAGTTTTGACGAGGCCGGCGCCGTGCGCAGCGGCACAGTGCTCACGATCTGCACGCGGCCGGCGGCGGTGATCCTGGCCGACAGCAATTGCGACACGCGCGTCGACTTTCTGGATATCGACGCGTTTACGCTGGCGCTGAGCGGGCCGGACCTGTATCACGAGGTCTATCCGCTCTGTCAGTATCGCCGCAACGATGTGAACCGTGATGGGCGCGTCAACTTTGACGACATCAATCAGTTCGTCTGCTGCCTGATCAATGGCGACTGCCGTCGCTGTGTGCCGGTGGCGATCCAGGTCGGCGTCGCTGAGCCGCTGGCGGCGCCGATCATTCCGGGCGAGTAACGCGCGTCATCGTTGGCTGGCAAGCCGTGAGTAGGAGATAAAGTGACACGGTGATGAGAGCCGGACGTTCTTCACAAGGCCCGCGCCGATTTTGTCTTATTTCTAACTTCGCAATTCGCAATTCGTACTTCCCCACAGCCATCGGCAGCGCCGGCCAATGTTGACCGGCGCTGCCCATGTTCAATCACGTGCTATCGCCGACGAATCAGCGCGAGCGCGCCCAGCGCCAGCAGCGCCAGAGCCGACGGCTCCGGCACAGCCGTCACGAGTGCGTCGCCGACATCGACGCCTCGCAGATCGCTGCTCGCCAGGCCGGCGCTGACGAGGAACGCGCCCAGTTCGGGCGAAACCAGCAAGTTGGCGGCAATGCGCAGCTCATCCGCGCCGGCGACCAGCTCGCTGGGCGCCTGAACGTCGAACAGCGTCGCGTTGATGCCGACTGTGCTCGCGACAAAGAAGCCGCTCGCCAGACCGCCGAGCGTGCCGGCCCGCGCCGCGTCAAACCCGATCGTGAAGTTTCCGACCTGCACGGCGCCGTCATTGAAGAAGACGCTGCCGGCGTGCTCGATGCGCCCGCTGAACGTGGTCAGAAAGCTGTCGCTGTCATACGCAAACGTCGTCGGCAGGAGCGGCGCGGCGGCGCTCCGCGGGTTAATGCCGAAGGCGACCGAATCCGGCAGATTGCCGGGCACGATCACATCAGGCGAAATGCCCGACAGCGTCAGGCCCGCCGCCGACGAAAGCGCCGCGGTGTTCAGCGCGACGCTGGTGCGCCCGCCGCTGACCTGCACCGGCACGGCCAGCGCGCTTGAGGCCGCGGCGCCGATGATCAGGAACCGAAATACAACCATCCCAGTCATGCAATCCTCCTTTTTGTCGCCGACTCCGCGCAGAACCAGAGTGCTCAGCCATCGTGCCCACCCTCGCGAAGCGCCGCACAACGGGCGGCGACGGATGCTTCGCGTAGAACAGGCCCGGTTCGGCTTCCACGCCGGCGGCGCATCGCCGCACGATCTCGCTGCCGCCCCTCATGCGGACAATACGAGCGTGCAACCCGTCACCGCGGCACGGGCGTCAGTGTCTTGCTTGGCGTCGGACAGACCTCAGTCTCGTGTCGCTCGTAGAAAACTACGCTGTGAGCGGCACATTCCCCGTAGCTCGCACGTTCATCGTAGAAGGCCCAAAGCGTCTCTCCACAAAAGTTCCGCACGCCGCTAAGGTTATTTTTCTTTCATTGAGTACGAAAGAAATTGGAGCGAGTCGTCCCGTTGAACCACGCGCCGCCGGGCCTCAAGCGTTGCGGAGGAGCGCGGCAGGCGCAGCCGGGCGCGCACGTCGCCCGGGCGCTTCCGCGTCGCACTCGTCGTGCGGTCGGATACGATTCACGCGGAAGTTCTGCACGGTTACGATGCACACATGAGCTTCAGCCATCAACCGTGCGGACGCCGTCATGACCGGGCGCGGCAGAGACGTTTTGTAGTGCTGCTCGCTGGAACGCTGACCTTTGGCAATCTACTGCTCTCGGGCTGTCAAACGGCGGGAAACGCCGGCTTGCGCGTCCTGAACCTGATTGGCATCACGCAAAAGCCGTTGGCCGTCGGGCTGACACCAGAGAATCAGGCCGCGCCGGCCCTGAACGTGGTGGATTCGCTGAACCCGTTTCCGCCCTATGACCCACTGACGAAAGCGCTGGGGGATGCGATCGGCCGACCGGTCGGCGTTGAGCCGTGCTTCCCGTTGCAGGTCGAGTTTGGCCTTGAGAGCGGCTGGTACGACCTCGCGGTAGTAACGCCCGCGCACTTTGCGGCCCTGCCGCGGCGGGAGCGCTTTCCGGTGATTGCGGTTTCGTGCGATGAGCGCCGCCGGCCCGCTCGGCCTGCCGTGCTGATTGTGCCGGCAGATTCCGAGGTTCGGGCTATCAGCGACCTGCGCGGCAAGTCGATCGCGTTCGGCCCGGCGGAGGACGCGCTGCTGCACTATGCGGCGCTGGAGTTGCTCGCGCGAAACGACCTCAAGCCCGCCGATCTGTGGCTCGAAATCATTCCCGTGCCCGGTTCGCTCAAGCATCTGCCCGATGGCAAGGCGATCAGTGAGAGCGTCGGCAAGCGGCTTTCCGCCGCAGGTTTTGTCGACCTGCCGACGTGGGAATCGCTGCCGGAAACGTCCGCGGCGGGCGCGATGTTCTCACGCGATCAGTTCCGCGTGGTGGGTGAGACCATGGCCCTACCGCGGCGTGTCTTTCTGCGCGCGCCGGGCCTCGATGCCGCGACGACGGACAAGATCGTGCGCTTCCTGGTCGATGTGCATGAATCCAAGCCCGACGTGCTGAAGCCGCTGAAGATCGGCGGCTATGCCAGACCGACGCCGGAGATTCTGGAAGCCTGTGCCCGCCTGAGCCGACATGCACGGCCCACTGAGCCACTGCTGGAAATGCCGGCGACGAGCGCCCCGGCCGCCAACGGCCATTAACAAGCAAGCGGGCGCCGCGCTGCGGCCTGGAAGCCGCCTGCGCTGAGCGCCCTGCGCGATTTGAAATCTCGGTCGGACCGCAGGCAGACATCTACCTGACAGGCGGCGACGCGCAATTCTTGATGCCGGCCGGGCGATTAGTCCTCGCCCTGCGCCTTGGTGTATCCGACTTCGCCGTCGAACTCACGGAGCTTCTCGACGTGCGCCCAAGGATAGACCGCGCCGACGCGCTGCAGGACGTCATAGGTCTGCGCATCCGTCAGCGAGCCGGACGCATCGCGCAATGTGCAGCGGCAACGATACTGATCGGTGCAATCGGTCATGGCGCCGGTCGCCGGATAGACCTGCGTGCCGCGATTGCTGACCATCTTGAGCTTGAGAGGCGAACCTTCGAGCGCCTGCGAAACCTTCGGACCAATCACGTCGGGCAGCACGTTTGCCTCGATGAATACGTCGAGGCCCAGCACGCGGACAGACTTGGCCTTCACAAACGCCGGTTCCGACGAAACCTGCGGCAGTTTGATCGGCTTGTAGTCGCGCACCTTCCAGCGCTCGCTGCGCTTGCCGAGATTCGCGATGATGCGATCGGTGAATTCCGTCGTGCTCAGACTGCCGGGCTTGTCATAGCCGATCACGTCGCCGGTGCCCTTGCCCTCCGCCGCGTTCTGCTCAAGCGTGACCAGCACGGCGTGCTCGACCTTCTGGGCCGCCTCAAAATCGCCCAAGTGCCGTAGCAACATCACGCCGGTGAAGATCACCGCGGTCGGGTTGATGACATTCTTGCCGGCGTACTTGGGGGCGCTGCCGTGGACGGCTTCGAAGATCGCAACGTCATTGCCGAGATTCGCCGACGGCGCGAAGCCCAGACCGCCGATCAGCGCGCTGGTCAGATCGCTGATGATGTCGCCGTTCATGTTGGTCGTGACGATCACGTCGAACTGCTCCGGCTTCTTGACGAGTTGGTGGGCGCAGTTGTCGATGATGACGTGCCAGCTCTGAATATCCGGATATTCCTTCGCGACTGACTCGAACGTGCGCTTCAGCATGCCCTCGGTCATCTTCATGATGTTGCTCTTCGTGGCGCAGGCGACGCTCTTGCGTCCCTCCGCCCGGGCAAACTCAAACGCCAGTCGGACGATCTTTTCACAGCCTTTTCGGCTGATCAGCTTCAGGCATTGCGCGACGCCGGCGGTTTGCATGTGCTCGATGCCGGCGTAGAGGTCCTCGACGTTTTCGCGAACGACGACGAGATCGAGGTTGCGACCGCTGTAGGGCGTCTTGATGCCGGGCAGCTCGCGCACCGGGCGAATGTTGCCGTAGGTCTCGAAGAGCTTTCGCAGCGTGACGTTGGCGCTCTTCTCGCCGTGACCGATGGGCGTGCCGAGCGGGCCTTTGAAGACGACGCGCGTCTTGCGGACGCTTTCGATCGTGTCTTGCGGCACGCCCGACGCGATGCCCTGCTTGAAGACGCTTTCACCGGCGTGACGCTCTTCCCAAGCAACCTTGGCGCCCGACGCCGAAATGATTTTCTGCGCTGCGCGGACGCACTCGGGACCAATGCCGTCGCCCGGAATGAGGGTTACGAGGGTAGCGCCGGACGAATCTTTGTGAAACTGAGCAGACATCGCGAGAGACTCCTTCACCATGCGGTGGGCCAAATTTCAGTAGATTCGCCATTATAAGGCGCGCCGTGCGCTGATGCCATCGAACCGAACCGCGCCCGCAAGCCGACCCACGCCCTAAGCCGAACCGCGCCCGTAAGGAAGCGATTCGATTCGAGCCGCGCGCCTTTGCGCAGGTCGCCACGGAGCTGCACATGCCGCCCGCTAGCAAGATGCTCGCGACGCCCGCTAGCAAGCTGCTCGCGACGCCCGCCGGCGAGATGCACGCGCCGCCCGTCGGCGAACGCTCCGCCGCCGAAGATCAAACGGATGCAGCAGCCGGTCATACTCGTAGCTGTTGACGTGATTTGTTCAGGCGCCCGATGAATCGAATCGCTTCCTTACGGGCGCGGTTCGGTTTGCGGCCTTCGCACTGCTCTTCGGTCACCTAATCCCTTCAGAAAGTCTGCAAATAAAAGTTGGCGGAACAGCGCCGCCGGCTCCCGACGAAACGGCGCCGTCCGCCGCCAAACTTTCCGCGGATGGCATGGGCTTTACGGCCCACAGGTTGAAACGGATTTCGTGCGCGCTTTATTCCACCCATTCCATGCCCTGCTGATTTTTCGCCCGGCATCGCCCGATGCAACCGACCCGTCGCCCGGCAACATGGCCGCGCTGCGTTTTCGCCGTCCATGAACACCATCCCACAATGCTTTCAGCGCTGACGAAAGATCAAATGCGGACCGGCGTATCCGCAAGAAACCACGCGGATCACTACGAAACCGACGCTCTTCGTGCTAAAGTCCAGACGGATGGCGGTGTCGGACCCGACCTGTAAGCAACCGGGCCGCGCGAAACGCCGCTGGGCCGCGAGTGCCGCGCGCGGCGTGTGCCGCCCGCGCTCGACGCCCCCCTGCTGTCCGCGACAAAAAACCGCATGAAACTCGTCGATACACAGCCCGTTCCGCGTTTGCGAGCGGCCCCGTCCTTTCCGCTCATCAAGCCGTTTTCGAGCATTGCGCTCGGGATCGTCTGGTTGACGCTGATTCTGATTTACGCTTCCGTCGCCTCGGCCCTGCCGCAGGTACGCGGCTATGTCGAAATGACCGAGATGGAAATCTTCCATCACTGGATTTTCCTGGTGCTCAACGTGCTCTTCGTCATCAACCTCATGGTGGCGACGTTCACGCGCATCCGCTGGAACTGGACCAACGCCGGCGTGCTCACAACGCACCTGGGCCTGTTGCTGCTGGTCGGCGGGTCGGTCTGGTACTTCTGGGCCAAGGTCGAGGGCGACGTCCGGCTTGATTCGCCGCGCGTCGAGATCATCGATAGCCGCGGCGAACCCGTGCGCAGCGCCATGGTGCTCGCGGCAGAGGGCGAATCGTGGTCTACCTTCATGCCGGTGCTCGGGGGCCGGGTCAGCATGCTGGTGCAAAAAGCCGCGGGCACGCCTGTGAGCACCGTCGAGTTGCTCTACCGCGTCGGTGAACAAGAGGCCAAGACCGTCACGCTGACCGCGGACAATCGCACCGGCGAGCCGATCTCTGACCGCTTCCGCGTTCGGTTAACTCCGGGCAAGCCTAAGTCGACCTTCTACGACCGCGACCTTGCCGCGCTGCATTTCCGCCGGGCCGATCAAGATCTCGCCGAAATGAAGCATGTGCCGCTGCACGGCCTGCCGATCCATCGCGAGCGGTTTGTCAGCGGCCCGGCGATGCCGGTCATGCCCAACAACGCCGCGGCCGTCTCACAACGGACAACATCCATCAGCACGCTCGGGCTGGAGCATTGGAAGATGCCGCTGCCAGTCGTCAGCGCCGACCTGCCGGTCGACGTGACGGTGACGGGCTATCTGCCCTACGTTCGCGGCATGCGCCAGACCGTTGTCCCGGCAGCCGGCGGCGAAGCCGAGAACCCCGCCGTCACGGTCGAGCTGACCGACGGTCGCGGCGGCCAGCGCGAGCAGACCCTGGTCGCGCTGAAGCCGACGGAGTCGCGGCTGGATACGCTGGTGCCGGTGGAGTTCCGCTATTTCAAGCGCGAAGATGAACTGAACGAATGGCTGGCGCCGCTGGCGGGGCCGCACGAGTTGACGATTGAGATCAAGGATCCGCCGACATTTCGCCAGCTCGCAGTGACGAAGGGCGAGAAGATCACGCTCGAAGGCACGCCCTATGTGCTCAGCGTTGAATCGCTGCAGACCGACTGGCCGTTGATCTCGCCGGGCTATGAGGGAGCGCGGTCGCCGGCGGCGACGGTGTCGATCTCCAACGGCGAGACGCACTTCATGCGCACCGTGATCGAGCGCTTCCCCGAAATGACGCAGGACGTTGATGAACAGGGCATGCGCCGCCGCACGGGGCTGGTCGATCCCAACATCGTCGTGCGCTATCGCAGTGTCGCGACGATGAAGCTGCTGATTGGCGCGACGGCGGAGGTTGAACCGGTCCTGGCGATCGTGGATTCGCGCGGGCAGGTCGAGCGCGGCCCGCTCGCGCCGAATCAGCGGCGTGAGCTGCCATTTGGCGGGGGCTTGACGCTCAAGGCGTTTCACCGGCATTCGCGGGTCGAGTTGATCCCCGTGGTCGAGCCGACGATGTTCCGCCGGCCCAACATGGATCGGCGGCAGTCGGTGATCCGACTGGAGTTTTCCGGTCGTGGCGAGCATTCCGGCTGGAAGGAAACGCGCTGGACGTTCTTCAGCGACTATCCCGAGGACATGACGCAGCCACTGCGAATTCGCCCGCCCGGCGCGGAGCAGGACTGGCTCTTTGTCTATTCGCGGGCTGAGCGCGACCTTGGCGTCACGCTGCACCCCGGCAAGCTGACGGTGACGTTTTTCCCAGGGCGGCAGTCAGCCGAGCGCTGGCGGAGCGACTTCTATGTGAAGGCCGGCGACAGCGCCCCGCAACACGCGTCCGTCTATACCAACCACACGACCACCGCGGGCGCGTGGACGCTCTTCCAGAGCGGCGCGGCCAACGATCATCGCACGGGCGATTTCTGGAGCTTCACGATTCTCGGCGTCGGCAATCGCCACGGCATCTGGCCGATGTTGCTCGGCTGTGTGCTGATCCCGCTGGGCAGCATGTATGCGTTTTACGTGAAGCCGATCCTGATTCGCCGGCGCAAGGAGCAGGCTCTGGCCCAGGCCCGCGCGGCAGGCCGGCTGGCGGCGGAGTCGTGAGTGGCGCGAGTGGCAAGTAGCGAGTAGCAAGTTGCGAGTAGCGAGTTAAGAGTTAAGAGTTAAGAGAGGCGAATGGTGAGTGATAGGCGGCAAGGGCCGATGACTCCGACGTGGATGAGCGGCAACCACTGTAGCGTCGGCCCTCTGTGGACGACGGCGTCTGGCGCCGCTCCCTGGCCGACAGCGTCTAAAGAGAACCGCGCCCGTAAGGAAGCGATTCAGCTTCGCTTCAAGCCCTCATATACGGACCGCTCCTCTGGCCCTGCGCCGCGCGAGTCGGCGCGACCATTGCGAATGGACCATTGCTTGAATCAACGACAAAGGCATAACGATATGTTGAGCCATACGATCACCGCATCCCGGACCCGATCCGCATCAGGGCAGGCTTTCGATTGCACTGACCGCATCCAACCGGCGGCGCCGCTCAGCCTCCCAGCTACGCCCCGCGCATCGCAGCTTTTTTCCGCCGCGGTGCTCGCGGCACTGCTGGCGATCGGCTCTGCCCAGGCCGACCCGGTCGCGCCGTTCGCGGCGTCGGAGCGCGCCCGGCAGCTCGACGCCCACATCGACTGGGACGCCGCCAAAATCATCGCCGTGCAAGACGGCGGGCGCTACAAGGCGCTCGATTCCTTTGCGCGTGAGCGCATGGCAGGCCTGTTCGGGCGTGAGAGCTTCCCCGGGCTTTCGCCGATGTCCTCCCTGATGGAGTGGATTTTCAACCGCGACGCGTATGTCGATACGCCCGTGGTCTACATCAAGGATCTCGGCGTACGGCACCACCTGACCGCATCGCCCTCGACCGGCCAGCGCACGACCATCACCGAGGCCGCCCGGCAGCGCATCCTCAAAGACAAATACATGACGCCGCGCGAGCTGACCGATCCGCTCGTGCGTGATCGCATCGACGAATTGGAGCCGCGCGCCGTGATGGTCACCGCGATGCGCCGCGTCCGCGAAGCCGAGGCCACCGCCTTCAGCATCGATCGCATGGTCGGCATCGTGCCGCAACCGGCGGCGGATCGGCTCGATGCGTGGCACCCGATTCAGCAACTGGCCGCCAACACGGCCAGGTCGCTCGAATCCGCCGGCGAAATGTCGCAGCGCGAGGTGCTCGACAAAGTCGGCGCGCCGGTGCCTGGCTACACCGCCCCTCAGGCTTTCAAGCTGCTCAAACCCTGGATCGAGCTGCGCGAGTTGTGGCTTAACGCGCCCATCAGTGAAACCGCCGGCGTCGCCGCGGCCGATGCCACGCCGTCGGCCGTCGGACGGCGTATCACGGCCAAGCTCGGCGAGCTGGCCCAGACGCTGCGCGCCGCCGCCGGTCCGGGCGTCTATCCCGCCGAAAGCCAGTTGCGCGCCGAGGCGAAATACTATGCCGCCGGGAAGTACATCTGGGGCTCGTGGTTCTATCTGGTGGGGGCGCTGATTTCGGTGCAGGCGTTTGTGACGCGCTGGAAAATTCCGTGGGCGCTCTCGATCGCCATGCTGTTCGTGGCGCTCGGTGTGCACGGCTATGGGCTGGGCCTGCGCTGGTACATTCTCGATCGCATCCCCGTCGCGAACATGTTCGAGGCGCTGACCGCGTCGGCCTTCGCCGGCGTCGTCGTCGGGCTGCTGGCGGAGTTGCTCTTCCGCACGCGCGTCTTCGCGCTGTCGGCGCATGTGCTCGGCTTCGTCTCGCTGCTGATCGCCGGCTTTGTTCTGCCCGGCGGAGGCACCATCACGACCGTCATGGGCATCCTCGACGACCTGATGCTGCGCATCCACACGACGCTCATCATCACCTCCTATGCGTTGATTTTCCTCGCAGCGGTGATCGGCGTCGTCTATCTGCTGGGCTACTACTTCCGCAGCTCAGCCGACAGACAGCTCGGGCGGCTCGGCCCGGCGGACTATGCCTCTGCGCCCCCCATCGTCGGCATGGGCTTTGCTGCGGTCGGCGGTCTGGCCGCGCCGCCGACAGACCGTGCCATGCTCGACCAGCGACCGGTCTTGGCGGGCGCCGCGCCGGGCGACGAACGCCGCCGCGACATCCCCGAGTGGCTCAATCAGTTGGATTGGTGCCACCTGATCATCCTCAACATTGTGTTTGTGATTCTCTTCATCGGGATCATCCTCGGGGCGGTCTGGGCCGACTATTCGTGGGGCCGGCCGTGGGGCTGGGATCCGAAGGAGGTTTTTGCGATGAACACCTGGATCATCTACGCGATTTTGATCCACACGCGCTTCGTCGTGAAAAACCGCGGCCTGTGGACGGCGTGGCTCTCCGTCGCCGGCTGCATCATGATGATCTTCAACTGGTGGGTCGTGAACTTCTACATCGTCGGCCTGCACAGCTACGCGTAGCCGCCAACGTGCGCTCCCGCCGCGCGCTGCGGTCGCTGAGGTCGCACTGCCTGCATTGTTCGTCTGGCGTGGCGTGCGTACACTGCGAACAATATGATCGGCGTCATGAGTGGCGGCATGGGCTAATCACTGCGCGTCGCCACCGGTCGACAGCGCTGCACCCGTAGCTCAACTGGACAGAGCATCGGTCTTCGGAACCGAGGGTTATAGGTTCGAATCCTATCGGGTGCGTTTCATGGGGGTTGCTGCATGATGCGATCCATGTCAGGCACGCAGCGCGAGGGCGATAGCTGGATGTCGCCCGACTACGCGCGAAAAGGCCTGCCGGGGCCATTTTCAGAATTGCACAATCGCCCGGCAGAGCCGCATCCGTAAGGAAATTCTTCGATTCTCACTCACGGTTCGACTCCTGACGGTCGCGGCTCCGATAGAGGTGAAAGCTCGCATTTCACGACGCTCTGATCGCGGGCCGAAGCGGCCTTGCAACCTGAGGGGCGTTCGAAATCGGGCGAGCACAACGCCGGCGGCCCCTGGCCACGATGACGTGTGTATGTGCAGATGCTATGGAGCCGAACGGTCCCAGCGCAGCCATCGCATGAATGAGCCGCGATCCGGCCGCCTGCCCATCACCACTCCGGCCCGCCATCATACTGGCCGTAGACGTTCTTCAACGCGTTCATCATCTCGCCGACCGTCGCCAGCGCCCGACTCGCATCGATCAGCGCCGGCATCACGTTTCCGCCGGCGCGGGCGGTCTCTTCCAGCTTCTTCAGCGCCCCGGCGTGGGCCTGCGCGTCGCGGCGACGGCGCATCTCCGCCATGCGGGCCTTCTGCTCGACCTCGACCGCGCGGTCGATCTGCAAAATCGGAATCGGCGGGTGATCGTCATCGACCACCTTATTGACGCCGATCATGACGCGCTCGCCGCGGTCAAACTCCTGGCCAAAGCGATAGCTGCTCTCCGCAATGGAGCGGCGGAAATAGCCCTGCTCGATCGCCGGCAAGACGCCGCCCATCGCGTCGATCTCGGCAAAAATCTCATTGGCGCGGGCTTCGATGTCGTTCGTCATCGCCTCGATGAAATAGCTGCCGCCGAGCGGATCGACGACGTTCGTCACGCCGGTCTCTTCGGCGATCACCTGTTGCGTGCGCAGGGCGATCTTGACGGCGTGCTCACTGGGCAGCGCGAGCGTCTCGTCCATGCTGTTGGTGTGCAGGCTCTGCGTCCCGCCGAGGACCGCGGCCAGCGCCTGATACGCGACGCGGATGATGTTGACCATCGGCTGCTGCTCGGTCAGGCTGACGCCGGCGGTCTGACAGTGGCAGCGCATCCACCAACTGCGCTCGTTCTTGGCCTTGTACTTGTCGCGCATGACGCGCGCCCAAATCCGCCGGGCCGCGCGCAGCTTCGCGATCTCCTCAAAAAACTCGTTATGCACGTCGAAGAAGAACGAGAGCCGCGGAGAGAATTCGTCGATGTCGAGACCGCGCTTCAGCGACTCCTCGACATAACACATGCCGTCGGCGAGCGTGAAGGCCAGCTCCTGCGCGGCGGTTGCGCCGGCCTCGCGAATGTGATAGCCGCTGATGCTGACGCTGTTCCACTGCGGCATGTTCTGCGTGCAATACTCGATCGTGTCGATCACGAGCTTGACGCTGGCCGGCGGCGGAAAGACGTATTCATTCTGAGCGTGAAACTCTTTGAGGATGTCGTTTTGCAGGGTGCCGCGGAGCTTCGTCAGCGGCACGCCCTGATCCTGCGCCACGCAGATATAGAACGCCAGCAAGATCGCCGCCGGCGCGTTGATCGTCATGCTGGTGCTGACGTCGGCGAGGTTGATCCCGTCGAAGAGAATGCGCATGTCTTCGAGCGAGCTGATCGCGACGCCGCACTTGCCGACTTCGCCGGTCGCGAGGATGTCGTCGCTGTCGCGGCCCATCAGCGTGGGCAGGTCGAACGCGGTCGAAAGGCCGGTCTGGCCATGCTCAAGCAAATACTTGAAGCGCTCGTTGGTCTGATGGGCCGAGCCGAAGCCGGCGAACTGCCGCATCGTCCAGACTTTGGTCCGGTACATATCGGCATGGATGCCGCGCACATACGGATATTGTCCGGGCAACGGCAGGCCGCGATGCGCCTCCGGCCCGCCCATGTCATCGACCGTGTAGACCGTCTTCAACGGCACGCCCGACATGGTCGTGCGCTGGACGGTGGGCTTGCCGGCCGGACGCGGCTCGGCATGGGGCACGACAGGCGGGGGATTGGCGATACTCATCGAAGCGGCCTCCAACACATCCGCCAAGCTGCGCTCAATCGGCGGCGAATGTTTACAAAAGTCGGTCTATTGGGCGACAGCAGCCCTGCGCATCCGGTGCGGCGCACAAACAGACGCCTGTCCGCGCCGGCAAACGCCGCCTACGAAAATCGAGCTTCGCGGACTCGCGCGGCGGCATGGACGGTGTACAGTCTCTTATGAGTTTAGCAACTCTAGCCGGTCGATGCGAGGGAGCGCTGGACAGCAGGCCGACAACCCGCTTGCCCGCTGCTTGACCGATCTTCAACGTCAAGCGCAGATCGTCGCATGCAGCCCCGGTCCGCTTCGTACCTCGGAAAAAAATCCAGCGGAAAGCGCAGCCGGCTGCGGCCCACGGTCGGGCCTGGGACGCCAAGAACACCCGGCCTGCACCCCGCAGCTTCACAAGCCGGCTCTTGCTCTGAGAGAATGTAAGAAATCATGAGCCGAGGCCGCGCGGGTTCGCTTTCGCCACGCAATATGACGCGCGGGGTAGAATTTCACCATGGACGAACGTCAATATCTCGGATCCGTGGATGTCGGCCGCGCCAGCAGCGCCCTGCGCAGCGCGGGCGGGCAGCGCCGCGGCGCGGGCTGCCCCCCCCTTTCGGACAACCGGCGGAGCGTGGGCGTCTTGCCGAGACGGCACAGCCGATATCTTTCGGCAGCGCTGGCCCAATACGCGCTGCTCGTGGGCGCTGCGTTGGCGCCGACGGGTTGCGACATCACGGCCAAGCCCGACCCGCAGGCCGATCTTCGGCGACTCGAAGAGGAAATCGCCACGCGTGACCGCCAACTGACCGAGCAGAAAAACACGATCGACGAGCTGCAGCGCCAACTCGCCACCGCGCGCGGAATCACCGATGAAGACCTGCGGCTGGTCTATTACCCCGAGAAGCTGCAGATCGATGCGCTGACCGCGGGCGCCGATTTCGACGGCAAGCCGGGCGATGATGGCGTCATCGTTTACTTCAAGCCGCTTGATCGCGTCGGCGATGTCGTGAAGGTCGCCGGGGACGTGCGCATTCAGGTCTTTGATCTGGCTGCATCGTCGGTCGAAAATCTCGTCGCGGAGTGCGCCCTGACCGCGCCGGAGTTGAGCAAGCTGTGGTATGGCAAGCTGCTCACGCAGCATTTCACGGTAAAGTGCCCATGGAAAGGTGCGCCGCCGCGAAATCGCGAATTGACAGTGCGCGTCGTCTTTGTCGATTTTCTGACCAAGCGCGCATTGACGGCGCAAAACGTCTGCACGACCAACGCGCCGGAACCGGAAAGTCCGCCAGCCACGATGCGATGAAGACTCGCCGTGAAGACGCGCGCGCAAGGGAAGGTGGGAGCGTGGGAAGGTGGGAGCGTGGGAAGGTGGGAACGTGGGAAGGTGGCAAGGTGGGAAGGTGGGAACGTGCGAGTCTGATTGGTGGGCGTTGCCGGCCGCAACAATCCGAGCGAGCGTTGCAGCGTTAGTCCGCGTGTTTGCGCTGTAGCGTTGGGTCTCCGTGCCCAACGCCGGGACGGTCGGGCACGTTATTCCGGCGATAAATTCCATCGGCCACGATGAGCCGTCATCAACGGTGCGTTGCGCAGACGCCGTCGGCCACAGAGGGCCGACGCTACGGGTCGCTTGGGGGCCCAGCTAATTCGAACCCGCGTTTCCGGGCGCCTCGCCGCGACGGGTGGTCATGCGCAGCGCGCCAAACCACCATGCCAGCGACTGCTCGGCCACCAGCAGGACGACAAGCGTAATCAGGATCGCCGGCCATAGCTCGCGCCGCGTGGTTTCATCGCCGCGCAGAAATTCCTCCGGCGACTCAACGATTTCATGAGGCAGGTCAGCCAGCGCGCCCGTCAACACTGCGCGCGGCAGCACGGCGAGATCTGACTCCGCCGGCGGAAGGTTGACCACGAGCGGCCGCATCTCGACCGCGGCGGGCCGGCGCGTCAACTCAACGCGATATGAGCCAAGTTGCGTTGCGCGCGGACCGCTCAGCCACGCAAGCCTTCCCGGCACAAGCTCCTGGCCCGCCAGGCTTGCTTCGAGCGCCGGCTCTTCGGGATACCGCGGTGAGCGAAACACGCCGGCCAACTCATAGTGCTCGGGAATCAGGGGGACGGTGAGACGCTCACCAGCGAGAGCCTGCACCGGGTGCGCGTCACGCCGCGCGAGCTGCTGCATGATTTCGAGCAGCGCAACGACGTAGCTACCGTCGGGCGATCTGGCCCAGTCGTTCCAATCCAGGTCCACAGTCGATGGAAAGAGCCAGACGCGGCCCTCGCCGATCGTTCGCTCGATCAGCGCGGGGCTGCGGGCCGCGTTGGTAAAACGCGCCAGCACGGTCGTGCTGTTCAGCGCGGCAACGGCGCCGGGCGCGGGGCCAGTAGTCGGCGGCAACGCCACAGCAATGGATGTGGTTGGCGCGGTCGCCGGAGACTCGCCACTTTCGCCGCAGCGGATGAACTTGCGCACATAGACCTGCTCGGAGAGCAACTCGCCGTCGCCGGAGAAAAGCGCCTGGAGCGCGGTGCCAGCGCCGCGCGCGATCTGCACGCCGCGACTGTTTTCGTCGGTCGAGACGACTTCTTCGAGCGGCAACGGCAAGAGGCGGCGGAGCGTGGCGCTGTAGGCGACCGGGTCGGCGACATTGTCTCCGAGAAAAATGAGCAGCCCACCGCCGGCGCTTACGTACTTTTCCAGCCGGTCGATTTGCGGCTCGGTCGACGGCGGCACATTGGCCAGAACGATCGCGTCGAACTCGGCCAGCGCTTCGCCTTCGAGTTGATCCGGATCAGTCACGTTGATCACGACACCGGAGGAGAAAGACCCCGGCGGCGCGAGCGCACTCTGCAAGAGGAAGACTTCATCCTGCGCCGGATCCGCCGCGGGCTGACCGTTGACCACCAGCACACGCAGGGCCGGCTTGACCGCGGCCACGGCCCGGCGGACGTCATCGAGCGCGAAACCGTCCGGCGTGGCCAGGCGCGTGGTCAGCTCACGATAGCCGGCCTCCGGGAAAACCGCTTCGAAACTGACCGAACGCTGCGCACCGGCGGCCAGCGTCTCCAGCGGCAAGGCGGGCAATGGCGCTTCGCCGACGGCGACGTTGAGCCGGGCGTCGCTGAGGGGTTGCGGCCCGTGATTGACGACGGTGACGCGCACCACCGCCGGCACGCCCGCCAGGATTTGCGGTCGCTCAAAGCCGATCTCGCTGATGGCGACG